>NZ_JBKOUD010000035.1:0-1330 GCF_046765975.1 Shewanella mytili | reverse complement strand
GCACGTTTGCTGATGCAAGTATAATGTGGGCAAGTAAGTGGTACCTGGGCTAGTTGAAATACCGAATTAATAAAGCCTTGCAGCGCTCGCAGTGGCATAGCGAAAACACGTTTAACCATCAGCGCTGTGGTAATGGCTAAGTCGCTAAATACGCGAGGGCGACCTTTTCCAAGTTGCTCGGCCTTGGCTTTCCACTGGGCGATAGCGTCCTCATCAATCCAGAAGGTCAGCGAGCCACGATTGATTAGGGCTTGGTTGTATTGCTTCCAGTTAGTTATTTTATAGCGAAGTTTTGGCACGGTTAAGGGGTTAGTTGATAGGTTATGCCGATCAGATCAGCGGCTACCGTTTTAGTTCAACCGATTTAGGAAACAAAGCCATGGAGTATTGTCGAATTGAAAAAAATTGAATGTTTTTATATTTGAAAGAGTTTCTTTACTGACTTCCCTGCACAGCATTTGTTACATCCTTTTATAAAAAAGGACATAATCTTGCCTTTGTTTTTACTTTATGTCAATTAGCCGCGCTCTAACTTTACACTATTTTAACCATTCTGATTTGATTGATCCGCTCCGGTACTTTTGGACATCTCGCTAAGTGAGTAACCTCGCTTATTGAGGTGAAGTATGTCAACAAAGCAACCCCGCAAAATCCATACTCAAGAATTAAAAGCCGAAGCACTCAAGTTCGCTCAAAAGATTGGTGTCGCCGCAGCAGCGCGTGAACCTAATCTTTGCTCTACAATTGGCGCTCTAGTGCTGGAGAATTATCCAATACCACGTCTAGGGTGGAAGATCTTGCTGCGGAGGTTGCAAAGCTTAAACGCCAACTTGCTGAACAAACGTAAGATTTGTCCATTTGAATCTACAGCTACCTACTTCGCTTAGAACCCAAAGTAGCCAGATTTAAGCTCATTCTGAGCATCAGCACCATTTTTCTCTCAAGCGAATGGTTGAGGTGCTCAAGGTATCGCGTAGTGGGTATTACTCCTGGTGGCAGAACGGCCTGACGCTGAGCCCAAGTGCTATTAATCGTGTGGCTCGCGATTACCGGTTAAACAGTCCTCTGACGATTCCAAGAAGCGCAATTGTAGTGGTCAAGTCATTTTGGCCACATAGTTGTAGCTATTCCAGTAACGTTTTTCCGATTCATTTGGCGTTAAACCACCGTTGTACGAATGCGGTCTCAGTCGGCTGTAATAGCCATGAATATATTCACCAATCTTCTGCTTTGCTTTCGTAAAGCTCACGTAACCTGTCGTTGGAACCCATTCAGTTTTAAGGCTTCTGAAGAAGCGTTCCATAGGACTATTGTCCCAACAATTTCCTCT
>NZ_JBKOUD010000034.1:0-1379 GCF_046765975.1 Shewanella mytili | reverse complement strand
CACAGATGATTTACCGAATAACGGCGCTTATTGCTCTGATTCAGCTTCTCGATTAACGAGAGTATTTCATGGAGTCCGACATCAACAGAGCAGAAGCCTTTTTTAAGATTTCCTTCTCTAATTCAAGGCTTTCAATTTGCTTCTTCAATTCACGAATTTCACGTTGCTCGGGCGTCATAGGCGCTGCCTGCGGGGTTTTCCCCGCACGTTCTTCTCGCAATTGTTTAACCCATTTGCCCAGAGTTGAATAACCAACTCCCATGGCTTCGGCCGCTTCTCTATTCGTATAACCTTGGTCAACAACCAGTTGTGCTGTTTCCAGTCTGAATTCAGGGCTGAAATTCGGGCCTTGTTTCTTTGTCATTTTGTCACCTAACTTTCTAATGCCGCCATCATAGCAGCTCTAATTAGATGGCCAAATTCAGTATGCCACTACATCTTCACTATTTCAGACATTGCTACAGTATCTACTGCGGCATTTGAAAATTACAGAGGCAAACCCAATGACGCTCAATGTGCGCGGGGTTTCGAGTTTAATGTTCAACTTGAAAATTTAAAAGACTATACGGTTTTTAGACCTGTAGATAGAGCTTGTGGAACTAATATCTCTTTAAAGCTCAAGCCAGACGTAGTCATTGACGATATTTACATTGCGCTTAAGAATCAGATACTTTGTTCAATGGTTCCTTTGACTCTTGAGTTGGATGGAAATGAAGAACGTATTGAGGTAGAGGTACCTGATGTAAATGAAGAGCTACTTTTCGGAGTGCGCCGTCAGAAAGCTAGCAGCTTAGATATTAAGGTCTTTAAATTCCATGAAACAACGCCTAAAGCATCTTTGAAGTTTGGATTGGCATATAGAATGGAAAATAATAAGGCAACATTTACATCTGAGCCGAATAAGAGCATGTTTAATGTGATGGAAGGTCATGGAATGCATAGTGTAGTGGCATAGTGAATTTGGCCACCTAATTAGAGCTGCTATGATGGCAGCATAACAACGTTAGGTGACAAAATGACAAAGAAAAAAGGCCCGAATTTCAGCCCTGAATTCAGACTGGAAACAGCACAACTGGTTGTTGACCAAGGTTATACGAATAGAGAAGCGGCCGAAGCCATGGGAGTGGGTTATTCAACTCTGGGCAAATGGGTTAAACAATTGCGAGAAGAACGTGCGGGGAAAACACCGCAGGCAGCGCCTATGACACCTGAGCAACGTGAAATTCGTGAATTGAAGAAGCAAATTAAACACCTTGAATTAGAGAAGGAAATCTTAAAAAAAGCTTCTGCTCTGTTGATGTCGGACTCCATGAAACACTCTCGTTAATCGAGAAGCTGAATCAGAGCAATAAGCGCCGTTATTCGGTAAATCATCTGTG
>NZ_JBKOUD010000032.1:0-1593 GCF_046765975.1 Shewanella mytili | reverse complement strand
AAAAAACTTTCAATTGAAGAGTTTGATCATGGCTCAGATTGAACGCTGGCGGCAGGCCTAACACATGCAAGTCGAGCGGTAACATTTCAAAAGCTTGCTTTTGAAGATGACGAGCGGCGGACGGGTGAGTAATGCCTGGGAATTTGCCCATTCGAGGGGGATAACAGTTGGAAACGACTGCTAATACCGCATACGCCCTACGGGGGAAAGCAGGGGAACTTAGGTCCTTGCGCGAATGGATAAGCCCAGGTGGGATTAGCTAGTAGGTGAGGTAAAGGCTCACCTAGGCGACGATCTCTAGCTGGTCTGAGAGGATGATCAGCCACACTGGAACTGAGACACGGTCCAGACTCCTACGGGAGGCAGCAGTGGGGAATATTGCACAATGGGGGAAACCCTGATGCAGCCATGCCGCGTGTGTGAAGAAGGCCTTCGGGTTGTAAAGCACTTTCAGTCAGGAGGAAGGTGGTGAGGTTAATACCCTCATCAATTGACGTTACTGACAGAAGAAGCACCGGCTAACTCCGTGCCAGCAGCCGCGGTAATACGGAGGGTGCGAGCGTTAATCGGAATTACTGGGCGTAAAGCGTGCGCAGGCGGTTTGTTAAGCGAGATGTGAAAGCCCCGGGCTTAACCTGGGAATCGCATTTGGAACTGGCAGACTAGAGTCTTGTAGAGGGGGGTAGAATTCCAGGTGTAGCGGTGAAATGCGTAGAGATCTGGAGGAATACCGGTGGCGAAGGCGGCCCCCTGGACAAAGACTGACGCTCAGGCACGAAAGCGTGGGGAGCAAACAGGATTAGATACCCTGGTAGTCCACGCCGTAAACGATGTCTACTCGGAGTTTGGTGTCTTGAACACTGGGCTCTCAAGCTAACGCATTAAGTAGACCGCCTGGGGAGTACGGCCGCAAGGTTAAAACTCAAATGAATTGACGGGGGCCCGCACAAGCGGTGGAGCATGTGGTTTAATTCGATGCAACGCGAAGAACCTTACCTACTCTTGACATCCAGAGAACTTTCCAGAGATGGATTGGTGCCTTCGGGAACTCTGAGACAGGTGCTGCATGGCTGTCGTCAGCTCGTGTTGTGAAATGTTGGGTTAAGTCCCGCAACGAGCGCAACCCTTATCCTTACTTGCCAGCGGGTAATGCCGGGAACTGTAGGGAGACTGCCGGTGATAAACCGGAGGAAGGTGGGGACGACGTCAAGTCATCATGGCCCTTACGAGTAGGGCTACACACGTGCTACAATGGACAGTACAGAGGGAAGCAAAGCGGCGACGTGGAGCGGAACCCAGAAAGCTGTTCGTAGTCCGGATTGGAGTCTGCAACTCGACTCCATGAAGTCGGAATCGCTAGTAATCGTGGATCAGAATGCCACGGTGAATACGTTCCCGGGCCTTGTACACACCGCCCGTCACACCATGGGAGTGGTTTGCACCAGAAGTAGATAGCTTAACCTTCGGGGGGGCGTTTACCACGGTGTGGATCATGACTGGGGTGAAGTCGTAACAAGGTAGCCCTAGGGGAACCTGGGGCTGGATCACCTCCTTACCAAAGCGATGGTGTTTGTTGTGAGTGTTCACACAGAT
>NZ_JBKOUD010000031.1:0-1993 GCF_046765975.1 Shewanella mytili | reverse complement strand
GCTTCATGGTTCAAATAAACAGTGGAAAAAACGGTATGGTTATCATCGGCGGTCAATCTCAGAAACAGCAATGTACAGAGTGAAGCAACTACTTGGTGGCAGATTGAGCCTGCGAAATTATAACGGTCAGGTAGGAGAAACTTACGCGATGATAAAGGCGTTGAACAAGCTCACAGGGCTAGACATGCCTGAAACTCACTGTGTAGTATGATCTTTAAACAATTATGATGGATTTGTTCGCTGAGTCGATTTAGGAAACAAAGCCGTGCCACTGGTGCAGCTTTACGAAGCTCTAGCGAGTAACAGTAGTGTCTATTTGGGAGTGCGTCTAGCTCTCCCATTTACAGGAGAAAAGTTTTGTTTTCAAGAAATTGTCCGTCATGCGGAAAAAAAATATCTTTCAATTGGATAAGAAAAAACGCAAAAAATGATTTTTTCAACTGTCCTCATTGTAACTGTGCATTAACTCCTAAATTTTCTAATGTAATTATTAATAGCATTATCTTAGGTGCCGGAACGGGAGCGATTTTAGCGAAATTTACAAACATGCCAATAGAGTTGATTATTGTTATTTGCTCATTAAGTGGTATGTATCTTCAGAAATATATAGATATACTTTTCTCTCTTGAAAAAGTAGATGAATAACTGCGGTTTTAGTTGTTTGTTTAAATTATAGAAATAATGAGCCACAATTGAGTCATCATTTAGATTTCAACTTTTTGCAGCTTATGACGGAAAGGGTTTGTTATTTTTGTATAAATGGTTATAAAAATGAAACTTAGTGATCTTATAAATGGATACTCCTAGCAAGTTAATATCTTTTGCAGTAGGTAATACTACCCCTCTCATTCTCCAATCTGAAATTGCAGAATGCGGTCTTGCCTCATTGGCAATGGTCGCTAGCTATTATGGTTATCAACTTGATATGCCTTTCAGCAAATCTAAAAGGAATGAACCTTCAACAACTTATTGAGTTGGGTGACAGTCTAGGTTTAGCTAGTCGTGCTTTGCAGTGCCCTATTGATGAGGTCCATAAACTACAAACACCCTGTATTCTGCATTGGGATATGAATCACTTTGTTGTGTTAACCAAGGTTTCAGGTAAAGGCGCTAGTGCCAAGTTTGCGATCAATGATCCTGCTGTTGGTAAACGCACGCTAACAACGGTAGAATTTAGCAAACACTTTACAGGTATTTGTTTAGAGCTTACCCCTACCAGTAAATTTGAAATAAAAGAAGATAAAGCCAAAATGAAGTTTACCCAATTGTGGCCTTCTATGTCGGGCTTAAAATCAGGCTTAGTCAAACTCATCGGTTTATCTTTGGTACTGCAACTCTTTGCTTTAATGACACCCTATTATATGCAGTGGGTGGTGGATGAAGTCTTAATCAGTTTTGATAAGCCATTACTTACAGTGTTAGCGATTGGCTTTGCTCTAGTTACCATTATTTCGGTAGTCACTAACGCTGTACGTAGTTGGTTGATCTTGCGCCTTTCAAGCCTACTCAATATGCAAATGGGTGTAAACTTGCTCAGGCACTTACTACGTTTGCCGATGAATTATTTTGAATCACGCCATATTGGCGATATTGTCTCCCGTTTTGGTTCATTAGGGCTTTGTTTCCTAAATCGGTTGAACTAAAACGGTAGCCGCTGATCTGATCGGCATAACCTATCAACTAACCCCTTAACCGTGCCAAAACTTCGCTATAAAATAACTAACTGGAAGCAATACAACCAAGCCCTAATCAATCGTGGCTCGCTGACCTTCTGGATTGATGAGGACGCTATCGCCCAGTGGAAAGCCAAGGCCGAGCAACTTGGAAAAGGTCGCCCTCGCGTATTTAGCGACTTAGCCATTACCACAGCGCTGATGGTTAAACGTGTTTTCGCTATGCCACTGCGAGCGCTGCAAGGCTTTATTAATTCGGTATTTCAACTAGCCCAGGTACCACTTACTTGCCCACATTATACTTGCATCAGCAAACGTGC
>NZ_JBKOUD010000030.1:0-3000 GCF_046765975.1 Shewanella mytili | reverse complement strand
ACTTGAGCGAAGCGAAACTGCCAAGCGTTGCGAATCCGCCTTAAACGCTTGTATGGATAATAAGCAAGCCAAAAGGGTAAAGTGAGACCCAGGCTTTAGCGGCAACTAAAGCTTTCTATGTGGCAGTTCGGTTGAACGCTGGCTCCTCTGTCGAGAGACCGATAACAAACATGAACGCCTCATAGGACTCCAAGCATAAACCTCGAATAGTCGACTGGGTCTCGAACCCGCATTTCGCAAGCAAGAGCTAGCTTATTATGAATACAAACCCACTTCAAAACATTAATATTGGTGTTGATACTGGCAAATCACAGCTCGACATTTACATCCGTCCACTCGATGTCTTTTTTACCGTGCCAAACAACGAAAAGGGTATCAAACAGGCCTTAACTACTATCAAAAAACACAACCCACAGCGTATCGTTATCGAAGCGACTGGGCGCCTAGAAATGCCCTTCGTGTTAGCGTGTACCGAGGCCAAGTTGCCTATTGTTCGTGCCAATCCTGTTCATATCAAACGCTTTGCCGGTGCTATTGGTCGTAGAGCCAAAAATGACCGCTTAGATGTACAGCTTATCGCCCATTATGGTGAAGCCATTAAACCTGATTTGACGGTCATAAAGGCTAAGAACATACGTTTAATGAGTGACTTAGTAATTCGCCGCAATCAGCTGCTCGCGATGCAGACCATGGAGAAAAATCGTATTCAAATTTTGCCTAAGCACCTACATTCGACAATGACACCCATCCTGACTGCGATAAAAAATCAGGTCTCAAAGATTGAAAATAAGCTTGTTAAACTCATCGAAGATTGCCCCGAATACCAAACTAAAAATACCCTCTTACAAAGCGTACCTGGTATTGGCAATATCGCCGCTGCGTCTATCATCAGCAATGTGCCTGAGTTAGGCTACATTACCAACAAACAAGCGGCTTCACTCATCGGCGTCGCCCCTATTACACGAGAAAGCGGACGCTACAAAGGGAAACGAGTCATCCAAGGAGGCCGCGCACAGGTGAGAACCGTTTTGTACATGGCCATGATGTCAGCCATGCAATGTAACCCTGTTTTCAAGGACACTTACGCTCGATTACTCGAAGCTGGAAAACCAAAGAAAGTGGCGATTATTGCCTGCGTTCGCAAGATGGTGGTCATCCTAAACTCCATGCTTCGAGATGGCATTATGTGGGACCAAAACATCGCCCAAAATAAAGGATTGACGCCATAGTCGTTTGTTATGTGTCTTTAGCTAAACCCAAAGCTCCTTTAGACATACGCAGATAGAGCTTCAGGGTTGTGTCCTGCTTCATCCTCTCGTAATAGATGAATTGTATTTGCGATAGTAGCAAAGCGATTGTCATCAGCTAGTTTTTTTAGATATGAGTGAAGTGCAGTTTCTGGCTTGACTAAGACTCGGTAACGCCCAAGAAATAAATAAGGCTTATCATCAGGTGTTTGGAATTCTCGCCAATAAATGGTACCAGACCAGCGCCCACTTATGTCAGGAACCACATTGACAGGTCTACCCTTATAGTTAACTCTGCTTAGCTGGATGTTTAGCAGACTGACCTCTAAATCGTTACCTATAGGCAACACTCTCGCTGAAGCTAAAGGGTCATTGTCAAAGAGCATAGAGAAATTCCGGTCAGGTTGCATTATATAGACTGGAATGTTGGGGCTATATTGTTTAACAAATCCCTGAACGCAAGCATAAGCAAGTTCAAACGCCTGAGGACTCTCTAACGGAAAGTAAGCCCCGCCATTTAGAAAATTGCGCTGCCCTTGTAAGCAAAAGACTATTCCTTCTATATCAGCCAACTCAGTTAAATTAATAAACTTTGCATTCATAACCGAGTCTTGCAATCGTGAGGTTGGTTCGACAGGAGTGAGTTTGTTACATATTAAGTCTGGGTAGTTTTGATAGGCTATAGCAAGTTCCGAACCCGTGAATATATCATAAACATTTCCGCCGTTACTTGCTGCTTCGTTCTGTAAGGTATGAATCGTCTCAGGATCATAAGATTCTGTACTTTTGAGAAAGCTACGATACCCCTTATGAAAGAGGTTACGCACTTCATCAGTATATTGCTTTTCTGCGGCATTGTTGTTGAGTTGCTGCCTATCGATAGAAAATTCAAAGCCTTTCGGCGTAAGTGAGTTCATGTGATAAGTACCAACTCTAAGTACGTCAATACAAAAAGACGATACTCGAATAGGAACCGAAAAACCACAAATAGCCGATCGTTGCCTATGTAGTGGTCAAGTCATTTTGGCCACATCGTTGTAGCTAATCCAGTAACGTTTCTCCGATTCATTTGGCGTTAAACCACCGTTGTACGAATGCGGTCTCAGTCGGCTGTAATAGCCATGAATATAATCACCTATCTTCTGCTTTGCTGCCGTAAAGCTCCCGTAACCTGTCGTTGGGATCCATTCAGTTTTAAGGCTTCTGAAGAAGCGTTCCATAGGACTATTGTCCCAACAATTTCCTCTGCGACTCATGCTTTGCGTTAAACGATAGCGCCAGATTAACTGACGGAATTTGCGGCTTGTATAGTGACATCCCTGGTCGCTATGGAACATCACCTTCTTTGGTTGTCCGCGATACTCGAACGCCATTGTCAGAGCTTGACTGGTCAGATTGCTGTCCGGTGAATAACTCATTGCCCAACCTATTGGCTTGCGGGCAAACAGGTCGATTACCACTGCCAGATAAGCCCAGCGGTTGCCCGTCCAGATGAAACTGGCATCACCACACCAGACCTGATCCGGCGCAGTCACGGCGAACTGCCTGTCGAGTAAGTTAGGAATAGCAACATGTTCCTGAGTAGCTTTCCTGTAAGTATGTTTTGGCAACTGACAGCTGAATAAGCTCAGTGCTTTCATGAGCTTGCCTGCACGGTATCGGCTAAGTGTAATGTCGTGAGACTCATCGTTTGTGATAATGTCTGAGATGGTTCTGGCCCCGGCAGAACCTCCACTCAGTCGATATGCTTCAC
>NZ_JBKOUD010000029.1:0-3645 GCF_046765975.1 Shewanella mytili | reverse complement strand
ATAACGCCCCGCTAGACGGCGAGCGAAGCGAGTCCTAGTGAAGGCCACGTTTTTCCTGTGGCCGTAACGGATTTCAGCGGTTTGTTAGTGTTGAATCGTTGGGTCAAAGCCATACCTCCATTGATTCAATCGTCCTCCTGAGCTAGCAATCTCGAAAACATCCATAATTTGCTCAAAGTATGTGAAGCCTCTATCCATCTCTTCGGAATCCATCACAGATAGTGCACGAGCTGCGACTTCGATGATCCCCCAGAACTCATCTTCCGATATTTCAGATTCTGAAACCTTGAGGATACTGACTATAGCTGCATTTATAACTAGCTCGGCCTGAAGCCTAGTTACCTCGTCAGGAGCGCCTGGATAGAAGTACACGGAACTTTCGACGAACTTCTTTTCTTCTAAAAGCGCTTCTAGCTGACTGACCCTATCTGGGTTAACACTGATCATTTGTCCCTCATTTGAACAGCCAAACATTAGTACCGTTAAGAACAGGAGAGTAATAATTTTCATATTTACACTAACGCCGCCAGCACGGGCCGGAGCACGCAGTGCGGAGGTCCAGCCCCGAAGGGGCGGTTGTGCCTGGCCTTGTTAAGTGTTTGCTACAAACCTGTATAGACTTGCTCGACTGAGTACCCACTATAGCTGCCTGACTTGTCAAAGTTTATGAAAATTTGAATACCACAATCGTATAGTAGCCAAAGTAAAAAATTCCGACCTTTACATTCTGCAGTGCCATCGGCAGGCTTGGCTTGAAACCGATTTTGAAAGCGATCGTAGGTGTAGCCCCATGAGGTTTTGGCTAGAAACGCCTCGACCTCCTGCTTTGATGCGCCCAGCACTAAATTAACGTCAATCTCCTTCTTCAAGCTTTCTACATCATCAAGTTCCGCAGCTATGGCAGGAACAGACATAAAAGCAATGATTAAAAGCATTATTCGCACATTCTCTCCCTGACACTTAACGCCTTACTCTAGGAAATCCCCAGATAATTCCCTTTTTATTCAATTTTGTAGACACGCATGGTGTTGATTGATCTAATTGATTTCGCCAAAAAACTACCAGATCCAACACAATGCGTGATGTCCATATCTTACACGATTTACTCAAAAAGCAATGCCCGCAAATACATCAAAAACGGCTTAATTCTCTGATGGTTGCTACAGAAGCGTTACTTGATGGCAATCAGTTGTCACTGACTCAGCTTGGTCGCAATATCTCTGGTGCGGTGGCACCAAAGCACAACATCAAACGGATAGACAGGCTACTCGGCAACCCGCACCTACACTCTGATAAATTCGCTATTTATCAATGGTATGCAAGGTTACTCTGTGCAGCTAATCCCATGCCGGTAATCCTCATTGATTGGTCTGATGTCCGTGAACAACTGCGGATGATGACATTGCGAGCCTCTGTGAGTGTGCAAGGGCGTTCGGTTACCCTGTATGAGCGCACTTTCAAGTTTGCCGACTACAACGCTCCCCGCAGTCATAACGCCTTCCTTGCTGAGTTGGCGCAGGTACTGCCATCTCATGTTTGTCCGCTGATTGTCACCGATGCAGGTTACCGCAATACCTGGTTTCGGGAGGTGGAACGCCATGGTTGGTTTTGGCTTGGCCGTGTCCGTGGGGATGTCGGTTTTCTTCAAGACAATCATGCCCAATGGCAGTCGAATAAGTCTCTGTATCCCTCCGCCACGACGAAAGCGCAGCATGTTGGTTACGTAAAACTGGGACGAAAATCTCCGCTCCCTTGTCATTTACATCTGTACAAGGCTGCGCCGAAATATCGAGCCGACAAGCGGTCATCCAAGGCCGGGCGCAATCATACGGCACAGCAAAGTTACCGTCTTAGCAGTAAAGAGCCCTGGTTACTGGCAACCAACTTGCCCACAGAGGTGTTCTCTGCAACGCAGGTGGTCAAGCTTTATGCTAGACGGATGCAGATAGAAGAAACCTTTCGCGATCTCAAGAGTCCCCAATACGGCATGGGACTTAGACAAAGCCGCAGCCGTTGTCCACGCCGTTATGATGTGTTGTTGCTGATAGCGTTGTTGGCAGAAATACTGCTTTGGTGTATCGGCCTGGCCGCCCGGCATCTGGGATGGCAGCGGAAGTTTCAAGCCAATACGATACGTGACAGAAACGTGCTATCTGTCCTCCGGCTCGGCAAAGAAGTGAGACGACGTCCGGAATACTCAATCAAAGAATCGCATTTTCGCTGGGCTTGGGGTGAATTCCTTAAACTGGTTAACACCTCTGGGAGGCCAGAATTATGAGGGGATCCTCCAGCGCCTTACTAATGGGCGCATAAATGCTTGGCTAAAATTAGCGACGAAGGAGCACAAGCCAAGCGTTTTGCGTCCTTTTGAGTAACTTGTTATCTAGCTAGTTTAATTGACTCAAATGACTTAACAGCTTGATTCAGATAGCGACCATTAAACTTAATTAAGTCTTGAGTATGCAAACTAATAATCTTTGAATTGAACACGTAACAATACATTACACCGTGAGCTTGCTTTGAATCAATTTCACCACTCCACTCTATTTTGGCAGCAGGAACTCCAGATATTTCTATGTACTCGATCTCACTTTTTTCAAATTTGTTTCGTTTTCGAGCTATACCTGATAGGAATTGTTCGAGATATTGAGCTGACCCTTTTTTAAGCTCATCATCAGTCATTTCGGGGAATGGTTTGCCTGGATTCCAAGTCGTTATTTGCAATAGCGTCGCGTTATTTCCGTCTTCATGTAAGTTTCGGAATGCAATAGTTGACGCACCTTGCCCCATACTACGCTCAATTGGCCCTTCAAACCCTTCCGGAATATTGATGGACGCATCAGCAAAGGAAAACTCACTTGCATGTGTTGCAAACGATAAAAAAATAATAAATATATAAATAAGCATCCGATTCACGCGATACTCCTTGCTAGATAACGCCGCATTCAGCGGCTTGTCCGCTGCAATGCTTTGTTAAAAGCCGTTTGCCTTCCGAAGTGCAAGAAGGTCACAGCCAACTATTGCTTCGAGATGTTCAGTTATTTTTTCTGCACTCCAATCCCACCAAGCCATCTCTAAGAGCTCATTAATTGTACTATCATCAAATCGATATTTAATGACTTTGGCAGGATTGCCACCAACAACGCTGTACGCCGGGACATCAGCTGTCACGATAGATTTACTCGCTATTATTGCTCCATCGCCAACTTTGACTCCCGGCATAATTGTAGCTTCATAGCCGATCCAAACATCATTCCCAATTTCTGTATCGCCTTTGTAGGGTAGCTCCCCCTCTTTAGGCATGACCTTCTCCCAGCCGTTACCAAATATTTGGAATGGGTATGTCGAAAAGCCAGAAATTTTATGATTAGCGCCATTCATTATGAATTTTACGTCTTTTGCGATAGCGCAAAATTTCCCTATTATGAGCTTATCTCCAATAAACGGAAAATGATAAAGTACATTGCTCTCAAATCGCTCAGGACCTTCAGGGTCATCGTAGTAGGTATAGTCACCAACGATGATATTTTCAGAAGATATGTAATTCTTCAAATAGCCTACTTGGGGAAACCCCTTCATAGGTTCTTTATCTTCAGGACTTGGACCTTTCAAAATGCCTCCGATGTGTCTGTGACTTTTAACGCC
>NZ_JBKOUD010000028.1:0-3675 GCF_046765975.1 Shewanella mytili | reverse complement strand
GGGGGGCGTTTACCACGGTGTGGATCATGACTGGGGTGAAGTCGTAACAAGGTAGCCCTAGGGGAACCTGGGGCTGGATCACCTCCTTACCAAAGCGATGGTGTTTGTTGTGAGTGTTCACACAGATTGCTTGATAGATGTAGAGCAATAAGGGTCTGTAGCTCAGGTGGTTAGAGCGTACGCCTGATAAGCGTAAGGTCGGTGGTTCGAGTCCACTCAGACCCACCAATCTTCCTTTTGCTTAGGTAAAGGCGTGCAACTGATGATGCATAGCACTGACTTAGGTGAAAGAAGCGTTTGGAAATGGGGCTATAGCTCAGCTGGGAGAGCGCCTGCTTTGCACGCAGGAGGTCTGCGGTTCGATCCCGCATAGCTCCACCATTTACTGGTAAGATTATTGCTCACCTGGTCATGGAAATGCCAAAGATAAGTACAGATTTATCTTTGGCTTTTTTAAGCCTGCTCTTTAACAATTTGGAAAGCTGATAGTAGCGATTAAATAGCGATATTTAATCAAAATTGAGTTCTCAAAATACTTCAATCAAGTGTTTTGTGATTCATCAAGGCGAAAGAAAAACCATATGGGTCGTGCATGCGACTTGGTTTGAGGAAACTCATCCGGGTTGTATGGTTAAGCGACTAAGCGTATACGGTGGATGCCTTGGCAGTCAGAGGCGATGAAGGACGTGTTAATCTGCGAAAAGCTGTGACGAGGAGATAAAACCCATTGAGTCACAGATGTCCGAATGGGGGAACCCACTTACATAAGTAAGTATCGCTACGTGAATACATAGCGTAGCGAGGCGAACCGGGAGAACTGAAACATCTAAGTACCCCGAGGAAAAGAAATCAACCGAGATCCCCTAAGTAGCGGCGAGCGAACGGGGGCCAGCCCTTAAGCTTTTGGGGTGTTAGTGGAATGTGTTGGAAAGCACAACGGTACAGGGTGATAGTCCCGTACACGAAAACTAACCGAAAGTGAAAACGAGTAAGGCGACACACGTGGTATGTTGTCTGAAGATGGGGGGACCATCCTCCAAGGCTAAATACTCCTGACTGACCGATAGTGAACCAGTACCGTGAGGGAAAGGCGAAAAGAACCCCTGTGAGGGGAGTGAAATAGAACCTGAAACCGTATACGTACAAGCAGTGGGAGCGGTCCTTGAGACCGTGACTGCGTACCTTTTGTATAATGGGTCAGCGACTTACATTTAGTAGCGAGGTTAAGCGAATAGCGGAGCCGTAGGGAAACCGAGTGTTAACTGCGCGAATAGTTGCTAGGTGTAGACCCGAACCCCGGTGATCTAGCCATGGGCAGGTTGAAGGTTGAGTAACATCAACTGGAGGACCGAACACACGTCTGTTGAAAAAGACGGTGATGACCTGTGGCTGGGGGTGAAAGGCCAATCAAACCGGGAGATATCTGGTTCTCCTCGAAAGCTATTTAGGTAGCGCCTCGGACGAATACCATTGGGGGTAGAGCACTGTTAAGACTAGGGGGTCATCCCGACTTACCAACTCTTTGCAAACTCCGAATACCAATGAGTACTATCCGGGAGACAGACGGCGGGTGCTAACGTCCGTCGTCAAAAGGGAAACAACCCAGACCGTCAGCTAAGGTCCCAAAGTTATTGCTAAGTGGGAAACGATGTGGGAAGGCTTAGACAGCTAGGATGTTGGCTTAGAAGCAGCCATCATTTAAAGAAAGCGTAATAGCTCACTAGTCGAGTCGGCCTGCGCGGAAGATGTAACGGGGCTAAGCAATACACCGAAGCTACGGGTTCATCTTAGGATGAGCGGTAGAGGAGCGTTCTGTAAGCGGAAGAAGGTGAAGGGGAGACCCACACTGGACGTATCAGAAGTGCGAATGCTGACATGAGTAACGATAATGGGGGTGAAAAACCTCCACGCCGAAAGACCAAGGGTTCCTGTCCAACGTTAATCGGGGCAGGGTGAGTCGACCCCTAAGGCGAGGCCGAAAGGCGTAGTCGATGGGAAACGGGTTAATATTCCCGTACTGCTGCTAACTGCGATGGAGAGACGGAGAAGGCTAGGCCAGCGCGGCGTCGGTCGTCCGCGTTTAAGGTTGTAGGTAGGATGCTTAGGTAAATCCGGGCATCTAATACTGAGGGCTGATGACGAGTCACTAAGGTGATGAAGTGGTTAATGCCAAGCTTCCAGGAAAATCTTCTAAGCTTCAGGTTAGTAGCAATCGTACCCCAAACCGACACAGGTGGTCGGGTAGAGAATACCAAGGCGCTTGAGAGAACTCGGCTGAAGGAACTAGGCAAAATGGTACCGTAACTTCGGGAGAAGGTACGCTGCTGTTGGTGGAGGGACTTGCTCCCCGAGCTGACGGCAGTCGCAGATACCAGCTGGCTGCAACTGTTTATCAAAAACACAGCACTGTGCGAACTCGCAAGAGGAAGTATACGGTGTGACGCCTGCCCGGTGCCGGAAGGTTAATTGATTGGGTCATCTTCGGAGAAGCTCATGATCGAAGCCCCGGTAAACGGCGGCCGTAACTATAACGGTCCTAAGGTAGCGAAATTCCTTGTCGGGTAAGTTCCGACCTGCACGAATGGCGTAATGATGGCCAGGCTGTCTCCAGCCGAGACTCAGTGAAGTTGAAATTGCGGTGAAGATGCCGTATACCCGCGGCTAGACGGAAAGACCCCGTGAACCTTTACTATAGCTTGGCACTGAACATTGACCCTGCATGTGTAGGATAGGTGGGAGACTATGAAATGGGAACGCCAGTTCTCATGGAGTCGACCTTGAAATACCACCCTTGCAGTGTTGATGTTCTAACCTGGGTCCCTTAACGGGATTAGGGACAGTGCCTGGTGGGTAGTTTGACTGGGGCGGTCTCCTCCTAAAGAGTAACGGAGGAGCACGAAGGTTGGCTAAGTACGGTCGGACATCGTACGGTTAGTGTAATGGCACAAGCCAGCTTAACTGCGAGACAGACACGTCGAGCAGGTGCGAAAGCAGGTCATAGTGATCCGGTGGTTCTGAATGGAAGGGCCATCGCTCAACGGATAAAAGGTACTCCGGGGATAACAGGCTGATACCGCCCAAGAGTTCATATCGACGGCGGTGTTTGGCACCTCGATGTCGGCTCATCACATCCTGGGGCTGAAGTCGGTCCCAAGGGTATGGCTGTTCGCCATTTAAAGTGGTACGCGAGCTGGGTTCAGAACGTCGTGAGACAGTTCGGTCCCTATCTGCCGTGGGCGTTGGAAGATTGAGGGGGGTTGCTCCTAGTACGAGAGGACCGGAGTGAACGAACCGCTGGTGTTCGGGTTGTGATGCCAATTGCATTGCCCGGTAGCTATGTTCGGAATCGATAAACGCTGAAAGCATCTAAGCGTGAAGCGAGCCCCGAGATGAGTCTTCCCTTGGACCTAGAGTCCACAGAAGAGCCGTTCGAGACCAGGACGTAGATAGGCAGGGTGTGTAAGCGTTGTGAGGCGTTTAGCTAACCTGTACTAATGACTCGAGAGGCTTAACCATACAACCCAGATGGGTTTTACTGAAAACATTCCAGATGTTTTCTAGCACTTCCTCCCTCCTTGGAGGTCGCGCAAAGCCTTGAAAGAATAGCAAGACTTGATTGAAGTAGAGAACAGCTACTAGAGAAAGAGATAAGGTCGCTTAGCTCAGCTGGGAGAG
>NZ_JBKOUD010000027.1:0-3814 GCF_046765975.1 Shewanella mytili | reverse complement strand
TAACAAACGACTATGGCGTCAATCCTTTATTTTGGGCGATGTTTTGGTCCCACATAATGCCATCTCGAAGCATAGAGTTTAGGATGACCACCATCTTGCGAACGCAGGCAATAATTGCCACTTTCTTTGGTTTTCCAGCTTCGAGTAATCGAGCGTAAGTGTCCTTGAAAACAGGGTTACATTGCATGGCTGACATCATGGCCATGTACAAAACGGTTCTCACCTGTGCGCGGCCTCCTTGGATGACTCGTTTCCCTTTGTAGCGTCCGCTTTCTCGTGTAATAGGGGCGACGCCGATGAGTGAAGCCGCTTGTTTGTTGGTAATGTAGCCTAACTCAGGCACATTGCTGATGATAGACGCAGCGGCGATATTGCCAATACCAGGTACGCTTTGTAAGAGGGTATTTTTAGTTTGGTATTCGGGGCAATCTTCGATGAGTTTAACAAGCTTATTTTCAATCTTTGAGACCTGATTTTTTATCGCAGTCAGGATGGGTGTCATTGTCGAATGTAGGTGCTTAGGCAAAATTTGAATACGATTTTTCTCCATGGTCTGCATCGCGAGCAGCTGATTGCGGCGAATTACTAAGTCACTCATTAAACGTATGTTCTTAGCCTTTATGACCGTCAAATCAGGTTTAATGGCTTCACCATAATGGGCGATAAGCTGTACATCTAAGCGGTCATTTTTGGCTCTACGACCAATAGCACCGGCAAAGCGTTTGATATGAACAGGATTGGCACGAACAATAGGCAACTTGGCCTCGGTACACGCTAACACGAAGGGCATTTCTAGGCGCCCAGTCGCTTCGATAACGATACGCTGTGGGTTGTGTTTTTTGATAGTAGTTAAGGCCTGTTTGATACCCTTTTCGTTGTTTGGCACGGTAAAAAAGACATCGAGTGGACGGATGTAAATGTCGAGCTGTGATTTGCCAGTATCAACACCAATATTAATGTTTTGAAGTGGGTTTGTATTCATAATAAGCTAGCTCTTGCTTGCGAAATGCGGGTTCGAGACCCAGTCGACTATTCGAGGTTTATGCTTGGAGTCCTATGAGGCGTTCATGTTTGTTATCGGTCTCTCGACAGAGGAGCCAGCGTTCAACCGAACTGCCACATAGAAAGCTTTAGTTGCCGCTAAAGCCTGGGTCTCACTTTACCCTTTTGGCTTGCTTATTATCCATACAAGCGTTTAAGGCGGATTCGCAACGCTTGGCAGTTTCGCTTCGCTCAAGTATAGCCAAGCGCCGCTCACACCTTAATGCGGCGTTATGCATCAAATGGAGATTGAACCTTGAATCCGATATTAGAAGAAGCAATAAAAACTCTTTCAGTGGTGGTTAACGTTTCCACTGGCTTAGCTCACCCACTTGATGACTCACGAGCGAAAGAGTTATTCAAAGCCTTAAAAAAGTACAATGTTCCATTATCTGGTGCAGATGTTTATTCGCTAGCTATTTCAGATGCTTGGCCAGAGCGCCATGCAAAACAGCTTGCTGAATTAGCGGAAAAAGTGGGAAGAGGTGGCCGCGTCCAGATTCGAGAACGGAGAGACTGGGGTGAACCTACTGTCAGAAGAATCATTTCAGAGTTGGGTCAGAATGCATAACAAGCCGCACCATTTTCGAGGCTGCGCCACTAGGACTCGCTTCGCTCGCCCATGTGCGGGGCGTTATGTTTTAATCGAAACTGGATATTGATATGAACATAGAAGTAAAAATGGATATTTTATTCGCAGGGTTGTTGCTAATCCCTGTTCTGGTCTTGGCTGTTCCTTACATCAAAAATAAGCTAATCGCTTACGCGGAAACTAAAGCGATTTCGGTTGTTTCACTGCCTATATCAGCTTTCTTGATTTACGACATTTCAATTGAAAGTAACTTTTTTGGGCTTATTGGCTTGTCCGCAGGTTATATCGTTTTCTTTTTTACTTATGCAGTATCGGTTTCGTTGTTGGCGTCTACTGCAAAAAGCAAAAATATGGTGCAATAAAAACATAACAAGCCAGTCAAGAACGGACGCAAAACAGTTGGCTTGCGCTCATTCTTCGCTAATTTTAGCCAACTATTTTGCGCCACTTACTGGGGCGTTATATTCATAGGGAGATCAGACTTTGTCGCTAGATATCGCGTACAGCATAGAAGTTGATGATTACCTTGATCCAGATAGGGCATATGACTTTTATTGGTCAGGATTAATTAAAGATAAGAAGAAATTTCTGTGCCCAGGTACTGACTGCACAGCTCAGGTGACCTGCGCCAACTTGGACGAAGACGTTCAAGATATGAAGGTGGTTCCTCACTTTAGGATTTACGGTTCACATAGTAAGTCCTGTGAGATATTTAATGATATCCCTCTTGATTTACGCTATGAAGACGGCGTTTCTGTCAAAGAGGAGCGGCGCTCTGTTGACGAATCGGTTGTTGATGTATTTCTGTTAGAAAGACCTAGTTCCTACTATGATGAACCGAAAATAAATAGGTTCCCGAATCAAAAGCCAGTCAAAAAGTCACAATTCATCAAGCGCCCTATAGATTCTATTCTCAGAGAGAATGGCAGTGTAGGAAATATATATTCAGTAAGATCAGTTGTGAGCCGTTACATACGCTACAAAAAGGACGGATCATTAGATCATAGGCGAGTAAATATACAGGGTCGAGATGTCCATTATAGAAGCATTTTTAAATGTATCTGGGAGCAGGACTTAGATACCCTTCCTGATTATCCTGTTATCTACTATGGCTGGGCCTTTGTTAACAGGCTGCCTTCAGATTATGGATATCAAATTAAATTCAAAAAACATTTCACAAAATCTGAAGAAGGCTACATTACCACAGTAATGATTGGTGATCGTTTGATTGATAGCTATAAGGTTAAAAAACTCGTTACCACACGCTTGGAAAGAATCATAAAAAAAGAGAAGTCAACTGCCTTTGTTTTCATCTACGGAAAACCTGAGGAAAATGTTTCTCAAAAGGGCGTAAAGTATGCCAACTTTTCCATCACAAACTTGGATATGATTGATATTAACTATGATTGCCCATTGCCAAAAGAATATAACAAATAACTGCAGCGGACGCCTACGGCACTCGCTGAGTTAGGCGTTAAAAGTCACAGACACATCGGAGGCATTTTGAAAGGTCCAAGTCCTGAAGATAAAGAACCTATGAAGGGGTTTCCCCAAGTAGGCTATTTGAAGAATTACATATCTTCTGAAAATATCATCGTTGGTGACTATACCTACTACGATGACCCTGAAGGTCCTGAGCGATTTGAGAGCAATGTACTTTATCATTTTCCGTTTATTGGAGATAAGCTCATAATAGGGAAATTTTGCGCTATCGCAAAAGACGTAAAATTCATAATGAATGGCGCTAATCATAAAATTTCTGGCTTTTCGACATACCCATTCCAAATATTTGGTAACGGCTGGGAGAAGGTCATGCCTAAAGAGGGGGAGCTACCCTACAAAGGCGATACAGAAATTGGGAATGATGTTTGGATCGGCTATGAAGCTACAATTATGCCGGGAGTCAAAGTTGGCGATGGAGCAATAATAGCGAGTAAATCTATCGTGACAGCTGATGTCCCGGCGTACAGCGTTGTTGGTGGCAATCCTGCCAAAGTCATTAAATATCGATTTGATGATAGTACAATTAATGAGCTCTTAGAGATGGCTTGGTGGGATTGGAGTGCAGAAAAAATAACTGAACATCTCGAAGCAATAGTTGGCTGTGACCTTCTTGCACTTCGGAAGGCAAACGGCTTTTAACAAAGCATTGCAGCGGACAAGCCGCTGAATGCGGCGTTA
>NZ_JBKOUD010000026.1:0-4056 GCF_046765975.1 Shewanella mytili | reverse complement strand
GGGCTCGAACCGCCGACCCTCTGCTTGTAAGGCAGATGCTCTCCCAGCTGAGCTAATCCTCCATATTGTGTCGTTTCGAAGTGTCTCTCGATCTGACAAATAGTATTATATAACGATAAGATATTGTTTGTAAAGACTTTTTTAAAATAATTTTTGAATTTATTTTAAAGCTGTTTTTTCACCTTTTCGTTAAGGCACCTAAAGAAGTTTACCACTTGTCTCATCTTTTTAAAAGCCTTTTTTTCATTTTTTTATGTTTTTTTGTTAAAAAGAGCACTAATAAGGCTCTAGCACTGCAAAAACAGCAATTTAGAAGCTTTCATATCCTTGTTTTATTTCATATATCTCTGGATAAAAAACATTCAAAAAAGAAATTCTGTTATTATTTTATTTTTCTGAGAAATCTTTTTTGCATAAAAAAGTGTAAAAATAATTACTGGTCTTTACTATTTTTCAACAAATCGTTTCACATTATTTTTTTGCTGCTTCAAACACTCAACAGCTTATCATTATTATTGTTTGTTTCTTTTCTCTTCTTTTAAGTTAAAAATCCAACAATGGCTGACTATCCCCTTTGGGGTGGGGTGCCTTTCTATCTCGTGTCCCTATACCATCACCTCTTTACGTCTATTTAGTCCAAGGAGAGGTTTTCTATGCTTTTAATGACCCTTGATAATTTGAGCTGCTGGTTCATATGATGACTGACGTGTTAAATTGAAGGAACGTAAAGTTGGATTTATTTAGCAATTAGTGAGGGAACAACGTATTCTCACTTTACGAACCTATTATATAGAAGCAAGTCATTCAAAAACACAAAAAAGACCAGTTCCGGCTGGAACTGATCCTTATAGAAGCTTGGCGGCGTCCTACTCTCACAGGGGGAAACCCCCAACTACCATCGGCGCTGAAGAGCTTAACTTCCGTGTTCGGTATGGGAACGGGTGTGACCTCTTCGCTATCGCCACCAAACCTGATGGAGAGAATGTTCTCTCAAAACTAGATAACAATGTTCATGCTTCACATTAGAATATAGGTTAAGTCCTCGATCTATTAGTATCTGTCAGCTCCACGTGTCACCACGCTTCCACCTCAGACCTATCAACCTGATCATCTTTCAGGGATCTTACTTCCTTGCGGAATGGGAAATCTCATCTTGAGGGGGGCTTCATGCTTAGATGCTTTCAGCACTTATCCCGTCCGCACATAGCTACCCAGCGATGCCCTTGGCAGAACAACTGGTACACCAGCGGTGCGTCCATCCCGGTCCTCTCGTACTAAGGACAGCTCCTCTCAAATTTCCTGCGCCCGCGACGGATAGGGACCGAACTGTCTCACGACGTTCTGAACCCAGCTCGCGTACCGCTTTAATGGGCGAACAGCCCAACCCTTGGGACCGACTACAGCCCCAGGATGCGATGAGCCGACATCGAGGTGCCAAACCTCCCCGTCGATGTGGACTCTTGGGGGAGATAAGCCTGTTATCCCCGGGGTAGCTTTTATCCGTTGAGCGATGGCCCTTCCATGCGGAACCACCGGATCACTAAGCCCGACTTTCGTCCCTGCTCGACTTGTAGGTCTCGCAGTCAAGCTCCCTTGTGCCTTTACACTCTGCGAATGATTTCCAACCATTCTGAGGGAACCTTTGGGCGCCTCCGTTACATTTTAGGAGGCGACCGCCCCAGTCAAACTGCCCACCTGACACTGTCTCCCTGCCCGATAAGGGCAGCGGGTTAGAAGGTCAATACAGCCAGGGTAGTATCCCACCGATGCCTCCACCGAAGCTAGCGCTCCGGTTTCCAAGGCTCCTACCTATCCTGTACAAGCTGTACCAACATTCAATATCAGGCTGCAGTAAAGCTCCACGGGGTCTTTCCGTCCTGTCGCGGGTAACCTGCATCTTCACAGGTACTATAATTTCACCGAGTCTCTCGTTGAGACAGTGCCCAGATCGTTGCGCCTTTCGTGCGGGTCGGAACTTACCCGACAAGGAATTTCGCTACCTTAGGACCGTTATAGTTACGGCCGCCGTTTACTGGGGCTTCAATTCGCACCTTCGCTTACGCTAAGCGCTCCTCTTAACCTTCCAGCACCGGGCAGGCGTCAGCCCCTATACTTCGCCTTACGGCTTCGCAGAGACCTGTGTTTTTGCTAAACAGTCGCCTGGGCCTATTCACTGCGGCTTCTCGGGGCTTTAACACCCTAAGAAGCACCCCTTCTCCCGAAGTTACGGGGTCATTTTGCCGAGTTCCTTAACGAGAGTTCTCTCGATCACCTTAGGATTCTCTCCTCGCCTACCTGTGTCGGTTTGCGGTACGGGCACCTCTCACCTCGCTAGAGGCTTTTCTTGGCAGTGTGGAATCAGGAACTTCGCTACTAAATTTCGCTCGCCATCACAGCTCAGCCTTTACGGGAAACGGATTTGCCTATTTCCCAGCCTAACTGCTTGGACGCGGATATCCAATACCGCGCTTACCCTATCCTCCTGCGTCCCCCCATTGCTCAAATGGTGAGGAGGTGGTACAGGAATATCAACCTGTTGTCCATCGCCTACGCCTTTCGGCCTCGGCTTAGGTCCCGACTAACCCTGAGCGGACGAGCCTTCCTCAGGAAACCTTAGGCATTCGGTGGACGGGATTCTCACCCGTCTTTCGCTACTCATACCGGCATTCTCACTTCTAAGCGCTCCACCAGTCCTTCCGGTCTGGCTTCACAGCCCTTAGAACGCTCTCCTACCACTGTTCGTCAGAACAGTCCGCAGCTTCGGTGATACGTTTAGCCCCGGTACATTTTCGGCGCAGAGTCACTCGACCAGTGAGCTATTACGCACTCTTTAAATGGTGGCTGCTTCTAAGCCAACATCCTGGTTGTCTAAGCAACTCCACATCCTTTTCCACTTAACGTATACTTTGGGACCTTAGCTGGCGGTCTGGGCTGTTTCCCTTTCGACTACGGATCTTATCACTCGCAGTCTGACTCCCAAGGATAAGTCATCGGCATTCGGAGTTTGACTGAATTCGGTAACCCGGTAGGGGCCCCTAGTCCAATCAGTGCTCTACCTCCGAGACTCTTACCTTGAGGCTAGCCCTAAAGCTATTTCGGAGAGAACCAGCTATCTCCAGGTTCGATTGGCATTTCACCCCTACCCACACCTCATCCCCGCACTTTTCAACGTGCGTGGGTTCGGGCCTCCATTCAGTGTTACCTGAACTTCACCCTGGACATGGGTAGATCACCTGGTTTCGGGTCTACGACCACGTACTCATGCGCCCTATTCAGACTCGCTTTCGCTGCGGCTCCGCATCTTCTGCTTAACCTTGCACGGGATCGTAACTCGCCGGTTCATTCTACAAAAGGCACGCCATCACCCGTTAACGGGCTCTGACTACTTGTAGGCACACGGTTTCAGGATCTATTTCACTCCCCTTCCGGGGTGCTTTTCACCTTTCCCTCACGGTACTGGTTCACTATCGGTCACTAGGGAGTATTTAGCCTTGGGAGATGGTCCTCCCGGATTCCGACGGAATTTCACGTGTTCCGCCGTACTCAGGATCCACTCTGGAGAGAACAACATTTCAGTTACAGGGCTGTTACCTTCTTTGGCGGGCCTTTCCAGACCTCTTCGCTTATATCATTCCTTTGTAACTCCGTATAGAGTGTCCTACAACCCCAAGAGGCAAGCCTCTTGGTTTGGGCTGTTCCCGTTTCGCTCGCCGCTACTCAGGGAATCGCATTTGCTTTCTCTTCCTCCGGGTACTTAGATGTTTCAGTTCCCCGGGTATGCCTTCTCATACTCTATGTATTCAAGTATGGATACTACTCCATTACGAGCAGTGGGTTTCCCCATTCGGAAATCTCCGGATCAAAGCTTGCTTACAGCTCCCCGAAGCATATCGGTGTTCGTCCCGTCCTTCATCGGCTCCTAGTGCCAAGGCATCCACCGTGCGCCCTTTCTAACTTAACCATTTCTTACTTTAGAAAGAATCACTATGTGTGATGAACTTTGCATTGCATTCAATGTGAATGTATTACTTATTGTTATCTAGTTTTCAAAGAACA
>NZ_JBKOUD010000025.1:0-5043 GCF_046765975.1 Shewanella mytili | reverse complement strand
CTACACAAGCCGTAAATTCCGTCAGTTAATCTGGCGCTATCGCTTAACGCAAAGCATGAGTCGCAGAGGAAATTGTTGGGACAATAGTCCTATGGAACGCTTCTTCAGAAGCCTTAAAACTGAATGGGTTCCAACGACAGGTTACGTGAGCTTTACGAAAGCAAAGCAGAAGATTGGTGAATATATTCATGGCTATTACAGCCGACTGAGACCGCATTCGTACAACGGTGGTTTAACGCCAAATGAATCGGAAAAACGTTACTGGAATAGCTACAACTATGTGGCCAAAATGACTTGACCACTACAAGACGGACCAGAAACCAATGCCAAAACGAGCAATTGGTGAATAGTCACTTTCAGTGTATGTGACTTCACAGGACCTACTGCTACCGACTGTTAACAAGTTATTCAGAACCGTACGCTCAGACATCCCACAACCATTATCTGAGACAGAGACAGAATGGCTGTCTCTGTTGAAAGCAACACGCACCTCTGGGTGATACTTATCTGACGGCGCAGAATGATGCGCTCTATACCGACATGCCTCTACAGAGTTTTGAACTAGTTCTCGAAGGGCTATACCTTGATCTCGTCGCCAAATCGCATTAGATGCGATGAGGTCAATGACATTTCTCTTATTTAACCTAACCCCGAGGCGATGAAATTCTCCGTGACTAAGTGTAAGGTCACAATGAAATGTACCTCCTCTTATTTTCAAGCGCTTAACATTAGAGCGGTGGTCAATATCACTGTAACCTTGAATCCATTCTTCCATTTGGTCAAAAGTTCGATGGGCAAGCGCCAATACATTTTCATCGGAAAATGTTCCGCTCACAATAATACGGCCGTCTTGGGCTACTGCAAGACTATCTCCGGTACATACATGCTTCATGTTTTCTGCATACGATATCTTGGCTGGAGAACTTTGGTCTTTCACCAGTTGCTCAAGGACACCATCAACAACGCGTGTGTCACTAAACTCAATAGCGTCTGCAACACATACAATTACTGCTAACTGAGCTAGGTCGCTTTCTTTCTGACCAGCCGCAAATGGGCGATAAAGTTCTTTTTCAAGTTGAGGAATGGAATAATTATGGGCCTTCATCATGAGGTCCAAAGCCGAAACAAGGTTACGAGGAACTGCCAGAGACTCTGCATGTTCCTCTATATATCTGCCACCACGATTTGAATGGTTCTTCCTTAAATGGTTTTGAAGATCTTCACTAGTCTTCCAACCATCTTGGGAACTAAGCCCAAGCTTTTCTCTCAATGATTCTTCTTCCCCAGGGAATACAGCCATCCCTAAATCATGAGCATATGCTGCTGCAATCAGTAAAAATATTTCCTGAGCTGTAAGGGCTTCTGGCAACTCAACATCGAAGCAAGCTCCAAGTAAACATTGCTCCATCCTATGAACAACTTGATAACCATGATGCACATCATGCCGTGTATAGTATGGGAAATAGTTCTTGATTGACGCCATAAGAGGCTCAATTGCACGAACAAATGTTTCAATTCGCTCAGCATATTCTGAGTCGAGAGATAGTAGCTGAGTATAAAGCTTTGTCTCTTTAAGCTCAGTAATGGAATCTCTTACTTTCATTATTTCCCTTTCTCTATTCTATAAACTTCTTACTGACAACGTAACTATCGGACACATAACGCTGAGCTCAGTTGCAAAATAGTTGGCGCGTCATTTTGCTCTGCAAAATGCGGGACAATTATTTTGTCAATTAGAGCGATTTGTTAGATGATTATTTCTATGAAACTACATCTACGGCACTGGCAATACTGCACAATTACATAAATCATCGCTTTCAAAAGCGGTGTACTCACCCGCAGCAAGACCCGGAACTGGAAATAAACGAACAGTTAACGGTTTATTTAATCGATATGCCATAGTTCCAGTGTCTCTCATAAGTGCAGAGATCTTATTTACAGTGGTATCACCAGGAATAGGAACGGTATCTAAACCGATACCACAAACAGAACTAAAGGTTAACAGCGATCGTATATCAAAGTTTTTTAGTTTAGTTCCTTCAGCTAAACCGGTATCTTCCGTCAATGCTAGCATAAGACCTGAAAAACCCACCAAATTGACGCCTTTTAATGACTTAAAAACTCTGGTCAATAATGAAGAGGCTTCAACAGTCCCCGATGAACCAAAATACTCTACTCCCATTTCTTCATACACTTCAGCCATGCTAGAACAATTCTTCGATGGAGCGGCTGAGCTATCAAATCCTGAAAACTTAAAATTATGCTTATACTCTAAGTCCAATATGATTTTGTTAATACTAGATATATGGTGCTGAAGCGCGTTACTCATGACCTGATAATAATTTTTCTGACGCTCATTATGACTCGTTGATGTAGTACTTTGATTGTATTCTTTGAGGACACTTACTAGTAAGTCTGGAGTCTCCAGACCAATAACAAAACAATCACCTAACTTTTTATCGTGATAACCTGCTGGAAAATATGGAATAAGCGGTTTACAGTTAAAATTAACAGTGAAGTTAAAATTCCCTTCCCCCCTTTCAGTTATTTGACTGATTTTCAGCACCGTCTTAGCTGACTCATCGATAAGATCATTGTTAAGAATTCCAAACTCATCCAAGCTTACGTTTACACAAACATTGCATAAATCACCAAAGTCTCTAATAAGTTCTGGAACCAACTTTATTTCATGTTTTGTTTTCGCTTCACCGATGGCAAAACGAACACGAAGTCCAGACTTGTTTGCATCTTCTAACAATTGACTTATATATTGTAAATCGGCTTTTGCTGTTTCATATGATTCAACATTAAGATAGTCACCAAATGAATTAGTCACGATTCTTACCGACTGAACGATATATCCATTATCAATAAATTCCTCTGATAATTTAGTGCAAAAAGAAGATGCTTTCTCAATTTCCTTTTCCCAGGTACTCCTATCTTTCCCCAAGCTGATAAACGTGGTTATTGTTCTTATTTTACAAAGTTCTTTATTTTTGTAATTCACCATAATTTACTTCGTCCTTGATTGTTGGTTTATTATCTAACGCCCGGCTAAAAGGCGCGGCGACAGCCGCGTCCAGCGGAACGAAGTGGAGCGGTTTTTGAGCCGTTTGTTAAGCATTTAGCCACTGATTCCAAACTAAGTTTGACCAACCTCCCAACGGATTGAGTGGTTTCAGTGGCCTAAGTGGATTTAAGGGCCTCAATGGGCGAAGCGGCCTTAACGGTTTTAATGGTCTCAACGGAGTAAGTGGCTTGAGTGTTCCGCTAGGGCTTGCCCCTTCAAGCCATGCGACAGGTTTTCCATTCCGGTCAAGTAACGAACCGTCATGGATTGGACCCAGCCAGCTCAATGTGTTTGATGAAAAGAAATGATCACCACTTAAAAAAGCAACCCATTCCAGGTTTAAATCAAAGATATTTTCTCCATCAAACCATCCCGAAAGTTGAACATTCTGATCAAATATTGGAGTCATGTTTGTTCCTCGTTCTGTGTGCTTAACGCCTAAATCAGGTGCGCCGTAGGCGTCACTTGAATTTACTTGTTAGTTCTGACCTTCCATTGACTTGATAGAGAATATTACAACTGGCATTGCTCTGTCATGCAAAGCTGCCTCATAAAAACTATCAGGTGTTTTTATCTCGGTAATGTGCTTAGCTATCTTTGTGCTATAGCTGCTACAATCACACAGAGAATCATCTGGACTAGTCAATAATGCTAGGCTCATATGTTCATCTAGAAAAATGACTTCTTTAGCAGAGACACACCTTTTCTTATTAGTAGTAAAGATACTCTTTGGTAAGTTAGATTCTTTACATTGAGCTAATATTTCATTGTTCAATACATCCCAGTAAGATTCTCCATTAAGCTTTTGTCCACTGCTCCACTTAGGATCAAACTTAAACTCCTTACCAGACTCAACTTTATCAGTACCCAGGGTAGTCCGTTTTAACAGTGCTTCAAGCAACTGACCTAAGGTATATTGACATTTTTCTCCCAATTTTGAAGGCCCACACATCCATCTAGACTTCCAAACCTCGGATTTAGTTGGAGGACAAACTCCAAACCAACCGAATGGAGGAATTTCACCAGTGGGACAATCGATTTCCATATCTTTATATATCGGACTTTTATTCCCTGAAGTTTTGTATAAATCAAATTTCGGCCAAGAACTAAGAAGAGCAAGTTCCTTTGCTGTACTATTATTCTTTGCTTTTGATGTCCCTACTGGCACTATTGGTTCTTTTACTGATACGGACCTTTTTGCTTGGAAAAGTAATGCGAGGCTTGATTCATGAGCTATCTTTTCTTGCCCATTTTGGTAGTAACCATTCTCATTGAAGAAATAAAAAGCAGCATCAGCCACCTCAACCTTCTTTGTGATCTTATTGTTATTATGATCTTTGATATTTTGCTTTGAAAAATCAGCCAATGGCCGTTTATCAATCCAACATAATGATATATCAAGGCTTTGCTTATAATATTGCTCATTTGCTAATCCAGAACCAATTACTTTTAGCATCCCTTTGATAAAGCCTGGATTAAACAACTTAGATAACTGATGAAGTTCTGAGGTTTTCTCCAAATCAACATATTGACCGATTATTAACTTATCTATCTTGTCACTATCAACATTCATATCTTCTACTATTACTTGAAAGAACTAACGCCGCAAGCACGTGCGGCTTTGTAGTGAAGGCGAAGCCGCAACGGAAAAGCCGTCGCCGTGCCTAGCCTTGTTATGGCTACTTCGCCCGTTTGATGGCACATGTCCCAGACCTATTAACGACATTAGTAGCTCGTTTTGCCATAGCTGCTCAAATATATCTTTTTGCAAAGGCAACAACTTTAGAGCGCCTTGCCCAGAGATGAGCCAATAATTACTCCAAAGCTCATGATAAAAGCTGCCGCACAAAATGCCGCTAAGACAATCAGGCCAGTTTTCTCGGCTTTTGGCACTGAGCTCCACCAATTTTTAATTTCATTAATCATAAAGTTTCCCAAAACATCCGAACGCGAAATTACTTAGCCATAACGCC
>NZ_JBKOUD010000024.1:0-5365 GCF_046765975.1 Shewanella mytili | reverse complement strand
AAAACAAAAAAGGAAGCCGAAGCTTCCTTTTTCATCAATCTTTCGCTGATTAGGCGATGATTTTCGCTACCACGCCGGCGCCTACTGTGCGGCCACCTTCACGGATCGCAAAACGCAGACCTTCATCCATCGCGATTGGGCAGATCAAGCTTACTACCATCTTGATGTTGTCGCCTGGCATTACCATTTCTACGCCTTCTGGCAGTTCGATGGTACCGGTTACGTCAGTTGTACGGAAGTAGAACTGTGGACGGTAGCCTTTGAAGAATGGAGTGTGACGACCACCTTCATCTTTGCTCAGGACGTATACTTCTGATTCGAACTTGGTGTGTGGAGTGATGGTGCCTGGTTTTGCCAGTACCTGACCACGTTCAACTTCGTCACGTTTGGTACCACGCAGCAGTACACCCACGTTTTCGCCTGCACGACCTTCGTCAAGCAGCTTGCGGAACATTTCAACACCTGTACAGGTGGTCTTGGTGGTGTCGTGGATACCCACGATTTCCACTTCGTCACCTACACGGATGATACCGCGTTCTACACGACCTGTTACTACTGTACCACGACCGGAGATTGAGAATACGTCTTCGATTGGCAGCAGGAATGGATGGTCGATGTCACGTACGGGTTCTGGGATGTATGAATCCAGCGCTTCGGCCAGTTCAACGATCTTCGCTTCCCACTCTGGTTCACCTTCCAGCGCTTTCAGGGCTGAACCCTGGATTACTGGCAGGTCATCGCCTGGGAAGTCGTATTCTGACAGCAGTTCACGCACTTCCATTTCTACCAGTTCCAGCAGCTCTTCATCATCTACCATGTCACATTTGTTCATGAATACGATGATGTAAGGTACGCCTACCTGACGTGACAGCAGGATGTGTTCACGAGTCTGTGGCATTGGGCCGTCGGTAGCGGCTACTACCAGGATGGCGCCGTCCATCTGCGCAGCACCGGTGATCATGTTTTTAACATAGTCAGCGTGCCCTGGGCAGTCTACGTGGGCGTAGTGGCGAGTTGGCGTGTCGTACTCTACGTGAGAGGTGTTGATGGTAATACCACGTTCACGCTCTTCCGGTGCGTTGTCGATTGACGCAAAGTCTTTTGCTTCACCGCCGTAAGTTTTGGCCAACACGTTTGTGATAGCTGCAGTCAGAGTGGTTTTACCATGGTCCACGTGGCCAATGGTACCCACGTTTACGTGGGGTTTACTACGTTCAAATTTAGCTTTAGACATGGTATTGCCTCAATCTAAGATTGTTTTAGGGGTGAAACAAAGCACATAATGAAAAAGTCCGGCGCACAAGAGCGTCGAACGTTTAGTTTATATGGTAACAGATATGCTTTCCAGGGGGGCTGGTGCTGATACCCAGAATCGAACTGGGGACCTCATCCTTACCAAGGATGCGCTCTACCGACTGAGCCATATCAGCATGATTTTGGAGCGGGTAGCGGGAATCGAACCCGCGTTATCAGCTTGGAAGGCTGGAGTATTACCATTATACGATACCCGCGCACCTAACCTAGGCTATCTATTACCTTTAAAAAATGGTGGAGGGAGAAGGATTCGAACCTTCGAAGGCGGAGCCGTCAGATTTACAGTCTGATCCCTTTGGCCACTCGGGAACCCCTCCAATGAATGGTGCCGGCACCAAGAGTCGAACTCGGGACCTACTGATTACAAGTCAGTTGCTCTACCAACTGAGCTATGCCGGCATTCATTTCGGTAGCGGATATTAGGTAAATGTGGCCCTGAGTGCAACATAAAATTGGTAATTTTCATAAAAAATCACTCAAACGCCGCTTTTTTGGCCTGAGATAACCACGACTTGATGCCTGCGCAAGATGGCTCCCCGTCTCCGGCCATCTCATTTGTGGCGCTTACCCCTTATCCTTCAAGATTTTTATTGTTGAATAATAATCCATGGTGTACTGTGCTTTCCCCCTATGCGAGGAAATCAGATGCCACTGCAAGATACTATTCGACAGGCACTTTATTTGTCTTTTAGTCGCGATTCCTGGTCAGAACTGCGTAATGCGGTACCGTTGACACTTACTGAGGCTGACTTGGCAGAGCTGCGCGGGATCAATGAAAAAATTTCCTTGCCTGAAGTGACCGACATCTATTTGCCTCTGAGCCGGCTATTGAACCTGATTGTAAAAGCCAAACAACAACGCCGGTTGGTACTGAATCAGTTTTTAGGGCAGCAAGCCGCCAAAACCCCGTATATCATCAGCATCGCCGGCAGCGTGGCCGTAGGGAAAAGTACCACTGCCCGCATTTTGCAAGCCTTGCTGAGCCATTGGTCTGAGCACCCGAAAGTCGATTTAATCACTACCGATGGCTTTTTGTATCCGCTGGATGAGCTCAAGCGCCGGGGGTTGTTGCAGCGTAAAGGTTTTCCCGAAAGTTACGATATGAAGCAGTTGGTGGAGTTTGTCTCTGCCGTTAAATCGGGTGTTGAAGAGGTACATGCCCCTCTTTACTCCCATATTACTTACGATCGTCTGCCCCAAACCATCAGTGTCCGTCAGCCCGACATTTTGATCCTGGAAGGGCTTAATGTGCTGCAAACCGAACTGGATTCGCCAGTGTGCATTAGGCGTCCGTTTGTCTCTGATTTTGTGGATTTTTCTATTTATGTGGATGCCGAAGAAAAATGGCTGAAAACCTGGTATGTGGATCGCTTCTTACAATTTCGCAGCAGTGCCTTTGCCGACCCCCGCTCTTACTTCCACCATTTTGCCCACTTGCAGGACCAAGAAGCGGTAAAAATGGCCTCTCATGTATGGGATACCATTAATGGCCCCAATTTGCGCCATAATATCCTGCCCACTCGGGAGCGGGCGAACCTGATCCTGAAAAAAGGCAAAGATCACGCCATGGAACAGGTATTGCTGCATAAATAAATCAGTTAGCCCGCAAACTGATCTCCCCACCCACGAAATGCTCCAGTCCATCGGCGGTTTTTAAAATGATGCCGCCTTGGGCATCAATGCCCTGATAGCTGCCGCTGATGCTGTTATTTCCCAGCAACAGGCGCACCTCTTTTCCAAGATAAATGTCAGCCTCATGCCAACGGGCAGTGAATGCCGCCAATCCAGCCTGTTCAAACACTCGCAAGTCGGCACATAACTGACGTTGTAAGGTTTTGGCTAGCAATGTTTTATCCGGATGTTCCCATATCTGCTGCAGGTCGCTCCAAGGCTGGTCGATTAATGCCCCTTGCTGCTCTGGCATGGCAATGTTGACCCCGATGCCTATCACCAGATCACAGCCACTATCGGCAGTCCCTGTCATTTCAATCAATACGCCAGCCAACTTGCGATCTTCAAAAAATATGTCGTTGGGCCATTTCACCCCTACATCATGGGCCCCCAATGTTTGCAACGTTTGCACCAACGAGCAGGCCACCACCAGGCTCAGTCCCATGGCTTGGCTCATGCCCTGGGGCAAATGCCAGAACATGGAGAAATAAAGGTGACTGCCGTAGGGAGAAACCCATTTGCGACCGCGGCGCCCCCGCCCTGCAGATTGAAACTCGCTGATGCAGATATCACCACATTGCAATTCATCCGCATGCTGCAACAAAAAGGCGTTGGTACTGGCCAATTCATCGAAATAAAAACAGCGATTGCCGCAGTGGGCTAACAGTTGCGGCGCATCAATTAAAAACACCGGGGCAAACAACTTGTATCCCTTGCCCTTAACACTGCAAATATCAATACCGTAGTCCGTCAGGGCCGCAATATGCTTACCCACAGCCGCGCGGGAGATACCTAAAGATTGCGCCAGCAGTTGCCCTGACACGAACCCGCCACCATTGAGATGTGCCAGAATTTCCCGTTTACGGTGCCACTGTCCAGACATCGTTAAATTCTCCTTTCGCCTTGGGCGCCATAGGTTCTGGGCTCCAACGCCAACACAATGCCAAACAGGCTTTGCACCCGGGCGCGAATGGATTGCACCGCCAATGCCACATCGGTCCCGGTCGCATCGCCGTGATTCACCAATACCAATGGCTGACCATCATGTACCCCAACACCGCCAAAGCGCTTTCCTTTTAGCCCCGCCTTGTCGATAAGCCAGGCCGCTGCGATTTTTACCTCACCAGAGGGAAGGGGGTGAGCGGCAATGTCTCCATGCTCACTATGCAATTGCGCATACTGCGCAGCGGATACTATCGGGTTTTTAAAACAACTGCCCACATTCCCCAGCACTTTGGGATCCGGCAGTTTCCGTCGCCGCACATCACATACCGCATCAAATATCTGCTGCGGTGAAACCGAGTCTGTCGCCAAATGCTGCAGTGGTCCATAATTCAGCCGTGGTTGCCAAGCTTTGGCAAGTTTTAACCCTACTTGAGTAATCACCGCCTTATCCCGCAGTTCCCCCTTGAAGATGGACTCGCGATAATCAAATTCACAAGCACTGGCCGCTAGCCTTTTTATATCGCCACCGGGGAGTTCCAGATACTCCACCCACTCGCACACATCAGCAAACTCAAGCCCGTAGGCCCCAATATTTTGAATGGGTGCAGCGCCCACGGTTCCCGGAATAAGCGCCATGTTTTCAAGGCCTGCCATATGGTGGGATAAACAGTATTTCACCAATCCATGCCAAGACTCACCGGCAGCAACGGTAAGGTAATAAAACGAACTGTCCTCATGGACACTAATCCCCTTAAGTTGTATCCGGATAACCGCTCCCTGGTAATTTTCCAGCAACAATAAATTGCTGCCACCGCCCAGGACAATAAAGGGGGTTTGCCGCTTTTGAAATGCAAGGCAGTATTGCAGTAATTCGCTAACACTGTTGGCCTCAACCAATGTCTGACAAGCTGCATCCAGCCCAAAGGTATTAAAAGGTTTTAGTGAAATGTGAGTTGCTGACATGAAGAAATCTGTTCTGAAATGAAAGGCTTCATTGTACCCCCACCCCCTTGTGATTGCATTACCCCTCGTGTCAGGGGAGTATATGCGAATGCAGTGAAGCGCCATGTTCAGGCATCCAGAACAGTAGTGAAAGCGGTAAACGCAAAAAGGCCACCCATTGGGTGGCCTTTTTGACTTTAATAGGCGTCTGGCGATGACCTACTCTCACATGGGGAGACCCCACACTACCATCGGCGCGATTGTGTTTCACTTCTGAGTTCGGGATGGGATCAGGTGGGACCACAATGCTATTGTCACCAGACAAATTTTTACAGGTTATGTCCGTCTGACGGCATTGCCTAGCAATCCCCGCGTCATTAACCTTTGTTCTTCAATTTAGAAAGCTGTTCGCTGTGATAATGGTGGTCGCTACTGGGTTCGAACCAGTGACCCCCTGCTTGTAAGGCAGGTGCTCTCCCAGCTGAGCTAAGCG
>NZ_JBKOUD010000023.1:0-7610 GCF_046765975.1 Shewanella mytili | reverse complement strand
CAGCAGCAGGAAAGCAACATGTGGGACAAACTCTACAGCGCGGAAGATTATGTCTATGGCAGTACCCCCAACGAATTTTTACAGGCATATGCCCCGCAACTCCCCAAGGGGCGGGTGTTATGTCTTGGGGATGGTGAAGGGCGTAATTCGGTTTATCTCGCGCAGCAGGAGTATCAGGTCACGGCGGTGGACCTCTCATCCGTGGGCATTGCCAAAGCCAAACGGCTGGCGGCTAGACACGGGGTCATGGTGGAGTACATTCAGGCCGATCTGGCGGATTTTTCTCTGGGGGATAACCGGTGGGATGCCATTGTGTCCATCTTTTGCCATTTGCCCGCCGGATTGCGACAACAGGTGCACCAACAGGTGTGCCAGGCGCTGACCCCAGGTGGCATGTTCCTGCTGGAAGGATACACGCCCGAGCAATTGCAATTGGCAACCGGTGGTCCCAAAGCCATCGCCATGCTGCTGGACAAGGATGAAGTGGCGGCTGAATTGTCGCCCTTGCGCTTTTTACACCTCAAGGCGTTGCAGCGGCCAGTGATTGAAGGGATAAAGCACACTGGCATGGGGGCCGTTTTGCAGCTTTTGGCGCAAAAACCGCGTTAATCCGTTTGCTGTGGGCCGGGCTCGGCTTCGGTCATTGTTTCCAGTCATGGTTGCACGTCATGGGGAGGCGTGCCTGGCACGCCATCCTGTTGGATGGCCTTATCCTTGCCCTGTTTTCAAATTGGCTTCATGTTTTTTTAAGTTGTTGTTACAAAAGTAATTTATTTTTTTGCTAGATAATCATGTGCCTGTGTGCAAAATCGGCCATCGTTAATGCGTTTGCGCAAATCCCCCCTTGAAAATGTGTAAATAATGCCCAAATGTATAAGTGTTACCACCAGTCTTCACGATGACTGAAGTGTTCACTTCATACAGGCTTGGAGCATTATGGCATTCAAAGATTATTACCAGATTTTGGGGGGCTCCCGGGATGCCTCAGAGAAAGATATCAAACGGGCGTATCATCGCCTTGCCCGTAAATATCACCCGGATGTCAGTAAAGAAACCGATGCCGAGGCACGTTTCAAGGAAGTAAAAGAAGCCTACGACGTGCTTCATGATGCCCAGAAACGGGCAGCTTATGATCAATACGGTGCCGATTGGCAGGCGGCGCAGCAGGCTCAATCCCAGGGCGGCGGTCATTACCAGTACCAGGGAAACGGCAATAGTGGCGCCGGTTTCGATTTCGATGACATTTTCCAGTCAATGTTCGGTGGGCGGGCAAACACCCAAGGCGGTCGACATTCCCGGGCGCAGTTCGAGTTTCCCGGCGAAGACATTCGTGCCCGCATCCAGATTGATTTGGAAGACAGCTACCGCGGCACCACCCGCACCATTACGCTTGGGGGGGATGGCCGCAATGCCGGGCGAACCCTGAATGTGCGCATTCCCAAAGGCGTGGTGCCCGGGCAACATATCCGTTTGGGCGGGCAAGGGGGGCCGGGAATGGGCGGCGGTGCCAATGGCGACCTGTTGCTGGAAGTGGCATTCCGGCCCCATCCCCTGTACCGGGTAGAGGGCCGAGACGTGTACCTGTCAGTGCCGGTAGCCCCGTGGGAAGCCGCATTGGGCACCACGGTGACAGTGCCTCTTCCTCAAGGCAGCATTGATTTGAAAATTCCTGCCAATTCAGCCAATGGCCGGCGTTTGCGGCTTAAAGGCAAGGGCATTCCGGGCAAGCAGGCTGGCGATTTGTATGTGGAGCTGAATGTGACACTGCCTGCTGCCCATAGCGACGGGGCCAAACAGGCTTATGCCGCATTCAGGGATGCGGTGAACTTTGATCCTCGGGCAAATTGGGGAGGCAGGGCATGAGTAAGGAACTGCTGCCATCATAGCAGCTCTAATTAGGTGGCCAAATTCACTATGCCACTACAGTGTTATTCACGCAGAATCATTACGACAAAGGTATTCAGAACGGCTCACTTGGTATGCTAACCAACGCCAAACCTTCTGGTGATAGTTACGGTGAAGTGACGCTAGATACAGGTGAAAAGATCGAAATAACACAATCCGTTCTCGACTGCATGGAGTTGGGTTACGCAATCACCCTACATAAAGCTCAAGGGTCACAGTTTCCGCGCATCATCATTGCCCTGCAAAAAGGACGAATAGTAGATAGAGCTTGGCTCTATACGGCAATCACTAGAGCGGAAAGTGAAATTCATATCGTCGGCAGTAGCGATGATATGAAGCAAATCACCGAAGCACTTAGCCATTCTCATAAGCGGAATAGCCACCTAAAAGAACTGTTGAGTTAGCAATTTCAAACTCGTTTATGCCCCGTTTCGCGTTAGTAAACAGGACTCATGTTCACTATAGAGTCTCATTCGCCATAGCTTTTCTAATGAGAACTCCAAATACCTGAAGATATAGCCCCATCCCTCGCATTTTATCGATCACAGAATCTAGATTTTTAGTTAAATTACATGTAAAACAGTGCATTATGTTATTTATAGGTTCACTTTTACTCTGAAAATAAATCACTAGGATTAGTAGTTGTTTTAACTACACGTTTGGGAACTATTAATTGTCTTTTAAACATGGAAGTTAGATATCAGAATGAGTCAAATTACCTTCAAAAACGTGGAAACATCAAAGCTAGTTACTCTTGAATTAAACCTAAAGATTTTGAAATCCTCTGGGAGAGAAGTGTTTATTCAAGATGCTGCTGTTTACGCTCTTCTTTGTCAGTTATTCACTCAAAATACATCCTTAACGAGTTATAGCGATATAGGCAGTATCGTCCGAGATCAGAAGTCGTCATTCCACATGGAAGATAGTCCTGACAGCATTATCGCGAACAAATATATTTTTAAATCTCGTGCTGTTCTCAAGAGCGTGATGGTTGAAGACTTCATCGTTACTGTTCGAGGATTTGGGTATAAAGTTTCGAGTAAATGGTTACCGTTATTGGAAAGTGAACGAGATGAGCAAAACAAAAATACCTTTCTGAAGGAAATCACTGCAATCATTGAAGACTGTACTGCGTATAGTGAGACCGTCGAGATTACTCAGGACCAGAGTGGTTTTTCCTACATCAAACCAGACCAAGAAACAGCTCTGGAACATTTTCGGCGAATGAACGATTGCTACCATAGTTTCTTGAACAGATACTCTGCCCCTGGAAACAGTGCCGAACTTCTGGAACTAAGGGAAAAAATCACCAAGCTCCTTCTTTACGCAGTTTACTGGAGGGTGGGCGATAGTTTGACCGCTGAGAAATTTCAGTCAGACTACAAAAATGAACTGCAAATAATTCTCAGGCAGGTGAAGCAGGCTATAGCATTACTTGACTAGAAAGACTACTGGGTAGGCTTAAATCGGCTCATATATTCATAAACGCTTTTAATCGCAAATTAATCAACGGAAGAGCAAGTATGAAGGCGCAGAAATCCAGATTCGAAAATCCTCCTCTCATGCTGGCCCTACAACCGACTGACTAGAAAAATGCAACTCTACATCAGCGTATAGGAGGCTGTCATGTAAAGCCCCATCAACACCATGAACATCCCCAGTGAGCGATCCACTAGATGAACTTTACTGTCAAATTTCACTTTGACTACTGGGATAGTCACCAAAAAGATAAATGTCAGGTACCAAGCCATTTGCACTGCAATGATGGAGATAACGACACACAGTAGCTTCGCTGTACTCATAGTCGGGGAAATGATGATTGAAAATAATGAGATAAAATAAATCGCTGCCTTTGGATTGAATATGTTCACAACCAGACCGCTCCAAAATGCCGAACGTGAAGCGGGTTTGCTGCTTTCGCTCATGACAATTGTTTCATGTTTAGTGAAAGAGCCTTTTATAGATTTATAACCAAGGAACACAAGATAGCTTCCGCCAAAAAAGCCAATCCACTGAGAAATATGCTCAGAGTGCGCTAATGCTGTCGTTAGACCGGCGACTGAATATCCGATGTGAACTAATAGACCTACGCAAACCCCAATACCGCAAAAAATGCCAGCTCTTCGACCGTGAAGCAAGGTCTTCTGCGAAACCACAACAAAATCTGGACCTGGAGAAATTGATGCCATTAAATGAATGGTCAAAATTGAAAACAATGCTGTCGTGAAATCCATACCTATGCCTTATCTAATTGATTGAATAGTTGACTTTTAAGCGGTCTTTCTTTCGCTTTATGCGCGTTATCCGCAGTCCTTTCAGTTCAGAAGTGCACCTAACGTGTGTCCCACCACAGGGCACAGGTTTGAATCCATCAATGGCAATCACTCTAATTTGGGTGTTTTGAGGTATTAACTTGCTCAATAGCGGGCGCAGAGATTTAACTTGTGCCAAGTCCAAATCGACCGCCAGGATGTCTATTGGATTGCTTTCGACTAAAGCGTCTATTTTATCGTTAATCAAATCTACCGAATAGGAGTCATTGGTTCTTTCAGTTTCAATCATTTCAATGTATGAATCACTAGGATAATGATGCCCTTTTGCTGGAAATAAATTGCTATCCAACTCTTCGAGGATATGTGAGATAAGGTGACCAGCTGTGTGTGATTTTGCATTGAGCAGACGACGCTGTATATCGATGCGTTGGATACACTGTTTTTTAGCGCACGTTAAAAGGGAAGGGTGTGCTTCCAGAATATGTGCAATGCCTTCTTTAGTTGACTCAACGTGATGGACTCGGTGTTCGGAACCGTCAATGATGATGACACCAAGGTCACAAGGTTGACCACCGCCTTGGGGGTAAAAGATGGTATCATCACAATACATTGCTACCGAATCATCCATTTCAATTACTCTAGTAATGTTTACTGTGAGCTCATCAAGATAGGTGTTGGATAAATATTTTGGTGTCGTCATGGGGTTAGCTCCAGATTTGGAGTGATTTGTTTTCATTCTCCATGCCGATGAAGCATGACCATGTGAGTCTTGAACCTGAAGTATTCTGGGACTCGTTCCACATCAATAGTTCGATTGAACAGGCCATCTAAATGCCATTTCTCAAGAGCATTGGTAATGATGATTTTTTCTGACAGTTGGTGCTTGGATTTCGTAGCGAGATTAGAAAGAGACATATTGATACCTAGCGTTGTGTTGTTTTAGTGCTGATCATGCTAAGCAATCGATTGGAATGAATAAAATTTAGATAAATTCAGAATAGAAGAATAAAGTGAGAATATTGCAATAAAGGGTTTCGTAATAAATCGTGAGAATAGCCACCAAACTCGATTTATAAGTTTATACCCGTAATCTGATCCGCGCCAGAAAGATTGGACGCTTCACTAAGTCAATTTTCAATACTTTTAGTTATTCATGAACTGCTAAATTAGCAAAGTCACTGACTCACTTTTGTCCAGAAACGTGTTTCAGCGGATGGTCAAGCGGTGTGATGGTCAAGCGAATGGTCAAGCGAATGGTCAAGAAAAATCATAAATGCCTAGCGAGTAGTGAGCTGTGCGAGCGTCAGGAGTGGCTTTATTATTTTACTTTACCATCATTCCCCTAAACACCCTTTTGGCAGGGTGGTGGTTTCACGCAGTGAGGCCATCGCCTTGCTAAGCCTTCAGGGACAAAAAAAAAGCGTACACACTATTATACATAGTATGTACGCTTTGAATATCCATAAGAAGCATTACTCGTAAAGGGCTGTCACTCACTCACACGCGAATAGACATGTTTTTTACTATATACTCCAAAAGGGGCCTCACTATTTTTCAGCAGCAGGAAAGCAACATGTGGGACAAACTCTACAGCGCGGAAGATTATGTCTATGGCAGTACCCCCAACGAATTTTTACAGGCATATGCCCCGCAACTCCCCAAGGGGCGGGTGTTATGTCTTGGGGATGGTGAAGGGCGTAATTCGGTTTATCTCGCGCAGCAGGAGTATCAGGTCACGGCGGTGGACCTCTCATCCGTGGGCATTGCCAAAGCCAAACGGCTGGCGGCTAGACACGGGGTCATGGTGGAGTACATTCAGGCCGATCTGGCGGATTTTTCTCTGGGGGATAACCGGTGGGATGCCATTGTGTCCATCTTTTGCCATTTGCCCGCCGGATTGCGACAACAGGTGCACCAACAGGTGTGCCAGGCGCTGACCCCAGGTGGCATGTTCCTGCTGGAAGGATACACGCCCGAGCAATTGCAATTGGCAACCGGTGGTCCCAAAGCCATCGCCATGCTGCTGGACAAGGATGAAGTGGCGGCTGAATTGTCGCCCTTGCGCTTTTTACACCTCAAGGCGTTGCAGCGGCCAGTGATTGAAGGGATAAAGCACACTGGCATGGGGGCCGTTTTGCAGCTTTTGGCGCAAAAACCGCGTTAATCCGTTTGCTGTGGGCCGGGCTCGGCTTCGGTCATTGTTTCCAGTCATGGTTGCACGTCATGGGGAGGCGTGCCTGGCACGCCATCCTGTTGGATGGCCTTATCCTTGCCCTGTTTTCAAATTGGCTTCATGTTTTTTTAAGTTGTTGTTACAAAAGTAATTTATTTTTTTGCTAGATAATCATGTGCCTGTGTGCAAAATCGGCCATCGTTAATGCGTTTGCGCAAATCCCCCCTTGAAAATGTGTAAATAATGCCCAAATGTATAAGTGTTACCACCAGTCTTCACGATGACTGAAGTGTTCACTTCATACAGGCTTGGAGCATTATGGCATTCAAAGATTATTACCAGATTTTGGGGGGCTCCCGGGATGCCTCAGAGAAAGATATCAAACGGGCGTATCATCGCCTTGCCCGTAAATATCACCCGGATGTCAGTAAAGAAACCGATGCCGAGGCACGTTTCAAGGAAGTAAAAGAAGCCTACGACGTGCTTCATGATGCCCAGAAACGGGCAGCTTATGATCAATACGGTGCCGATTGGCAGGCGGCGCAGCAGGCTCAATCCCAGGGCGGCGGTCATTACCAGTACCAGGGAAACGGCAATAGTGGCGCCGGTTTCGATTTCGATGACATTTTCCAGTCAATGTTCGGTGGGCGGGCAAACACCCAAGGCGGTCGACATTCCCGGGCGCAGTTCGAGTTTCCCGGCGAAGACATTCGTGCCCGCATCCAGATTGATTTGGAAGACAGCTACCGCGGCACCACCCGCACCATTACGCTTGGGGGGGATGGCCGCAATGCCGGGCGAACCCTGAATGTGCGCATTCCCAAAGGCGTGGTGCCCGGGCAACATATCCGTTTGGGCGGGCAAGGGGGGCCGGGAATGGGCGGCGGTGCCAATGGCGACCTGTTGCTGGAAGTGGCATTCCGGCCCCATCCCCTGTACCGGGTAGAGGGCCGAGACGTGTACCTGTCAGTGCCGGTAGCCCCGTGGGAAGCCGCATTGGGCACCACGGTGACAGTGCCTCTTCCTCAAGGCAGCATTGATTTGAAAATTCCTGCCAATTCAGCCAATGGCCGGCGTTTGCGGCTTAAAGGCAAGGGCATTCCGGGCAAGCAGGCTGGCGATTTGTATGTGGAGCTGAATGTGACACTGCCTGCTGCCCATAGCGACGGGGCCAAACAGGCTTATGCCGCATTCAGGGATGCGGTGAACTTTGATCCTCGGGCAAATTGGGGAGGCAGGGCATGAGTAAGGAACTGCTG
>NZ_JBKOUD010000022.1:0-38654 GCF_046765975.1 Shewanella mytili | reverse complement strand
TCCGACATCAACAGAGCAGAAGCCTTTTTTAAGATTTCCTTCTCTAATTCAAGGCGTTCAATTTGCTTCTTCAATTCACGAATTTCACGTTGCTCAGGCGTCATAGGCGCTGCCTGCGGGGTTTTCCCCGCACGTTCTTCTCGCAATTGTTTAACCCATTTGCCCAGCGTTGAATAACCAACGCCCATGGCTTCGGCCGCTTCTCTATTCGTATAACCCTGATCAACTACCGGTTGTGCTGTTTCCAGTCTGAATTCAGGGCTGAAATTCGGGCCTTGTTTCTTTGTCATTTTGTCACCTAACTTTCTAATGCCGCCATCATAGCAGCTCTAATTAGATGGCCAAATTCAGTATGCCACTACAGCTCAAATCGTCATCCCGTTTTGATCATTGACGGTCATGACCTTGCTGTATCCACTGCAAACAAAGATCCCGAACCATTTGCCATATCGAGGTTTTTGATGAATGACACGCCCACACTTTGCCAATCCGCCAGGGGAAAATCTGAGACGCGCGCCATGAAACAGCCCCTTCACCTGCGTTTGTTTTTACCGGTTAATTGTCAATTTTGTGAACTGTTTCGCAACCATATTTCTAGCATAAGCCAAAAATAATCCGTGTAAAGAAAGGCACCATGAACGGTGATTATTGACATGTGAGAGGGATAGTTATGCCTTGCGACACCATGAAAATCATTGAAGATGAAACACCTCTGGTGGTTAACAGCGAAACGGTTTCAGGAGAAAAAAACATGAGTACAACACTGGTTATGCGCAGAATGCCTGAGTTTGAACTGGATGCTTATGATGCAGCGTCAGGCCATTACACCACGGTTTCCAGCCAGCAATTGCAGGGCAAATGGGCCGTGGTATGTTTTTATCCGGCAGATTTTACCTTTGTATGCCCAACCGAAATTGCGGCCATGAATGCCCATCTTGACGAGTTGACCGCCCTGGGTGTGGTGGTAGTCCCCATCTCCGGTGATACCAAGTTCAGCCATAAACGGTTTGTGGAAACCGAGCCGTTACTGAACCACCTCAAACTGACCATGGGCGCTGACAATACCGGCAATGTGGCGCGCAAATTCGGCGTCTGGAATGAACAGGAAGGGGTTGCCCTGCGCGGCCGTTTCATCATTAATCCTGACGGTGTGGTGGTCGCGGAAGAAACCGTGGCTGACAGTGTGGGTCGCAGCGTGGTGGAACTCATCCGCCAGATTGAAGCCTGGCAGCATGCCTACCGTACCGGTGAAGTCTGCCCGGCCAATTGGCGCAAAGGCAAAAAGACCCTGCCGGTAAACACGGATATGGAAGAGATGACAGGCAATGTGGGCAAATACGTCACCCTGGAAGAAATTCTGGCCTGATGCCGTAACGCCACGTATCCGAAAATGTGAGATGGCAGGTTTCAGGCACAAAAAAACCGACGTGATGTCGGCCTGTTATCTCACTAGGAGATGGTACCAGAGGACGGACTCGAACCGTCACGCTTTTAAGGGCGGGGGATTTTGAATCCCCTGTGTCTACCAATTTCACCACTCTGGCACATATTTTATGTACTGCATGTCGCTTGCCGTTACAGGTAAGCTTCAGTACGGACGGCATTATACCTAGGCATTCAGCAATCGCAAGCGCTTTCAGAGGCTCCGAGAGAAAATGTCATTCAAATGCTTAATTTTGCAACACTTGCCTCCGATACACACCCAACTTGCATCCACGATGAAGGGATTTTCGCTTGTTTGCTCGCAAAGATAAGGATCTGGGCAGTGTCGCACTGGTGATAAAAAGTTGATCTGGCGCCAAACTCATGGGGCATTTTTTCACGTTAAGCCTCGTTTCAGACTTTTTATTGATCGTGATCAGCTTATGCCGTCCCGTTATTGGTTATTTTTTAGCTGGCTTTACGCAAAAAGGAAAATTCGCAGGATGGTCGCGTCTATCCCATGTTGCGGGTCATCTCCCCAGTAGCCTTTACACAGTGGATTCCTCAGCTGTCTGTCTGTGGAAAGAGTGGAAGCCAAGTAAGGCTTAGTTTCAGTATTTCTTCTAACAATAACGCACTGAAGTGATTTGGGCAGCATGATGCTGCCCTTTTTATTTGCCCACTAAACCATCATGCAAGGCTCAAGCGGCATGTTTGCGCACCTGCGCCAGATTATTGATGAATTGCGGCCTGGCGTTGATTAACTGCTGCATGGTTTCCTTGCTAAGCTCACCTGCCGGTAAGCGCAGTACGCGACGGTTAAGGTATTTACGCGCTTTCATGGAGATTTTGAAATCAGCAGTCGGGCCCTGGATGGCGTAATGCCTTTCGTTACCGATGCACTGCAGTATGTGGGATTTCTGTAAGCCCTGTACTACCAAATCGTCTTTAGGCATGGTGAGCACTGAGCTGCCCTGCAGAAAAAACTCCCGCAATAATGCCCGTTCAGTGGGGTCCAGCAGGTGGATTTTTTCTTCAATGGCCTCATCAATGCGCCGGGATTGCAACTGGGCAATGGCTTCATCCAGCAGAAAATTGACAATCAAAGCGCCGATATAGGCCAAAGCACACAGCAGCCCCAACCCCAGATAATGAGCATTAGCGGCCACCCACGCATCCAGGCTGACAAGATGCAATAACGGCGATGGCATAAATAATAGTAACGTTGTCAATAAGATACTCCACAACGCCAATTTCAGTAACAGTCCTTTCATATGCATTCTTTTCGGTAGCGTCCATTTGAGTTGCTTCATGAAAACACCCGGTGTCAAAAACCTAACCATGGTGTTTGAGCAAGCAAGTCTGATGCCATTTTTCAAGGGCCGTCAATCACATGGCAGGGGAACCCGTTACCGCTCGGCAAGCAGGAAAAAAGGGGAATGTCCGTCATACAAAAATGCCGGCAATCAAGCCGGCATTTAACGTGTATCCAGGGGTCAGGCGTAACGCTGGGTGGTCAGCTTGGCGATGTTGATAATCACATCCACGGCTTTTTCCATGGACTCCAAACACACGAACTCATGCTTGCCATGAAAATTATGGCCGCCGGTAAACAGGTTAGGACACGGCAGGCCCTGTGACGACAAATGGGCGCCGTCGGTTCCGCCCCTGATGGGTTTCACATCCGGCGAAACACCGGCAAGCTCCATGGCCCGCTGGGCAATATCAATGATGTAAGGTGTCGGCATCACCGCTTCTTTCATATTGAAATAGCTGTCGGTGATGACCACCTTCAAACTGCCGCTGCTGAGTTCATCATTGTATTTCGCCACCAGATCCTGCAGCCATTGTTTGCGCTGGGCAAACTGCTGCTTGTCAAAATCGCGAATGATATAAACCAGCTTGGCTTCTTCGGTGCTGCCTTCCATGGAAACCAAATGGAAAAAGCCTTCATAACCACAGCTGTGCTCCGGGGTATCGTTAAGGGGCATTTTGGCATGAAAGCGGCAGGCCATGGTCATGGCGTTGACCATTATGCCAAAAGCGCTGCCCGGGTGGCAGGCATTACCATGGGCGGTGACCACTGCGGTCGCGCCATTGAAGTTTTCAAATTGCAGTTCGCCTATCGGGCCGCCGTCAATGGTATAAGCCCATTGCGCACCAAAGCGTGCGTGATCAAACCCCTGAATGCCCCGGCCGATTTCTTCATCCGGCGTAAAACACAGGGAAATTTCACCGTGAGGGATTTCTGGATGCTGCAACAAATAGTGCATGGCCGTGACGATTTCAGCAATGCCGGCTTTGTCATCTGCGCCCAGCAATGTGGTGCCATCTGTGGTGATAAGGGTCTTGCCAAGGTAATGCAGCAGCTCGGGGAATTGCTCTGGCGACAACTGTTCAGTGTCACCCAGCGGGATGACCTGCCCTTGATAGTCAGGGATAATCTGCGGCTTAACCCCTGCACCGCTAAAATCGGGTGCCGTATCCAGATGGGCCAAGAAGCCAATTACCGGCGTACCTGATACCGTCGCAGGCACTTTGGCATACAAACAACCACTGTCACTGAGGAAAACATCACTGAATCCCAGCGCTGTCAGCTCTTGCTGCAGGGCCATTGCCAATTGCCTCTGGCCACGGGTACTGGGCGAAGCCGGATTTTCAGGATCCGACTGAGTGTCTGACTGAACGTAGCGTAAAAATCGGGTAAGTAGCGCTTTTTGCATAGTTTTTCATGTCACTCTAGTGCAAGAAAGTGGCAGCATTCTAGCACAAGCCCCAGTGCTACATTAGATTTGGATCATGTTTTGGAGAAGGATTTAAGCCGCCGTTTGTGCCAATTTGCGCAACACGCAGCTCACCGCCACAAAGCCAAAGGTGCCGGTTACCGCGGTAACTGCGCCAAATCCGGCAGAGCAATCCATACGCATGCTGCCGGTGACCCTCTCTTTGCTATTGCACACACTGCCATCGGGCTGGGGGTATTTCAGCTGTTCGGTTGAAAATACCGCATCCACCCCAAAACGCCGCTGGGGATTTTTACTGAAGTTGTATTCCCGCCGTAAAAGATTGCGCACTTTTGCCAACAGCGGATCCTGAATGGTTTTGGCCAAATCGGTAATGGCCACCTGTGTCGGGTCAATCTGACCACCGGCACCCCCTACGGTCACCAAACGCATTTTGTGACGGCGACACCAGGCTATCAGCGCCGCTTTGGGTTTTACCGCATCAATGCAATCCACCACATAATCAGGAGCCTGCTCCGGCGGAAGATGCTGCGGGAGATTATCGGCATTGATGAAGTCTTCTATTTCTGAAACCTCGCAAAGGGGATTGATTTGCCGTATTCGCGCCGCCATCACCGCCACCTTTGACTGCCCAACCGTTGCGGCCAGCGCATGAATTTGCCGATTGGTATTGGTCACGCACACATCATCCAGGTCCATCAGGCTAATATGCCCGATGCCACTGCGGGCCAGTGCTTCTGCCACCCAGGTGCCAACCCCCCCCACCCCAATCACCATCACATGGGCAGTGGAAAAAACACGCAAGGCGTTAACGCCGTAAAGTCTGGCAATGCCACCAAAACGCTGTTGGTAAGCATCGGCTTCTATTATTGCTGCTGACAAGGTACGATTCCTGACTACTGCTGGTTAGCTGTTGTTATGGCGTAATAGCGGTTGGCCACTAAGGCGCCTTTCCAAGGGTGGTGACCCAGATCACTATTGATATTTTTGTAATTATTTCACGAAAATGAAATCCATGCCGCATATTTATGATAAATCATGCTGCAACATTAAGATTTTATTCAGTAAATATTTTTAATATTTCAAAAAACCAAGATTTACCGTTAATTACCTAAATACCCCGCTCATACGGGATACAGAAAGGCATACTGATAAGCCGTTGTGTGTACCATGATCACACAATAGCTTAATTGAAAAACAGCCATTGTCGCTTTTTAATGATGAATTGTTGTTTTTGCCATTTTTTTGAAAAATTTACGTGATAACGGCACATGAAATGTGATTGTGATCACAATATAAAAACATCAAAACTGCAAGAATTTGCGCAGCTTTATCCTGAGCAGGACGCTCGCGATTAGCCCAGAAACACAGAACACAGAAAGCAAAACCATAATGAATGGAATAGAACTTAGGTTCTAGGGAGCACATACATGAAGAAAAGTTTTATCTCTGCGTCAGTAGCTACTGTTCTGGCAGCTGCATCTTTTGGTGCGTTAGCTGATAGCCCAAAAGTTTATGGACGTGTAGACCTGTCTGTAACTAACACCGAAACCGGCGCCACACTGCAAGGCGGTACTAACGGCGTAACTGTAGGTGAAAGCGGTACTTACATCGAAAACAACTTCTCACACCTGGGTGTAAAAGGTTCTGAAAAGATTGCAGACGGTGTTGAAATGCTCTACCAGATGGAATTCCAGGTAGAAAACACTTCTAGCAAGGGCGATACTTTCAAGGCTCGTAACACCTACCTGGGTGTTAAGACCAATGCCGGTACCGTACTGGTTGGCCGTAACGACACTGTATTCAAGCAGGCTGAAGGCGGTATTGATGCGTTTGGCAACACCAACGCCGATATGGACCGCATGCTGACTGCCCAGACTCGTAGCGCCGACGGTTTCTGGTACTACTCTCCAAAAATTGCTGACATGCTGACGCTGAATGCCACTTACCTGGTTGATGACAACAACAGCACTGACGGCAGCCTGTACGCCCTGAGCGCTACTCTGGGTGACAAAAAACTGAAAGCACAAAACTACTACGCAGCTGTAGCCTATAACAAAGGCATCAGCGGTGTAGATGCATACCGCGCCGTTGCCCAAGTTAAAATGGGCGACTTCAAACTGGGCGGTTTGTTCCAGAACGCTGAAAGCGTTGCCAACAACGACGTTGACGGCAACACTTACATCATCAGCGGTGTTTACAACCTGAACGGCGTTAACCTGAAAGCTCAATACGGTTACGACGATGCCGGTTTTGGTAAATACTACAAAAACATCGGTGGCGTTGCTGGCGCTGATGACATCAGCGTAACCAACTATAGTGTGGGTGCTGACTACCGTGTAGCCAAGTCTACTCTGGTATACGGTCACTACACTCACTTTGAAGGTGACTTCAAAGCCGCTGGTGCCAAAGTTGATCTGGAAGACGACAACGTATTCACCGTAGGTGTACGTTACGACTTCTAATCCAGTTTCTGGATGCCAGAAAAGGCGACCCTAGGGTCGCCTTTTTGTTGTATGTTGCCCAGTGCCAACATCATGCACCGTTATGGCATAACCACCGGCCAGCGCCAGATGCAGCGGCCTGAACATTGACCGCCACAGTACAGGCCATAGCCGCTGCCTTAAAATTTGGCCAGGGTGGCCTCCACTTTGCGCAGCCAGCTACAGTTGTCACATTCACACTTGCGCCGAGACAGATGATGCGGCGTTAAATGGGCATCCACAAAATCCACGGCTATCAAGAGCTGCTGTTTCAGCTCCTCTATGGATTTTTTTTCCAGTGCCACCAGATCATCATTATGATTCATCCAGATGCACTCCATCCCCTGATGGCAAAAAATGCACTGTTCATCAACGGCATTATAAAAACCTGAATGAGGACAATGGCGTAGCTCCATAGACTGGATCACTCTGGGTCTAGCATATTCAAATAGCGCTATCAGTTCGCGCTTGTCAGGCTCCAGCATATTCTTCTCCCCACCAAGAGCTGTCCATGACCGCAGAGTACCTCCGCATGTTTTCACCATTCTTGATATATATCAAAGTGCCCGAAAATTGGATGGGGTAGGAGCACACAAATCTGATATAGATCGCGCTTATATACACTTGCCCCACTGCCGGAGTGTTGTTTAAATGACATCAATGCCCCGCACTTTGCAGGAGCCTGCCGTTGCCAGCACCTGAATTACAACACTTTTATATTTCAGAAGAGCAATCCGTATACCTGCTCAAGGCCAATGACGCCCGCAAGCACCGCGCCTGGATCCGCCTGTGCCGGCAACAATTGATCAAACTGGGTTATGAAGCGCCGGAGCTGATAGGAAAAGGCGCCTATGGGTTTGTGTTTGCCGGACGCAACCGTCATGGCACCGAACACGTGTTCAAATTCTCTCGGATGACCCTGCCCCAGCATATTCAGGACCGGCTGGAGGAGGAAGCCTTTGTCTTATCCCAAGTGCACCACCCCAACGTGCCGGCCCTGATAAAATTCCAGCGGGTGGGACGCCAGGGCATTATGGTCATGGCACGGGCCTGCGGGCAGGATTTGGATCAGCGCTGCCGTCAACAGGGGGCGTTGCCAGTACAGGAGATTATCAGTATCGCCCGGCAACTGGCGGATTTATTGTTATACCTGCGCCAAGGGCGGCCACTGGTGCATGGCGATATCAAACCGTCGAACCTGGTATATGACCCAAAGCAGGACAAGCTGTCCCTGATTGACTGGGGTTCTGCCGTTTTTGCCCAACAAGATGCCGACGGGCAACCCACCAACTGCAATGTGCTGGAACTGCTTTCCAGCGATCAGCAACATACCAATGCCAGAATGGGCGATGTGTATTTTATTGGTGAAGAACAGCTCAATGGCGCCCTCTCCAGTCCGCGTTTTGATGAACAGGGGGTGGCCGCCACCCTGTACGCGCTGGCCTCCGGACAAGCCAGCCGTTTTGGCTCCAAAGTGATCCCGCCCACCAGCCTGGGATTACCCGTGGAGCTGGCACGCACGTTAAGCGGCATGCTCAGCGACGATCCGTTGCTGCGCCAGCGCGCCGGCGACTATTTTCTGCGCAGCATGCGCTACAGCCATTACCTGCTGTTGCCATCCATCCCGCCGGTGGAACTTCAGGGCGACATTCCGGTATGGGTGCAAACCCACCCCAGGGATGTGGAAACCGTCAGTTATAGCTCCCGCAAATCCTTTTTACGCTCCCATCAACAAGATGGCGAGCAGCAAGCGCCTTTCCCCGATGATGTGCAACTGGAGAAATACTACCGGAACTTTCTGGCGGGCATGGGAGATACGGAAAAAGGCTTTATCGCCGCAGTGGGACGTCTTGGGCAATATCCGCTAGTGGGGGGATTGGCCATTCACTGGCGCGAACAGGGGGTATTCATCGACTCGAATCTGGCGTTGCATGATGCCGCATTAAAACCGGCGCTGCTGCAGGCGGTGAATAACATGGTGACCCTGGCTCGGGGGATTACCCATCTTGGCACTTTCAAGGCCTGTTTTTTCAATGCCAAAGACACATTGCATCTGGAGCGTAACAGTGAGGCGGAGGCTTTTCACCGGGATGCAGGGCAGCAACTGCCGTTTGAGATTGGCGATGTGCCCACACTGGAAGATCAATCCCGCTGGCACTCCTATTTTGAAGACGGCAAAGACCCGGATGAAAACCTGGAGCTGCCACGGGAAATCATGGCGGAGCTCACCCGGCTCAACCAGATCCATCACACCGGCTGCATCATCTTCGAGGCGTTGCCCACCCACCTGAAAATCCACAGTTATCTGCGGCTGCTTAATCCGCGCAAACAGGCGCAGTTTCGTGCCTGCCTGGATCGCATCCTGTTGCATGTGGATAAAATCCAGGGACAGGGGGTTTCCGGTTTCATGAAATTACCCTATAAAAACACCCGGCAATTCTCTCACCTGCAACAGCGGCCAGAGCGCTTTTATCCCCGGGATCCCAGAGCATCCCTGCATCATCATCACAAGGGTTCTGCCACCCAACCACGCTAAAGCGGCGAGTCTGGCTGGCACTCCCGTTGCCACTTGGGCATCAGCGTTTGGGTATCCATTCGTTCAGCGTTTCAAACAGCTCATTAAGCATAATGGGCTTGGTGATGTGGGCGTTCATCCCGGCTTCCAGGCTTTTATCCTTGTCGCCGGACATGGCATGGGCGGTCATGGCGATGATGGGTAACTGCTCGGCGCTGTACTGTTTGCGCAGCTCCCGGGTGGCGGTCAACCCGTCCATCACCGGCATCTGGATGTCCATCAACACGGCATCGTAGTGTTGTGCCGACACCATGGTCAGTGCCACTTTACCGTTTTCCGCCACCTCCACCTCGTAACCGCCACTGCGCAACAGTTCACAGGCCACCTGCTGGTTAATCAGGTTGTCCTCCACCAGCAACACCCGGCCCCGGCTTCGGTCACTGTCGCCATCACTTGGCGGCGCTTCGTGTACCGCATTGGCTGCTGGCGCCTCACAAAATGCCGCGATGATTTCGTTAAACAATGCTGACGGCTTGAAGGGTTTTTGCAACAAGGCAAACACCTGGGTATCGCCCAGTTCCTGCAACATGGGTTCAGCGGCATAGGCGGTCATCATAATCACCACTGGCCGTTTTGCCAGTTGGCCGCTGGCCAGCATTTCATCCATGGCCTGCAATACCTGATGACCGTCCATCTGGGGCATTTTCCAGTCAAGCAGCAGCAAATCAAACGGCTGGGCCGAGAGCTGTTGCAATGCCGCTTCACCCGTGGCGGCGGTGGTCACATCAAAATGAAAATCCCGCAGCTGGGAAGCGTAAATCTGCAAGGCAGACGGATTGTCATCCACCACCAGCGTGCGCAAGTTGTTAAGGCCTTCCGGCACCGATAACGGCGCGCTGGGCTCACCTTCTGCCAGCTCAAAACTCACGGTAAAGGTAAAGGTACTGCCAACGCCTGGCTCGCTATGTACCTGCAAATCGCCGCCCATCATGGAGACCAGATGCTTGCTGATGGACAACCCAAGCCCGGTGCCGCCATATTTGCGGGTGGTGGAGCCATCCGCCTGGGCAAACGCGTCAAACAGCTGCAGCTGTTTGGTTTTTTCAATGCCGATGCCGGTGTCCCGCACCCAGAATTTCAGGGTAATGCGCTGATCCCGCTCACCCACATCCTCACAGCCCAGCTCGATTTCGCCTTCAGCGGTAAATTTCACCGCATTGGATAACAGATTGACCAGCACCTGCCCCAGACGCAACGGATCACCGTTAAGTACCAAACCGGCGGTCACCGGTGCATACAGCAATAATTCAATCCCTTTTTCCTGGGCCTTGAGGGTATTGAGATCCAATGCGTGTTCCAGAACCTTATCCAGCTGGAACGAGACTTTTTCCAGCTCCAGTTTGCCGGCCTCGATTTTGGAGAAATCAAGAATGTCGTTGATGATGCGCAGTAGCGACTGGGCCGAAAAACCGGCTTTTTCCAGATAATCCTGTTGCTGGGCTGTCAGGCTGGTGCGCTGTGCCAACTGCAACATGCCGATAATGGCGTTCATGGGCGTGCGGATTTCATGGCTCATGTTGGCCAAAAACTCGCTTTTGTAAAGGTTGGCCAGTTCCGCATCCTTTTTCGCTTCCAGCAACGCCAGTTCCGTGCTCTTGTGGCGGGTGATGTCCTTGTTGGTGCCAAGCATCCGCTTGGGCGCACCGTGGCTGGTGAATTCCACCACCTGCCCCCGGGACAGCAACCAGTGGTAGTTGCCGCTTTTACCCAACATGCGAAACTCCACTTCATAGGTGCCCTGTGGATGTTGCAGGTATTGCGCCCGGCTTTCCTGTACCCGTTGCCGGTCATCGGGATGGGTCAGATTGTCAATGGTGGAGACCAATGCCGGAAACGCATGGGCACTGTAGCCCAGCATGGTGTAAAACGAGGGGTTGCAGATGATCTGCTCCGAGTCCAGATACCAGTCCCACAAGCCGTCTTCCACCGCATCCATTGCCAGATGGTAGCGCTCCTCGGACAGACGCAGCTGCTCGGCAGACTCATATTCCCGGGTCACATCGCGCCACACCACAATCAGCCCCTGCAGTTCGTTGCGGCGATTGTAAAACGGCAATTTGAGGGTATCGAGCAACACCGGGCGGCCGGAAAGCTCTACCTTTTCCTGATAACGCAGCGGGGTGCGCTCCTGCAACACCTTGGCATCTTCATGGCGGATGCGCCGGGAAAGCTCCGGCGGGGTCAAATCGTAGTCCGACAAGCCAATCATTTCACTTTCGGTATACCCCAGCACCCGCTCGGCAGCCTTGTTGCATCCCAGATATTTCCCGTCTTTATCCTTGAAAACGATGGCCTCGGGAATGGAGTCCAGCAGTGATCGCAGCAGCGCAAACTCCTGTTCCCGGCGCTCGGTGGTTTCCCGCAGGCGCTCGGTACGCCGTGCCACCAGCTTGTCCAACCGTTTGTTCTGCTCTGCCAGATGCTTGGTATATTGCTGGTTTTCATCAAAAATACGGCTTACCAGCTGGAACCAGGGCAACCAGTCGCGGTTAATGCTGGCAGGCGGCTCTCGGGGCGACTGGGAGCAGGCTTCCAGATGGCTTAACAAACGGGAGGCGGGACTGACAAAGGAGCGGCGGGTTTGCCAATGTACGATGGTGACCAGAATGGACAGCGCCAACACCACCAGAAAAAACGTGGCTTTGAGCTTTTCAAACGAGTCGGAAAACATCTCATCCACGTTTTGCAAATACAGCAAACGCCACGGCGCGTTATGCAACGCCACCGAGTAGATGTAATAGCCGTTACGGATCATCCCTTCATGGGCATCAAACAGTTCAGACTCCGGCAGTGAGTGCAGCTCTGCCGGAATGCGCTGGCTGATGTGGTACACCCGGTTGATGCTGGAGGTGTCAAAATCGCTGTGGGACAGGATGTTGTTGCCCTGATCCAGCAAAATCACGGTGCCGGGCATCTTGAAATAAAGCCGGATTTGCCTGGCCAGTGATGCCAATGTCATGTCCAGATTGATGGAGCCGATAAAGTTGTCTTCCAGATAGATGGGCACCCCGAGGGTGGTCAGCAAGCCATTACCGGCAGAGTCCACATAGGCTTCACTCCAGAACACGCTGCGCTGGGGGTTCATCTCCGGCGCCGCCAACTGGAACTGCTTGCGGTGCAATAACTCATCCCGAAAACGCACATCATCCGACGGCCAAGGGTAATAGGACATCATCCGCCGTTTGGAGATGTAATAGATGGCCGAGGCCTTGGGGGCGGCCTCTTTGGCCACCGGGAAGGAAAGGGAGAGCTCGAACAGCATCTCCAGCTCCTGATAGAACTTGTCGCTACGGCCATCCAGCGCCCCGATGCCGGTGATGCGCCCCATATTGGTAAAGGGCTCGCCACTTTTGGCATAGGTGGGTTCCAGGGTAAAGTATTGACCGCTTTCGTTGAATTTTTCGTATTGGGGGAGGCGGTCCTTGCGTACCTGCTCCGCCAGGCGCAAATGATCCACGGCGATGTCCCGCAGGCTTTTCACCGCACGAATGCTGGACTCCAACAACAGGTCAATCTGCATCACATGCCGGTCTACCTGCTCTTCGCGCAGTTGCATCTGCTCGCTTTTTTGCCGCTCGTAAAATCCCCAGGCGGTGAGCAGCGCCAACACAATCACCCCCATGTAGGTGTAAAACACCGCACGGTTGTAATTTTTCTGAATGGGCGATTTTAGCTGGAATTCAGGTTCTGTTGCTTTCATCCATTACCTTTGCATGACGGCTGCCACCCGGGAAACCGCTGGAAAATCTGCCGAACATGATAGCAGTTTACGCCTGAAAACAAAGGACTCCGAAGAGTCCTTTGTTGGGCGACGGCAAGGTGAATCCTTACAGTTGCTCTTCGGCAAACTCCGCCAGGCGGGAACGTACCACACCGTTAAGGTAGATGTTGGCACTGCCTTCAAACTGTTTGAAACGCTCCACGATGTAAGTTAACCCTGATGTCACGGCGGTCAGGTAATTGGAGTCTATCTGCGCCAGGTTGCCACAGCAGATAAGTTTGGTACCCTCGCCCATGCGGGTAATCATGGTTTTAATCTGGGACGCGGTAAGGTTCTGGCATTCATCCAGCAATACCACGGAATTCTGGATGGAACGCCCTCGCATGAAGTTGATGGATTTGAACTGGATGTTGGCCTTGTCCATGATGTAATTCAGTGACCCGGACGGATTGACATCATGCTTGTGCAGCACTTCCAGGGTATCGGTAATGGCCGCCAGCCACGGCGCCATTTTTTCCTCTTCGGTGCCGGGCAGGAAACCGATGGATTCGGCGATTTCCGGGGTGTTACGGGTGACAATCACCTTGTCATACTGATTGCGTTCCACCACCAGCTCCAGTGCCGCCGCCATGGCCAGCAGGGTTTTGCCGCAACCGGCGGGGCCGGTGAGGATCACCAAATCGATATCCGGATCCATCAGCGCTTGCAGCGCCATGCCCTGATAAATGTTTTTCGGCCTGACCCCCCAGGCTTCCATATTCAGCAACCGCTCCCGCCCCAAATCCAGCACGCTTAGGGTGGTGTCGCTGCGACCCACCACCCGGCCACAGAAATTGGAGTCCTGATCCAGCAGGTATTGGTTGGTGTAAAAAATGTCATCGCCCAAATCCGCCAGCGGCACATCATGCACGGTTTGGCGACCGTGGCGTTCGGTGGCCACCCGCTCCATATGTTCCCAGAAGTTTCCGTCAAATTCATGGAATCCCTTGGAGAGGAAGCGGATATCGTCAATCAGCTGATCAGTGCGGTAATCTTCCACCATCAGCATGCCGGCACCTTTGGCTTTAAGGCGCATGTTGATGTCTTTGGTGACCAACACCACCGGCCGTGGCTGGTGCAGCTGTTGCAAGTACAGGGCAGTATTGATAATGCGGTTGTCGTTGTTGTCGCCCGGCAGGGCGCCGATGGTGAACTCTATCTGATGATCGGGGAAAATGGACAAAGAGCCGGTGGCATCGCTGTGGCCTTCACGCGCCGGCAAGGTAACGCCGTTGATAATCTGCTCCGGGGTAATATCGCCGCCCAAGGTGTCTTCCAAAGCCCTGATGGCAACGCGGGCATCCCGGCTCACATCCCGCTTACGGTCTTTAATCTGGTCCAGCTCTTCCAGCACCGTCATGGGCACCACCACGTCGTGTTCTTTAAACGAGTAGATGGCTAAAGGTTCATGCAATAAAACATTGGTATCAAGTACAAACAATTTTCTGTCGTCTTGCTCCATAGCGCCTCCATAAGCATCATTGCATATGTCTTGTATAGTGTGTCCGGCGGGTTACGCTGGGCTAGCAGATAAAGAGGCTCCTGTAGTTAGGTGGGTGAAAAGCGTTCCCCGTGACAGGTTTGATTTTTATACTGTCACCATTACTGTGGGATGACAATCGCTTCCTGACATTATTTTTAACAAGCCATTCACATAGCCATCCAAAGGTGGCTGCTATTGTGCCAACTAACTAACCGGCAAACGTTAGCGCGATTGGTATTATAATCGGTTTGGTATAACATACGCGCCCTTCACAGAGCACCGAGGATAAGAGTCAAAAATGCCATTTGCTTTAGGTCAACGCTGGATAAGTGATACGGAATCAGAGCTTGGATTAGGAACAGTTGTACAGTTGGAAGGCAGAATGGTCACCCTGCTGTTCCCGGCGACGGGAGAGAACCGTATTTTCTCCCGCAATGATGCCCCGCTCACCCGCGTGATCTACAACCCCGGAGACAAAGTGAAAAGCCATGAAGGCTGGACACTGGAAATCCAGCAACTGGATGAACATGACGGACTGGTATGCTATCACGGCACCAATGCGGAGACAGGAGAAAGCGTCACCCTGCGGGAAACCATGCTGGATCACAACATCCGCTTTAACAAACCCCAGGATCGCCTGTTTGCCGGGCAGCTTGACCGGATGGATCGCTTCGGGGTGCGTTATCAGGCCCAGCGCCTGCGTCACCATTTGGCCACCTCGGAATTACTGGGCTTACAGGGCCCACGGGTGGGTTTGATCCCCCACCAGTTATGGATTGCCTCGGAAGTGGGTCAACGTCATGCCCCAAGGGTGTTGCTGGCCGATGAAGTGGGGCTTGGCAAAACCATTGAAGCCGGTCTTATCATTCATCAGCAGTTAATGACCGGCCGGGCAGAGCGAGTATTGATTCTGGTACCCGACACCTTGCGCCATCAATGGCTGGTGGAAATGCTGCGCCGTTTCAACTTGCGCTTTGCCGTATTTGATGAAGAGCGCTGCGTAGAAGCCTATGCGGATCACGACAACCCCTTCTATAGCGAGCAACTGGTGATTTGCTCGCTGGATTTGCTCAAGCAAAAACGCCGGCTGGAGCAGGCACTGGATGCGGACTGGGATCTGCTGGTGGTGGATGAAGCCCACCATCTGGAATGGGCAGAAGACAAACCCAGCCGGGCCTACAAGATTGTGGATGCCCTGGCGCAAGTGATCCCGGGGGTATTACTGCTCACGGCCACACCGGACCAGTTGGGGCACGAAAGCCACTTTGCCCGGTTGCGACTGCTGGACCCCAACCGCTTTTACGACTATCAGGCCTTTCTTAAAGAAGAAGACGATTACCGTCAGGTGGCCAGCGCCGCCGAAGCCATTGCCAGCGGCAACAAACTGCCCGACGATGCCATTGCCCTGCTCGCCGAGCTGTTGGCCGAAAAAGACATCATGCCGGCGGTTAAGTTAATCCAGGCCGATAATGTGGATGAAGAACAGCAGCAACAAGCGCGGGATGAACTGCTGCAGCAACTGCTGGATCGCCACGGCACCGGCCGGGTACTGTTCCGTAACAGCCGTGCCTCCGTCAAAGGCTTCCCACAGCGTATTTTCCATGCCTACCCGCAACAGATGCCGGCCCAGTATCAAACCGCCATGCGAGTGGCATTGATGATGAACCGCAACCTGCCAACGGAGGCCCAGGCTCGGTTGGTACTGACGCCGGAAAAACTCTACCAGCAGTTTGATGAGCAATCCGCCGCCTGGTGGAAGTTCGACCCGCGGGTAGACTGGCTGATTGACTTCTTGAAAACCCACCGCAGCAAAAAAGTGCTGATCATCACCTCCCAGGCCGCCACGGCATTGAGTCTTGAAGAGGCGCTGCGCACCCGGGAAGGTATTCTCACCACCGTATTCCACGAAGGCATGTCGATTATCGAACGCGACAAGGCCGGCGCGTTTTTCGCCCAGGAAGAAGGCGGCGCCCAAGCGCTCATCTGTTCAGAAATCGGCTCTGAAGGGCGCAACTTCCAGTTTGCCAGCCAGTTGGTGCTGTTTGACTTACCCCTTAACCCGGATCTGCTGGAGCAACGCATCGGTCGTCTGGATCGCATCGGCCAGCAGCATGATGTGCACATTCACCTGCCCTACATTGCCGACTGCGCCCAGGCACGCTTGCTGGACTGGTATCATCAGGGGCTTAATGCCTTTGAGCAGACCTGTCCGGTGGGGCACATTCTGTTCAAGGAGTTTGCCCAAGAGCTGTTACCCCTGTTAAGCGATGCCGACGATGAGGCCATGACCCAGCTGCTGAACCACACCCGCAGCCGTTACAAGGAATTGAAACAAGCCATGGAGCAAGGGCGGGACAAGCTATTGGAGCTCAACTCCAATGGCGGCGACCGTGCCAAGGCGCTGGTATGGCGTTTGGCGGAAATGGATAACGATACCCAGCTGATTGGCTCGGTGATCCGGCTGTGGGACATCATCGGCATCGATCAGGAAGACAAGGGCGAAAACACCATCATCCTGCGTCCCAGCGAGCACATGATGTTCCCCAGTTATCCCGGCTTGCCGGAAGATGGCATTACCGTGACCTTTGAGCGTAATACCGCGCTGTCCCGTGACGATATTGCGCTGATAACCCAGGAGCACCCACTGGTGCAGACCGGGCTTGACCTCATCACGGGTTCCGATACCGGCACCACCTGTGTGGCACTGCTGAAAAACAAGGCACTGCCGGCAGGCACGCTGTTTTTGGAGCTTATCTATATTGCCGATGCCTCCGCGCCGAAATCCAGCCAGTTGTTCCGTTACCTGCCATCCACGCCCATTCGGGTATTGCTGGATAAGGACGGCAACGATCTGGCCACCAAAGTGAGCTACGAGCAATGGGATAGGCAGCTGAGCCCGGTTAACCGCCATATCGGCAGCAAGTTGGTGAATGCCTCGCAAACCCTGCTGCATCCGCTGCTGGCCAAAGGGGAGCAACACGCCGCAACCACCATGAATGAATTGCTGGCCCAAGCCAGGCAACAGATGGAATCGCAGCTCCATGGTGAGCTGGAGCGCCTGGAAGCACTGCAAACCGTCAACCCCAACATCCGCGATGAAGAGCTGGACTTCCTGCGCCAGCAGATGAGTGAGCTTCACGGTTATCTGGATAACTGCCAGTTACGACTGGATGCCATCAGGCTGGTGCTGGTCAGCCACGTGTAAACCGTAACCGGTTGTCCGCCTTCACATCAGGCCCGCCATTGCGGGCCTGTTTCATGTGCAAGCAAAACAAACGCCGTCAGCGCCATGGGTTCCGGGCGGATTGTTGTTTATAATGCCGTTTTTCTTCAGCGGGAATGGGTCTTCATGTTGTTATCACCGCGCCTGGCACTGAAATGGCTGGGCACCATGAGCTGGTTGATGGCGTTGTTGTACAGCAACATGGTCAGCAGCAAAGCCGCCCCACTGCCCCCGCTTGCGGCCGATAACCAACAGCCCAGCCAAATCCAGATTGACGGCAAAGGGGTGCTGGTGCTGACCCGTGAATGGCAATATCGCCTGCATCGCGGCAGCGTGATTATCATCCCGCCCCCCGGTACTGACGCCCGCGCGCAGGGATTGCCGGGCTATCTGGCGCGGCAGTTAAGTGTTTTGGGCTGGAGCACCTTCAGTCTGACACCGCCCCCTGCGGCCCCCAAGCTCAACTTCACCACCTCGGTGGCTGCCGTTAATGAGGCCGGGAACGGTCAGATGCACGATACCGGCAATCAGCTCACCCGCCAGCGCAGTGATGGCGACTGGCAGCAATTGCAACAACGCCAGCAGCATTACCTGCAGCAGGGCCTTGCCCAATTGCAAACATCCGCCCAGGCGTTTACCGGCAAACAACTGCTGGTGGCCATTGGCCCTTCCGGCCCGTTACTGATGCAGTTATTACAGCAGCAGCAACTGCAGGCGCCGGATTTGCTGGTGCTGATCAATCCTTACACCGAACCCACCGCCGCCAATGACAAGCTTGCGGCGCTTTTGGGGCAACTGGCATTTCCCGTGCTGGATATTCAGTCACCGGATGCCAATCCGGCCTCATTAGGCACGCGCCAGCAGCGGCTGCAAGTGTTGGAAAGCCACCCGGAGCGTCACTCCAGGCAGCAACTGCTGGCGCTGGATTTAACCCAGCAAAGTGCCTATGAGCGCTGTTTGCAACTGATCAACCAGATGGGCAGCGCCATGCTTCCCGCGCCTGCGCTTATGAGCCCAAACCAACAGCCGTAACACCTGATGGCACTAGGTGTAGCCTTTATCACAACACGTCCAGCCAATAAAAATGGGAGCATTCACATGCTCCCATCAAACCTTGCCAGCTGACGGCCATTACCGCCGTCTGGGGAAAGGGGTTATTCCGAAATACGGCGCACACTGCCGCCAAGGCCGCTGAACTTATCTTCAATATGCTCATAACCTCGGTCAAGATGATAGATGCGATCCACCACCGTGGTGCCTTCTGCCACCAAACCGGCAATGACCAGACTGGCCGAGGCCCGCAAGTCAGTGGCCATCACCTGAGCGCCATTGAGCACTTCACGCCCATGAATGATGCAGGTATTGCCTTCCAGCTCCATGCTGGCGCCCATGCGGTTAAGCTCAGGCACATGCATGAAGCGGTTTTCAAAGATGGTTTCAGTAATGCTGCCAATGCCTTCTGCCAAGGCGTTAAGCACACAGAACTGCGCCTGCATATCGGTAGGAAAGCCTGGATAAGGCATGGTTTTCAGGCTGACCGCATTGGGGCGCCGGCCTTTCATGTCCAGCTCAATCCAGTCCTTGCCCACGGTAATTTCCGCCCCGGCTTCCTGCAACTTGGCCAGTACCGCTTCCAGTGTTGTAGGGTCGGCATCCAGACAGCGGATACGCCCGCGGGTCACCGCCGCCGCCACCAGGAATGACCCGGTTTCGATGCGATCCGGCATTACCCGGTAATGGCAGCCATGAAGTGTTTCCACCCCTTGAATGCGGATGGTGGCGGTGCCAGCCCCTTCAATATGGGCCCCCATGGCAATCAGGCAGTTGGCCAAGTCAATGACCTCCGGCTCCCTTGCGGCATTTTCCAACACGGTTTCACCCTCAGCCAAGGCAGCTGCCATCAGCAGGTTTTCCGTGGCGCCCACGCTAACCATCTCCATGAAGATGTGAGCGCCCTTGAGGCGGCCGTCAGCACGTGCCTTGACATAGCCCTCTTTCACCTCGATGTGGGCGCCCATCGCTTCCAGCCCCTGCAGATGCAGGTTAACGGGCCGGGCACCAATGGCACAGCCGCCGGGCAACGACACATCCGCCGCGCCGTAACGGGCCAGTAACGGCCCCAGCACCAAAATGGATGCCCGCATGGTTTTCACCAGATCATAGGGGGCACAAAAGTCGTTGATGCCTTTGGCATTAATCAGCACCACGCCATTGTCTTGCTGGGTAACCTCGGCGCCCAGACAACGCAACAGCTTGCAGCTGGTACTCACATCCCGCAGATTCGGCACATTGGCCAGCACCACAGGGTCTGCTGTCAGTACCCCCGCCATCAAAATCGGCAAGGCCGCATTTTTAGAACCGGAAATCACGACAGTACCGGCAAGTGGACCACTTGCCTGAATGGTTAATTTATCCACGTTACGTCTCTACTACACTGGCATGTTGAAGATCTTTTCACGCTGCCATTGTGCAGGAGTAAAAGTCTTGATACTGAGGGCGTGCATTTCGCCACTGGTGATGCGGTCCATCAACGGGGCGTAAATGGCCTGCTGCTGCTTGATTTTGCTCAGGCCGTCAAAACAATCACCCACGGCAACAATGTTAAAATGGGTGCCATCCACGGTGACATAAATCTCCGAGAGCGCGAGGGCCTCACGTAAAATAGTTTCCAGCTCTTGTGTATCCATCAGCAATATTTACCTTGTAGGCGTTGATTACTCAGTAAAAAAATCCTGTAAGTCATACAGGTCTATCAAACGTTTAACTTGGGTAGCGGGATGACTCAGCTGCAGCGTTGTCGGTTGCTGGCTGAGCAGCTCCATTAAAAAGGCGATGCCCGCACTGTCGCTGTAGCTCAGTTCCTGTAAATCCAGCGTTCGGGTGCCTTCTGCCAGCAACTGTTTGCGTTGTGCCCAGAGCTGTTTGACATCGTCCTGTCCCAGTCGGCCCACAAGCTGGCAGCAATCCCCCTGTTGCTTGAATTCTATCACAGTGCATCCTTACCCTGAGGTGCATTAAAATCGATATGAATGTTTCCCTTCTCCTGCAACAGGGTAATCACCGCATCGATGCCTTTTTGGCGAACCATGGCGGTCACTTCCGACTGTTTGGAGCTGAGCAGGCTCACGCCTTCGGCCACCATGTCAAAGGCTTTCCAGGTACCGTCTTTGAGGCGACGGACTTTAAACTCCAGCTTGATGGGCGGCCGGGTGGCATCCACAATCTGCACGCCCACATCGACCATGCGCTCGGAGGCAAAATCCCGCGCCTTGGCAAACTGCACGGTTTGATCCGTATACGCGGTAAAAGCCTGGGCGTAAGTGGCAATCAGATAACTTTCAAAGGCGGTCACAAAGGCGTTGCGCTGCGCCTTGGTGGTTTCCTGCAGGTATGGGCCAAGCACCTTGTAAGCCGCATAACGGGCATCCACATAGGGCATCAGCTCTTCTGACACAATGGTTTTCAGGTGATCCGGCTCGGCCTTTATCTGGCTTTGATCCTGCTTGAAGCGGTTAAAGGTCTGGTCAGCAACCTCTTTAATCATCTCGTAAGGATTTTGGTACTGCTTGATGACCGGGGCTGCCTGGGTCATTGCCGGTAACAGCAAGCACAGCGCCGCCAAGGTACTGATTAATCGTTTCAACATTACAGACTCCCTATTACTTGTCCTTTGAACCCATGCTGTAGAGCAACTGTCCGATAAGATCTTCCAATACCAGCGCTGAGTGTGTGTCATAAATCCGATCGCCATCTTGCAAAATGGCAATGTCATCATCCATAAATCCCGGTGTCAGCCCCAAAAACTGCTCGCCCAGCAAACCGGATGTCAACACGGACAAACTGCTGGTTTCCGGAAAATTGTTGTAGCGTTTATCCATGGTGAGAGTCACCAGCGGCGACATTTTTTTCGCATCCAGGGTGATGTTGCTAACCCGTCCGACAACCACCCCTCCCACTTTCACCGGGGAGCGCACCTTAAGACCGCCGATGTTGCTGAATTCAGCTGTCAGCGTGTAAGTGGCACTGGATGTTTGCACCTCAACATTGGCAACTTTGTAAACCAACACCAAAAATGCGGCCATCCCCGCCAATAAAAACATTCCCACCAAGAATTCAATTTTTCTTGTCAACATAATCAGTTACCAAAGTTAAACAGCCATTATCCGTTAGTTACCAAACATCAGTGCGGTTAACACAAAATCCAGTGCCAGCACTGCCAAGCTTGCTTGCACCACGGTTTGCGTGGTGGCCCGGCTGATGCCTTCCGGGTTGGGGATCAGATGATAACCGCGATAAAGCGCTATCCAGGTCACCACCCAAGAGAATACAAAACTTTTAATCAGGCAATTTACAATATCTTGTCGCCACTCTACCGCCGCCTGCAAAATGGACCAGAAAGCGCCATCATCAATGCCTTTCCATTGCACGCCCACCAGATACCCGCCGTAAATGCCCACGGCGGTAAACATCATGGCCAGTAACGGCATACTGATGAACCCGGCCCAGAATCGCGGTGCAATCACCTGCCGCAACGGATCGATGGCCATCATCTCCATGCATGACAGCTGTTCGGTGCTTTTCATCAGCCCCAGCTCGGCCGTCAAGGCGGAGCCGGCGCGGCCGGCAAACAGCAAGGCGGTCACCACCGGCCCCAACTCACGCAGCAAACTCAGGGCCACCAAGGGGCCAAGGCTCTGCTCCGTGCCAAAATCCACCAAAATGGTATAGCCCTGCAAGGCCAGTACCATGCCGATGAACAAGCCGGAGACCAGAATGATCACCATGGACTGCACGCCCACCACATAAATCTGCTTGATCAGCAGCGGCAATCCCTTACGGGGACGGGGCCATTGTATTAATGACCCCCACAACAGCAATCCGGCTTGTCCCAAGCCGTAAACCAGCCCCAGGGCATTATGCCCAAGAGCGGCAATCCCATCAGTCAGCCGCACCCAATAACTCCTTCTGATAATCCATCGCCGGGTAGTGAAACGGTACCGGGCCATCCGGTGCACCATCAAGGAACTGGCGCAGTTGCGGATTGTCGGCATTTCGCAGCTGCTCAGGCGTGCCCTCGGCAATAATGCGTTTGTCGGCAATGATGTAAACGTAATCGGCGATACTGAGCACCTCGCCCACATCGTGAGACACCACCACGGACGTCAGCGCCAGGGCGTCCGACAGCTCACGGATCAGTTTTACCACCACCCCCATGGAGATGGGGTCCTGTCCGGCAAACGGCTCATCGTACATCACCATTTCCGGTTCCATCACGATGGCTCTGGCAAGGGCAGCCCGGCGCTGCATGCCGCCAGAAAGCTCGCTGGGCATCAATGAGGCGGCGCCCCGCAGGCCTACGGCTTCCAGTTTCATCAACACAATGCGGCGGATAATCGCTTCCGGCAATCCCGAGTGTTCCCGCAAGGCAAAAGCCGTGTTGTCAAACACGTTCATATCGGTAAACATGGCGCCGCTTTGAAACAACATGCTCATGCGCTTACGCACTTCAAATAACTCGTTGCGGGAAAGCTTATGAATATTCTTGCCCTCAAACAGCACTTCGCCGCCATCAGGGGTCAACTGCCCACCGATTAATTTCAGCAGGGTGGTTTTGCCAATGCCGCTTGGCCCCATGATGGCCGTCACCTTGCCTTTGGGGATACTGAGACTGATGCCGTCATACAGCAAGCGTGAGCCTCGGCTAAAACGGAGGTCCTTCACTTCAACCAGTGCGGTCGGTGTTTGGCTCATGTTTGATTCCAGTTCTAAAAATTCCTGTTAGAGATGGGCGGGATTGCTGCTTGCCGCATCATGTCACTGCAGATATCCATGTGCCTGCATCAGGGTGACAAGTCACGGATGATTGTGGATCATGTTAGTTGTGCCAATCTGAACTATTCCTGAACAGCCGATATTCCAGCTAATATCAGTAATAAGCGGTAAATTGTACGCAAACAGATTATTGCACACAACCGGCATGCCGGAGCGGCACCCTACCCTTTCAATTTGCAAAAAATACAGCGACAATGCCCGCCGATGGAAAATGTTGCGGATGATACCCGTTAACGCTGCGGTGTCAAAGGCCGGGAAGCACCAGAAATTTTTGCAAAAAAAAGATATAACTCAATCACTTTGGTGCCGATGATTGCTGCAATGGACGACAAGGTTAACGCCGGTTTTTATGGAAACGGGCATCCTGCAGTCATCAAGGCTGCGGTGAATAAATACCGCCTGGCAAGCCGGACAACGACCGTGTTATCGGGCAGTTCCCGGACATTAATGTTGCAAATATTGTACTAATGCCCGGTATCGGCGCATTTTTTATCGCAATATGCCCTGATATGGCAGGCAACATCAGCTGCAGCCGTATGTGGCGTTAGGTATTGAATCAAGTATTGATATATCGCAGCACCGGCACTGACAGAACACTTTATGCTGCCACGGATAATCCGCACGCCTCACCGATGAGATAACAGCCTGCGGCAATGGGGATTTAAGGCAAAGCATGGCACATGGATGCGCACATAAGCTAAGGGCATGAATGCCACCGCCCCGACAAGCCCCCGTCATGGCACGCCATGATGAGTCACGAGGATGGCGCTTGCGGTATACCACCGTAAGATGACCAGCGGGGACGGGCAATAAAAAGATGACAGAGAGAAAGATATGACAGATTCAAATCAGTTGCGCCAGTGGGGACGCAAAGTCATTGATATCGAAAAACAAGCCTTGGATAACCTGTATCAATACGTAGACTCTCCCGAGTTTGCCCAAGCCTGTGACATGATTTACCGCTGCCAGGGCAAAGTGATTGTAATGGGCATGGGCAAATCCGGCCATATCGGCAACAAGATTTCCGCCACGCTGGCAAGTACCGGCACCCCGGCATTTTTCGTTCATCCCGGCGAGGCCAGTCATGGCGATTTGGGCGTGCTGAGCGAAAACGACATTGTCTTGGCCATCTCCAATTCCGGGGAGGCCCATGAAATTCTCACCCTGATACCGGTGATTAAACGCCAGGGGATCCCAATGATCGCCATGACCGGCAATGCCCAATCCACCATGGCCAAACTGGCACAGCTGCATTTGTGCATCCATGTACCGGAAGAGGCCTGTCCGCTGGGACTAGCGCCCACTTCCAGCACAACCGCCACTCTGGTCATGGGCGATGCCCTGGCCATTGCCCTGCTGCAAGCCAAAGGCTTTACCAAAGATGATTTCGCCCTGTCCCACCCCGGCGGTGCGCTGGGTCGCAAGTTATTGTTGAAAGTTGACAACATCATGCACAAAGGGGCGGATATTCCGCTGGTGCCACACGATATCTGCATCACGGATGCCCTTTATGAAATCTCCAAAAAAGGGCTGGGCATGACCGCCATCGTGGATGGGGACAACACGCTTATGGGGATTTTCACGGACGGTGATTTACGCCGGGTCATTGATGCTGACGTGAATCTGCGCACCACCAAAATTGCCGAAGTGATGACGCCAAACTGCATTACCGCCACGGCCAATATCCTGGCGGCAGAAGCCTTGAAAATCATGGACGATCACAATATCAACGGGTTGATTGTGGTCGATGGCCAACACCGGCCGGTGGGTGCCCTTAACATGCTGGATATGGTCAACGCGGGAGTGATGTAATGAGTCATGAGGGATTTTATGGCCCGATAGCGGCACCGGTATGGCAAGCGGCCCAGCAGGTTCGCCTGCTTATCTGCGATGTGGATGGCGTTTTTTCCGATGGCCGCATCTATCTTGGCAACAACGGTGAAGAGCTCAAAGCCTTCCATACCCGGGATGGCTATGGTATCAAGGCATTGCTGAATGCCGGCATCCAGGTGGCCGTTATCACCGGCCGCCAATCCAGCATTGTGGAAAACCGCATGAAGGCGTTGGGAATTCCTCATATTTTCCAGGGCATTGACGACAAACTTGCACCTTTTCGCTGGCTGCTGCAGCATTACCAGCTGCAACCTGAGCAAGTGGCCTATATCGGCGATGACATGGTGGACTTGCCTGTCATGCAGCAGGTGGGGCTTGGAGTCTGTGTGGCCGACGGTCACCCCAGGGTCAAACAGCTGGCACAGCTGGTAACCTACCTCAATGGTGGTCACGGCGCCCTGCGGGAATTGGCTGATCTGTTACTTTTGAGTCAGGATAAAATCAACCACGCACATGGCATGAGCATATGAATAAAGTCACGCTGGCAATCATTGCATTTTTTACCGCGGCCGTGCTCTTGTACTGGCAGATCCAGCACAAGCGCAATACCCAGGAAAATCCCCAGACTAGCGTGACGGAACAACCCGATTACGTCGCTGACGATCTTCACAGCGTCAGCTACGATGTCAATGGGATGATTGCCAGCCGTGTTACCGCCAAGCACATGGAACACTACGAACAGCACGACCGTACCGTGTTTACCAACCCGGTATACTGGATATTCCCGGATAACGGCCAAGCCGAATGGCGCATGACAGCCAAGCAGGGGTTGCTGGAAAAACGCAGCAACAAGGTCGTGTTACAAAATAATGTTATCATTGATGCCATCAGTCCCACAGAACCCATACAATCCATCAGTACCAGTTATCTGGAGTTGGATCTTGGCAGCATGATCATGACCTCTGACCGCCACATTCAGGTTAACGGCCAGGATTTCAACATCACGGGTCAGGGGCTTTACGCCGACCTGAATGCTCAACAGGTAAGGCTGCTTAGTCAGGTAAAAGGAACCTATGAAACCAAATAAGCTTTTTCTCGGTGCACTCTTGTCTCTGGCCAGCCTGTCGGCAGCGGCCATCGATAACGACCTGTTGCAACAAGTCAAGATTAATGCCGATACCCAAGATGCCGACATCAAAAACAAGCAGGTGGTGTACGTCGGCCATGTGACCGTGACCCAAGGCTCCATGAAACTCACCGCCCAGGAGCTCAACGCCTCCAATACCGACAAAAACGGCGAGCGCATTTTGGTGGCCAAAGGCTCACCTGCCACCTTTCGCAAGCAACTGGAGGATGGTCGTATCGCCAACGCCAGTGCCAACGAAATACACTACCACATCAACAAACGGGTACTGACACTCATCGGCAACGCCAAAGTGGAACAAGACGGCAGCCTGTCCACCGCTGAGAAAATCGTCTATGACCTGGAAAACCAGCAACTGCAGGCCACCAGCAGCGGTCATGGCAACGACCGGGTAACCACGGTCATTCAACCGGATAATTACCAACAAGATGGCAAAACCGGCCCCCGGCAGGAGCAGCAATGAGTAACACCCTGATCGCCCAGAATCTCGCCAAGAGCTACAAAAAAAGAATGGTGGTCAAAGATGTCAGCCTGGCGGTAAAAACCGGGCAGATTGTGGGCTTGCTCGGCCCCAATGGCGCAGGAAAAACCACCACCTTTTACATGGTAGTAGGGCTTATCCAAAGCGAAAAGGGCCGGATTTTCATTGATGAAGATGAACTGACCTTGGCACCCATGCACATACGTGCCCGCAAAGGCATCGGTTATCTGCCCCAGGAAGCCAGTATTTTTCGCAAACTCACCGTGCGGGACAACATCATGGCCGTACTGCAGATCCGCAAGGATCTGGATAAAAACGGCCGGGAAGAACAGCTGGAGCAACTCCTTGAAGAGTTTCACATCACCCACATCCGCGACAGCTTCGGCATGTCCCTCTCCGGTGGGGAACGGCGCCGGGTGGAGATTGCCAGAGCACTGGCTGCCGATCCCAAGTTCATCTTGCTCGATGAGCCGTTTGCCGGGGTGGACCCCATCTCGGTGATTGACATCAAGAAAATCATCGAACAGCTGCGCTCCCGGGGTTTAGGGGTGCTGATTACCGATCACAATGTGCGCGAAACACTGGATGTCTGCGAACATGCTTACATTGTGAGCCACGGGCAACTGATTGCAGAAGGCACCCCCACCGAGATCCTCGATAACCAGCAAGTGCGCGCAGTGTACTTGGGTGAACAATTCAAGCTATAGTAAACAACAAACACCGGCCTTTATCGTTAAGGGCTTTAAATAAAAAAAGTTTTTTAATGCACAACAGGATGTAGGGGTAAGCGGTAACATGAAGACGTCACTCCAGTTAAAACTGGGTCAACAACTGACCATGACACCACAACTGCAGCAGGCCATCCGCCTGTTGCAGCTGTCGTCACTGGAGTTACAACAGGAAATTCAGCAAGCGCTGGAGGCTAATCCACTTCTGGAGACAACCGAAGACAACCAGCTCGCCGACAACAGCGAAAATGCGGATGCCTCCCTGGATGACACCCCGGCCACAGCAGACGTTGCCGACAGCTCTACCGTGGAAACCCCTGAGGCCCTCACCAACGAATCCCTGCCCGAAGAACTGCCCATGGATACCACCTGGGATGAAGTGTTCACGGCGGCACCGGCGGTCAGTGCCGGCCCGCTGCGGGATGACGACACGCCCTTTCAAGGGGAAACCAGTGAAGGCTTGCACGAACATCTGGAATGGCAGAAAAATCTTACCCCGTTTTCTGAAACCGATGGGGCCATTGCCACCGCCATCATTGAAGCCATTGACGATCAGGGCTACCTGACCCAAAGCACCGAGGAAATCCTCGAAGCCATGGGCGACCCGGAAATCGAGCTGGCAGAAATCGAAGCCGTGCTAAAACGTGTGCAACATTTTGATCCTGTTGGCATTGCAGCCAAAGACTTACAAGAGTGCCTGTTAATCCAGCTGGCACAATTTGCTGCCGACACGCCCCATCTGGAAAATGCCGTGATGTTGCTGAGCCAGTATCTTGACCTGATTGCCAGCAAAGACTACCGCACCTTGATGCGCAAAACCCGCCTCAAGGAAGACGAGCTGCGCGAAGCCATAGCCCTTATCCAGACCCTTAACCCGCGCCCTGGCCTGCTGGTGCAACCCCAGGATGAAGAATATGTCATTCCGGATGTCAGCGTCTGGAAGAAAAACGGCCGCTGGGTGGTGGAACTCAACCCGGACTGCATGCCCAAACTCAGCATCAACCAGCAATATGCCGCCATGGCCCGCAGCGCCCGCAGCCAGTCCGACAGCCAATTCATTCGCGGTCATCTGCAGGAAGCCAAATGGTTTATCAAGAGTCTGGAGAGCCGCAACGATACCCTGCTCAAAGTGGCCAACTGCATCGTGCAGTTTCAGCAAGGCTTTTTTGAATACGGCGAAGAAGCCATGAAACCCATGGTACTGAACGATATAGCCCTGGCGGTGGACATGCATGAATCCACCATTTCCCGGGTTACCACTCAAAAATACATGCACACCCCCCGCGGCATTTTTGAGCTCAAGTATTTCTTTTCCAGCCACGTGGGCACTGAAGACGGCGGCGAATGCTCATCAACCGCCATCCGGGCATTCATTAAAAAGCTGGTGGCAGCTGAAAACCCCAAAAAGCCCCTCAGCGACAGTAAAATGGCACAGCTTCTGGCTGAGCAGGGGATCAACGTGGCCCGGCGTACCATCGCCAAATATCGCGAAGCCATGATGATCCCGCCTTCAAATCAACGTAAGAGTTTGTAAAGCCAATGACCCCATGGAGGAGACCGCTATGCAGATTAATCTGGCAGGCCATCATATTGAGATCACTGACTCTCTGAAAAGCTATGTGGAGGGTAAATTTGCAAAACTTGAACGCCATTTCGAACAGATCAATAATGTGCGCGTTGTACTCACTGTGGAAAAAGACACACAACGAGTCGAAGCCAAGCTAAATCTGAACGGTGGTGAGGTGCATGGCACCGCGGAACATAGTGACATGTACGCCGCCATCGACGCTCTGATTGATAAATTGGATCGTCAGGTCATTAAATACAAAGAAAAGCTGACAAAATACTCATGATGGAACTTAGTACCGTCCTGCGGCCGGAGTGTACCGCCTGCGCCACACCCGGCAGCAAGAAAAAGGTATTGGAGCTCATCAGCGAACTCGCGGCGACCCAGTATCCAAACCTGTCATCCCAAGCCATTTTTGAAAGCCTGTTGGCCAGAGAAAAAATGGGCAGCACCGGTATCGGGAATGGCATTGCCATTCCCCATGGCCGACTGCCAGACATCACCGCCCCCATTGCGGTGCTGGTGAAATGTGACGAACCGATTGCTTTTGATGCCATTGACAATCAACCGGTAGACATCCTGTTTGCCTTGGTGGTGCCGGCAGATCAATGCCAGCAACACCTGAGCACGCTATCGGCCATGGCCGAAAAACTCAGTGACAAACAGGTGCTCAAGCAATTGCGCAAGGCCACCTCACAAGCAGAACTGTATCAGGTGATCAACGGATGAAACTGGCCATTGTCTCCGGGCGCTCCGGGTCAGGAAAATCTGTGGCGTTACGGGTTCTGGAAGACATGGGTTACTACTGTGTGGACAACCTGCCCCTGCCCATGATTGGCAGCTTGCTGGACAACCTGCGCGGCAGTAACGAGCTGGTGGCCATTAGCGTGGATGTGCGCAACCTGCCCAATCAGGACAAGGTGCTCGAAAGCCAGCTGGAAAAACTGCCGCAAAACACCGAGGTGATAAGTTTCTTCCTTAACGCCTCGGATAAAGTGCTGCTGAAACGCTACAGCGAAACCCGGCGTCTACACCCCTTGTCCAAGAGCAAAATCTCCCTGAAAGATGCCATCGAGCAGGAAGGCAAGTTACTCATGCCCCTGTCGCAACTGATGGATCACTACATCGACACCTCCGCCCTCAATATTTATGAGCTGAGCGATGCCGTGCGGGAAATTCTGCTGGGCAGTGCCACCAAAGAGCTGGTGATCAACTTTGTCTCCTTTGGTTTTAAATACGGTTTGCCCACAGAAGCGGACTTTGTGTTTGATGCCCGTTTCTTGCCCAATCCCCACTGGGAACCCCAGCTGCGGCCGTTTACCGGACTGGACGAACCGGTACGGGAGTTTCTTAACCGCCAGCCGCTGGTGAATAAATTCATCTGGCAAATAGAAAACCTGCTGGATACCTGGCTGCCCCATCTGGAACGCAATAACCGCAGTTATCTGACCGTGGCCATTGGCTGTACAGGCGGCAAGCACCGCTCTGTATACGTGACGGAACAATTGGCCAAACGTTTTTGCGACAGCAAACATAAAGTGCAGGCGCGCCACAGGGAACTGGAAAGTGGCCAGAATTGAGCGGGAAGTCACCATTCTCAACAAACTCGGGTTACATGCCCGGGCGGCAACTAAACTGGCAGTATTGGCCAATGAGTTTGATGCCAACATCCTTTTGGTCCAGGGGCAAAAACAGGCATCCGCAGCCAGCGTGCTGGGGTTGCTGATGCTGGAAACCGGCATGGGCAAAAAAATCCGTTTGATTGCCGATGGCCCGGATGCAGAACCGGCCATGGAAGCCATCTGCAATTTGATTAACGCCCGTTTTGACGAAGCCAGTTAACCGCTGACGGCGTCAGGCGCATTTTCCCCAGTGCAGAATTGACAAAGAGGGAACATGGCTGCGGACACTCCAAAGCAAGCTGACACCGCAGAACTGCTCGAGCGCCTCAACCAAGCGCTGGATAGCGGCCGCTTAGTCTATATTCGCCACCTGCTGCGGCAGATGGCGCCTTCCGATATCGCCCACATTCTTGAATCCTCCCCGCCCAAAAACCGCAACATGCTGTGGCAGTTAATCGACCATGAAAACAGCGGTGAAATCCTCGAAGAGCTGGGCGAAGAGATGAAAGATCAGCTCATCTGCATGATGAGCCCCAAACACCTGGCCCAAGTGACCGCCGGCATGGATACGGATGATCTGGCCTATGTGCTGCGCAGCTTGCCGGACTCCCTCTATCGGCAAGTATTGCAGGCCATGAGCGTACAAGACCGCGCTAGGGTGGAACAGGCCCTGTCTTACCCGGAAGACACCGCCGGCAGCCTGATGAATACCGATACCGTGGTTATCCGGCCGGATGTCACCATTGCAGTGGTATTGCGTTACTTGCGGCAACGCAAAGCCCTGCCGGAGGCAACCGACACCCTGTATGTCGCCGACAGGCGCAACATATTGCAAGGCGGCATTACGCTGGCCCAGTTACTGACCAATCCGCCCAGCAGCACCATAGGCAGTCTGATGAATGCCCAACTGGAAGCGGTGCCGGTGAATCTCAGTGCCAGTAAAACCGCCCAGCGTTTTGCCCGGCATGACTGGCTGTCGGCACCCGTGGTAAACAGCGAGGGCAAATTGCTGGGGCGCATCACGGTCGATGATGTGGTGGATGTTATCCGCGAAGACGCCGAGCACTCCATGATGGGCATGGCCGGCATGGATGATGATGAAGATACGTTCGGCCCCATTGTCAAAAGCACCCTGCGCCGCACATCGTGGCTGACCATCAGCCTTTTCAGCGCATTACTGGCCGCTTCGGTATCCAACATGTTTGAAGGCACCCTGGAGCGCCACGCCACCGTTGCCATTTTGATGACCATCGTGCCCAGCATGGGCGGCGTGGCCGGCAATCAAACGCTGGCGCTGGTGATCCGCGGCATTGCACTGGGGCAGCTTGATAAACGCAACACCCGCTGGTTGGTGGGCAAAGAGCTGATCATCGGCTTGCTCAATGGCATTATCTGGGCCGGGCTGATTTTTACTGCCGTATGGCTGTGGAAAAGCGATATTACCCTGGCCTTGTTAATTGCCGGCGCCATACTGATAAACCTTACCGTGGCAGGCCTGGCCGGGGCATCCATTCCGGTGGTGCTGAAAAGACTGCGCGTGGACCCGGCGCTGGCCGGCAGCATGGTGCTTACCACCATCACCGATGTGATAGGCCTGTTCGCCTTTCTTGGATTAGCCACCCTCTTTTTGGGAAGCTGACCGCTCGAGGACATCCAGCGCAGGCTTGCCCTTTCCCAGACACATGCTCCAGTCTTTTCCCAGGCAAAACCTGGATGTTTAACATTGGCAACTACTGAGTTGGGCAAGCATTACCCGGCGTGACAGTCGGCCAAAAGCGACATGCACGCACGGGCTTGATGCCAGTCAAGGAAGCGATAATGCCTTACTGTGGCAAAGGGCTCAGGACTATTTCTACCCGGCGGTTTTGCGCCCGTCCGGCAGCATTGCGGTTGTCAGCCACGGGATGGGCTTCACCCGCCCCTTGCATCACCACCCGTTGGCCGGCAACGCCCCGTTGGATCAAGTAATTGCCCACGGATGATGCCCGCACCTGGGACAGCCTCAAGTTATAGGCGGCAGAGCCGCTGCTGTCGGTATGGCCGATAACATTCAGCTGGGTTTTGGGGTATTCCTTGGCCACCATGGCCACGCTGTCCAGCACCTGCATGGCACCGGCGCTCAAATCGGTTTTGTCTACCTGAAAAGTGATCTCGTTAGGCATATTCAGGATGATGTTCTCACCGCTGCGGCTGACGCTGACGCCGGAGGCGGACAATTGTTGACGCAGTTTCGCTTCCTGAACATCCATGTAGTACCCGGCGCCGCCCCCAACTGCAGCCCCGGAGGCTGCGCCAATCAATGCGCCTTTGCCCCGGTCATGCTTGCTTGATGTTGCCACCCCCACAATGGCGCCGGCGGCAGCACCTATCAGGGCGCCACTGGTGGCTTTTGAGGTTTGTTGCTCATTGGTGTAGGGGTTAACCGTGGTGCACCCGGCAGCTAAAAACAATACCAGTGCCGAAGCGGTTAGCGGCATGATTGCCTGTTTGTTCATGGGAAAGCTCCTGCTATTAAGCCAATTTGTTTATGTATTTCAGTATATAACCATCCATGGCTAAGACAACGCCCTATCAGCGGCTTCTCCCGCGATTTCCCGGGCCATTCAGGCGGGATTCAGTAAGCCATGACAAGGCATTTTCCCCGCAGCGGGCTTGGCCCTCAACGCACCAAAGTAGTGCCGACTGCACTTTGATGGAACGCCACAACGGTGGCATCATTTTTAAAAATTTTTGTATCTATTTGATTTTAAACTTTAAAAATTATTTAAAAAAAGTGGCACAGTTCTTACATATAGTATCTTTAGTATATCGGTGATGCAGGAGGTAACGATGAAAATCATGTCTTACTTTTTCCAACGCTGCCGTAGTTACTGGCAAAGCTACCAACACCTCGGCGTAAGCCAGTGGGATGTGGAATAGCTCGGTAAAATGGTTATCAGGTAACACGGAGCTCAAATGGAAATGACAGAATACATGCGGCGTCAGGCCGTCAGTGAAGTCACTCACCACGGGCGATTGTTGTGTGATGTAGCCCGGCAGTACGGACTCAGCACCAAATCCTTGTACCTGTTAGTACGGCAAAGCGAATCTGACAATCAATCCTCAGCCCCATGGCTGCAGCGCTTGTCGTCTGCCATTGCACAACTGAACGCCAGGATTTTTAACTGAAGTTTCGACAAGTTTGAGCTGAACAACCTTTGTTATCGCCCCCAACGATAGAAAAAGTGTGCTCCCCCAATTTTGCGCTTTTCTAGGTTCATTCTTGTCATTTTTATTCCGTAACCGGTCACGGATGACGGGTGGCAAGGCAAGGATGCTGTTGCCAAGGTTTCGACATGGGTGGGCTGAACATATTTGTTATCGCCCCCAACGATAGGAATGTGCAAATAATAAAAACAATGCGCAAATTCTAAGCTCGCCCATGTCGTTTTTTATGCTGGTGGCGCAGCCCTCATGGCTGTGCCGCATCCTTTACCGCCAGGCGCGGGTCATCTCCCGCTTACCCAATGCCCCAGGATAGGCTTTCACGGTAAAACCCACGGCTTTCAAATCCCGCTTAAACTGCCCATTGGCGCAATAGGACACCAGCATGCCCTGAGGCTGAAGCGCTTGATAACATTTGGCAAAATTTTCCCGCTGCCACACTTCCGGCTGTTTATGAGGGGCAAAGGCATCAAAATACACCAGGCTGAACTGCTGCGCGGGCAACGGCTGTTGCTGCAGGGTGTTTTGACATTTGGTCAGCCAGAATCCCGGAATGATTTCGGTGGCCTGCTCCCAGGGGGCATCATGCAGCGCGTCAAACAATGGGGCGTAACAGGGAGCCAGCAACTGCTTGTAATTAAGGCGCTCAAGCAGCGGCCGCGCTAACGGAAAAGGCTCAATGCTCAGATAATGCACCTGCAATACGGGTTGATTGGCGGCCTGGCGTTGTTGGTTCAACGCCTGTATATACCCTAAGGTTAACAGCGCATTAAGGCCGGTACCAAAGCCCACTTCCAAAATGGCCGGGGCGGTGAAAGTCTTGAGATTTTCCGCCAGTCCGGCATCAATAAACACATAACGAGATTCTGCCAGCGCCCCTTGATGGGAATGATAGGTTTCATTCAGCGCTGCGTTAAATAAAGTGTGTGACCCATCATCGGTCACCTGTAATGTCACCGTATCCATTGCAATCAAAAATCATGTCCAAGTGCCGGCAATTATCCGGCGCGAGCCCCGCCTGCTGCAAGTACTGTTTGACGCTTGGCCCGCGGCAAGTGCGCCAGAAGCCCTACCATTTTTCAATGATGCCTTTTTAGGGATGCCCACCTGTTGCCGTGTTCCCTACAGGGGTTGCGCAGATAAGTTACCAATGGTAACATTCAGGTAAATTACTAATGGTAACTTGTGTTCAGCAATGTTACGTCCCCTCGTAACCAAGTGTGTGAGGGCGATGCGGCCCTTGGCAGGCAGCGCAGTATTGACTGCGGTGAATGCCGGTACATCACCCACAGCCCATGCGGTCACAACATTGCTGGACACCACCTTTAACAAGGTGTGGATGCCATGGGGTAATGACCGTGGTTATTGTAAATACGACACGCTATTGAGATTTCCTCTCATAGCAGTAACAGGAGTAGTTTCAATGGAAAGACTGACCAAATGCACACTGGAAAATGCCGATGCGTTAGCCAAGCCCATTCTGCAAGAGATCAAGGCTAAATATGGTGTTATCCCCAACTTTTTTTCAGCGCTGGGGATCTCTGGTGCAGTGATGCAGGGGTATCTGGCCTTTGAACAAACCATCGAGGATCACTGCCTTTTGAGCGAAGCCCAACGCGAGCTGATTTCACTGGCAGTGGGTAACTATAACGGTTGCCATTATTGTGTCAGTGGCCATACATTCTCCAGCAAACATGCAGGCTTAACAAAAGCGCAATGCGTGTTGGCCCAACAGGGCAAAGCTGAAGATCCCACCGATCAGATACTGCTGGATACCGCGCTGTCCATCATGAAGCACAAGGGCCAATTGCCTGACAGCCAGATTGCCGCCTTTAAAGAGGCCGGGCTGAGTGAACAGCTGCTGATGCAGGTGTGTGCCTGGACCGGCATCAACAACTTCAGCAACTGGGTCAACAATATTGTGCAGCCCAAAATCGACTTCCCAAAAGTTGAACTGCAACAGTATACTGCCTGACAGTAAACTTCCCGAAAGCGGCAATCTTATTGCCGCTTTTTTGTCAGTGCCACACCATAACAGGAGCCATTGTGACCAAAAGAATGCTCAAAGATCAACGCCGCCAACAACTACTCACACTGGCCCGGGAGATGGTAAGCCAGCAAGGTGCGGGCAGCCTGACACTGAGCACACTGGCACAAAAAGCCGGCGTAACCAAACCGGTCACTTACCGCCATTTTCACACCAAAGAAGGGCTTTTGTCTGAACTGTACCGCTTCTATGACACCCAATTTATTGAGTCGGTAAAACAGGCCAAACAGCAACAATGCAACTCGCTCAGCGCACTGATTGAGCTGGTCTGTCACGGTTATATTGACTGCGCCTTGCGCTGCGGCAGTGAGTATGAATCGATTATCGCCGCCCTGCAGGGATGCGAGGCCTTTAGTGCGTTAAGTCATGATATCCGCAACCACTACGCCGAATTTTACGCCGAACTGTTTGGCGAATATCTGCCGCCCAGTGCCCAGGACAATAAACTGCTGTTTTATGCGGTACATGGCGCCATTGATGAGATTGCCAACGCCGTGGCCTGCGGTGATGCGGATAAAACGGCGGCAGTTAGTAGCCTGCGGGTGATTATCGCCAATATTTTGCAAAGTGCGTCCGGCATTAATCATGGTTAAAGCATGATTAATGCCGCACCTGCCCTAGCACCCAATCCGGCAAATAGCGGCTCCCTGCCCCAGCATCACCTTAAGTGTTATCGCCTTTATCCATATTAGGGGCATCCCCTGTGCCGGTTAACGGGTTTTCTGAAACGCCAGGCGGGGCGTACCATCTGCCACATAAATGATGCCGCAATGGCAGTAACCGTTTTTCTCCAACACCCGCAGCATGGGCAGGTTATGTTGGTGGGTATCAATGCGCATATTGCCGCATTGTGCAAAACACCATTGCAGGCAGTAACTGGCAATCCCCTTTTTGCTGCTGTGCACGGCTATCCGGTGCAATACCCCATAGGGCTTTTCGTTAAGCCAATGGCCGTTTTCAATGCGCTGATAAGTGGGGTCCTGCTCCTTTGCATAATAAAACGTGGCAATAATGGCACCATCATCCACACACACATAACAGTTGCCTTGTGCAATCCCTGCACTGATCAGCGACTGTTGGGGATAGCCATTGGCCCACTGTCCGCCATTACCATTGGCATTCATAAAGGCTCTGGCATGTTGGTAAATTTCCATTACCCGGGGTAAATCCGCCGGGGTGGCTTTGATGATTTGCAAGGGTGGGATCTCACGTTATTTAATGCTGCCAAGAACGGCAGATTATCATTATTGGCGGTTTTCCAACAATGCAGAACATGCCTGGTAACAATTGATACGCCTAAAGGCTTGGTTTTCATCGCTGGTGATTGCCGGTAAAGTATCAACGTAATGCAGGTTTTGAGCCTGACAATCCAGATAGAGGAGCATGACAAGGAATGTATATGACAGCCAACCAGAATGCCCTGAGGGCGGCGCTTTATATGCAGATGTTACTGGGGTTCATCCTTGCCTGTTTTGCTGCTGCCACGCTTGCTGACCCAGCGCTGGAGCCATTGCCCCACAACAGTCAGCGTGACATTGTGTTTCATGCCGTCATGGGGTTTTTGCTTATCTTCATCCCCATCTGTGGCGTGGCCTTTCTTTGTCTCAAGGAGTTGCAGCTGTTTATCCATGAAGACGCCAACCTCGGATTCAATACCCTGAATGCCGGGCTGATGCTGCTATTGATTGTTCCCCTGCCGCTGGCGGCTGTGCAGGCTTTTTTCATTCACAGGATAAAGCACGAGCAGGCACATCTCGACCACATGCCCCATTAGCCATGGTAATCCCCCCATTTTTAACGCCGCATTCAGCGGCTTGTCCGCTGCAATGCTTTGTTAAAAGCCGTTTGCCTTCCGAAGTGCAAGAAGGTCACAGCCAACTATTGCTTCGAGATGTTCAGTTATTTTTTCTGCACTCCAATCCCACCAAGCCATCTCTAAGAGCTCATTAATTGTACTATCATCAAATCGATATTTAATGACTTTGGCAGGATTGCCACCAACAACGCTGTACGCCGGGACATCAGCTGTCACGATAGATTTACTCGCTATTATTGCTCCATCGCCAACTTTGACTCCCGGCATAATTGTAGCTTCATAGCCGATCCAAACATCATTCCCAATTTCTGTATCGCCTTTGTAGGGTAGCTCCCCCTCTTTAGGCATGACCTTCTCCCAGCCGTTACCAAATATTTGGAATGGGTATGTCGAAAAGCCAGAAATTTTATGATTAGCGCCATTCATTATGAATTTTACGTCTTTTGCGATAGCGCAAAATTTCCCTATTATGAGCTTATCTCCAATAAACGGAAAATGATAAAGTACATTGCTCTCAAATCGCTCAGGACCTTCAGGGTCATCGTAGTAGGTATAGTCACCAACGATGATATTTTCAGAAGATATGTAATTCTTCAAATAGCCTACTTGGGGAAACCCCTTCATAGGTTCTTTATCTTCAGGACTTGGACCTTTCAAAATGCCTCCGATGTGTCTGTGACTTTTAACGCC
>NZ_JBKOUD010000021.1:0-45194 GCF_046765975.1 Shewanella mytili | reverse complement strand
AGCGCGATAAGCGAGCATCGCCGGAAGCTATCCGGTTGCGCAGTTTAGTACGTGAAGCGTATCGATTGAGTGGTGGTTCTGCTGGAGCTAGAACCATATCAGACATCATTTCGAATGATGAGTCTCACGACATTACACTTAGCCGATACCGTGCAGGCAAGCTCATGAAAGAAATGAGTTTGTTCAGTTGTCAGTTGCCAAAACATACTTACAGGAAAGCTACTCAGGAACATGTTGCTATTCCTAACTTACTCGACAGGCAGTTCGCTGTTACTGCACCAAATCAGGTCTGGTGCGGTGATGTCAGCTTTATCTGGACGGGCAACCGCTGGGCTTATCTGGCAGTGGTAATCGACCTGTTTGCCCGCAAGCCAATAGGTTGGGCAATGAGTTATTCGCCTGACAGCAACCTGACCTGTCAGGCACTTACAATGGCATTTGAGTATCGTGGACAGCCAAAGAACGTGATGTTCCATAGCGACCAAGGATGTCACTACACAAGCCGTAAATTCCGTCAGTTAATCTGGCGCTATCGTTTAACGCAAAGCATGAGTCGCAGAGGAAATTGTTGGGACAATAGTCCTATGGAACGCTTCTTCAGAAGCCTTAAAACTGAATGGATCCCAACGACAGGTTACGGGAGCTTTACGAAAGCAAAGCAGAAGATAGGTGAATATATTCATGGCTATTACAGTCGACTGAGACCGCATTCTTACAACGGTGGTTTAACGCCAAATGAATCGGAGAAACGTTACTGGAATAGCTACAACGATGTGGCCAAAATGACTTGACCACTACACTACGTCAACATTTTCAACCGCTGACTTTAATTCCTGACGTAACTGAAGATTTGTAATTTGCTCTAAGCGAAGTTCAGGAACAGTATCTAAAAAATGTAAGGCCTTCAGCGTTACTAATCGCATACCAGAAGCTGCAGTTTCAATAGACAGAACCTGCCAAAGACTAACGAACGGCTCTTCACCAATCACGACTTTGGGCGTTTGCTTTGTCGCTCTCAAAAAATTCAAGCTATCGCCAATGTAAAATTTGCGGCAGGTCAGCAATTGCCGAGTCCCCTTAATGTCAGCAACTGCGATATCATGTCGTTCAGTATCGAAAACTCTCCAGCCTTCTGGTGAATGCGTCGTGGCTCGATAGACAACGCCTCTCCGAATTCGAGTAATAGGATCGAAGCTATGCTCTCTAAATACGAGCCCTCCATAAGGGTTTTCTGGTGCTTCAACTTCCACAAACTCAATACCCGAAACGATTATTGGTGAATGGACGGGTGCACCGATACTTTCCGTCCCTTCATACCAGCGACCGGTTGTTTCACAAAGCCCTATACAATGATTCATTCATCCCTCTGCTGAGTATTCAGTAAATGGCGCGCAGAAAACGTACCAAACCGAGTAATTAGTTCGTGGCTTTCTGACTTTTAATAATAATTTTCAAATCTTCAACAGCCATAGCTGGCATTTCAGAATGCAACATTGCATGGCAGTTTGGACATACGGGGATCAAATCTTCAATAGGGTTAACTTCTCTGCGATTTGAAACTAAAGCTAAATCAACTCTATGGTGGACGTGAATAAAACCTTGGCCCAACGTCCCATACGTTTTTTCAAAATCAAAACCACATACTTGGCATGTCGCACCAAAGTGCTGAATACAAGCTTTGCGGGCAGCAGGATCGCGCTCATGAACAGATAGCTCTATCGTTTTACAGCCGCCCTCATGAAAAACAGGTTGTTGCGAGTCTTTAACTACGTCACTTTCAATTGGGCTAGAAATTCTAAAAGAAGTCCAACCGTAATGCTCTCTCGCGCGCTCCTGAAACTCCACCAGCAGTCTAGCCAAAGCGCGCTGTTTTCCAGAGCCTTGCTGGTTGTAATAGCGAATATGAAGATCTACAGATCTTAGGACGTTTGCAAACTCACGACCTTCCATCAACGCTAAAAAGCGCTCTAAGTAATAACGCGTAGCTGAGTTGCTTATGGTTCTTTGATAGGCTTCGCCCAACGGCATAGCATGTAAGGCGCTTAAATAAAAAGATGCAGAACTTTCTTTAAAACCTAATGAAATGAGTTGTTCGATAGCATCTAACCGTTTGCGCCTACCCGTTCTGATCTCGGCGGCCAAGTCAAAGGCTGGTTCATATTGAGCAGGAGTAATCTTTGCCATAGTTCATCCTTGAATTTTTCAAGCAAGCCAATCAAGCATGATTTAATACCTGCGCTTAGGCTAATCTAGATTGAGAATATCTTTTACTTCTGCCAAATTTCTATGAACTCGTAAGTAAATAATTGCAGCTCTAGACAGCTTTTCTGTATCTCGTACCATACGGCGTAATTTGGCTTTTGCAGCTGGTACATCTTCATTGTTTTTTATTTTTTTAACTTGCCGTTCCACCTCTATACGGACTAAATTTCTGGCTCTAACGATTCTGCTCTCATTGAGGTGAAATATTTCAATGGAGTTTTCAACCTTAGATTTCTGCTCTGCTGTTGCGGCAGGCATAGGTTCTGGCACGCCATCGTTATCAAACCAAAGTAGTTTTTCATCATCCGGATTAAATGGGTCAAGGAAGTAAGGTCGTTCATTACGTAGTTTTATCTTATCCGCAGGAGAAAAGGCTCTATCTTCAGGATTTTCCAGAGGAAACCGACATGCTTTACCACCCTCTGATTCATCAAAAACTCTGCGGCTATTGCAGAACGTACAAGCACACCGATAGTTCTGCCAATCGAATGCTAGCCACCAGTAACCATCATGTTGCTTATCATCTTCGACCTTATTTTTAGGTCTGAAATGATCAACCGGCATATCTGAGCGTATTTCCTCAGCTTCACAATACCAACACTTACGTTTGTATACGTCAGGAAGTAAGTCATAGAAATCACGCCACACTTTTGAAGATGATACTTTTTTAAGAATAGCTTTTCTTGCTGCTTGATCTGGAGCAGCAAGTAAGTCTGTTTTTGCTTGTTCAGCCATATCTCGCCAAGCCTGAGTCAAGCATTCCTCTATCTCGTCCTTACAAATCCAGCGCATTAATGTGCCTCCGTAGTTTTCGAATGGTACTTATCACGGAGGAATTCAAGGTAATCTGGATCATCTGAAGCTAGGTTAAATCCTAAGCTCTCGAGTTCAGAGTTCAGCCTCGATAAATATTGCTCTTCATCTTCAGGTTCACGGCCTTCTTCACGAACAATTTTTTCTTTGGACAAAATTTCTTGAGCTGCAAGAGCATTTCTGGCAGTAAGCTTCTGATTCGTATCATCATCAAGCGTTGTCTGTAAACCAAAGATATCACTACGTAATATAAGGTTGATTCCCATACCCCGTGGGTTTTCAACTGGCATCTTCGCGGTTACTTGATGCTCTTCACCCCGTTTCATCACTTGAACCTGCTCTTTTTTCAGCTCAGCAATCGCAAGTGGATGATGTGTCACCATTAGCAAATGGCTGGTTTCATGGTTTGGTACAAAGTCACGGAGGAACTTCAGATACTTCACGGCCCATGAGGGATTGAGATGCGTATCGGGCTCATCGAGTAAAAATAGGGAGTCTTTACCACCAGTAAATTTGAGCAGGCCCAATACGGTAAGAAGCTGTTGCTCACCTTCACTGAGTTCTCGGAAGGTGAGAGGGTCTTTACTGCTAGTCACATTCACCCGAATACTAACTTCTGAGATGATTTCCGAAAGCAGCGTACTTTCGAGCATTTTAAACAACTCATCAGGGCTAAGATCTTTGGCAAACTCACGTAGTGCTTCTACATCGGGCAAGAATAGGTGGAAGAATTCGTTACGAATATTACTACCAGTCAAAGAGGTATCTTCTTGGCGTGTTACCTTAACCGGTGACAGCGTGTGTTTAATTAGCTCGTCCAAAAAGCGGCGAACAACACCCCGCGCCCCCCAAAACAATTCGCCCTTTTGTTTTGCCCAACCGGGTTGCCGCATCACGAAGTGAATACTGTCTAAACCTTCAATGCCTAAGTGCTCGCACAAGAACGCTTTTTCGGCGCTATCTTGATCCGATAAAAAAAAGGCCAATAGTACAAATTGACTGTGGTGGGGTTTAGCATAGAACAGCGGGCGAATATCGCCCTTTAAATACAACTCATCTTTAAGCAGGCGACGATAAAAATCGGTACGATGTTTCTTAAAGAGATTCTCTAAGCGATCACTGGGGCCAGAATAGTAAGCAAATACATAGTTTGGTAAATATGGGGCTTTCCCTTCCTTATCGCGTTTCACCTTTGAAAACGGAACGGTATTGCCTGAAGATGTCTCACCAAACATGTCTTGTGATACGTCTTCTGCCAACAAGTCGCGCACCTGTATTTGGTATTGCTTAGCGGTAGTGCCACGAGTCGGATCGGCATCAATAGTGATTTCCAGCCATCGTTCACTAGGCTGATTTGGCTTATGGGGTTCTCCAAGCCGATAAATTAACTCGTATGAAAACGGTGGTTCTTCGCCTAAATCAAGGTTCCTAAATATAGCTACTAACGCTTCCAGCACGTTGGATTTACCCGAACCATTGCGCCCCACCACCACTGTCATCAGGTGGTATTCATCAAAGTCCACCTTTACGTTTTCCAAATTTTTAAATCGAGAACGAATGTGTAATTTATCGACTTTCATCGGCTGTCCTTGGCTCGCTATTATTCTTTGGCAGACTTCTGTGCTAGGGCAAACCAGTCCTGTCCATCGTCACCGCGCTGCAACTTCACAATGGTTTTTTCGGAGATGAGCGCCTTACGAATATCCAGAAAGAACTGTTCCAGTTGTTCGGTATCGCAATCACTGGGATATCCCGCAGCGGCTAATAATTGTTGACCACTTAGCGGTTTCCCAGCCGCTTCTAATGCGTCAATGACTTTGATGACCTGCTTACTCATATGACTACCTATCTTTTTTTTTACGGCAGTGCGCTTGGATTTTGGCTGCTTTTTCATTGCCCCGCGCTCGATCTTAATCTTTTCCAACAATGCCTCGGCGCTGTTTTCACCACTAATTAAATCAGGATTAGCTGTACGCCAATCAGCCGTGAGTTCACCACGGAAAGCTTTGGCAAAAATGGACTGAGTAAGGCTATTGACCCGTGCCAGTGCTGCTGCCGCCTTTTTCTCGACGCTGTCGGCAAAGGCAAAGAGCTCTTCTACCCGGCAGACAATTTCGGCTTGTTCATTGACTGGGGGTAAATATACTTCGTGCTCAACAATATCGCTTTTAGTTAAACCGGGAATCAATCCTTTTGCCTTTAAAACGACATCGTCAGCCGATGCTTGAATAGCGAAAAGAATATAGGTGTGGTTCATATTTTCATTCGGAACAAAAGCATAAATATCGCGGCCGATTGCAGCATAACAACCAGGAAATGTAGTTCCTACACCAGCACCTTTTACAGTCACAAATATTGAACCACTTGGAGCAATGCGCTTAGGGTGTTCAGTCCATTTGTGGTGTAATATCTTTCTACCATCCCATTGTTCTGGGCCCGTTACATATGGTTCTCCTTTCCCTTCAAAGTTTACATCTGACTTACTCGGTGATTGCCCTGCAATGATTTTCCCTGCTGTATCCAGGGGCTTTACATTTCCAATTTCTTGCCCTAAAGATGCTCTCCATTCTTCCGTTAACTTTCCGCTGACAGCCGCAGAGAGGACGGATTGGCGAAAGCGTTTTAGAATGTCAGGGATACGCTCAAGGCGGGCTTTGGTGCTTTCGACCTGTGCCAGCAGTGTGTCGAGCTTATCGGCGATGACTTTTTGTTCGGCCAGAGGGGGAAGTGGTACCGGTGACTCACGCAAGATACCTAAAGAGACAAATTTTTGGTTCCCCCCACGCTGGCGCTCTTCCAAATATTTTTGATAAGGCCGTGATTTCAGCCAATAGAATGCGAAACGTCTATTTAATAACTCATCATTTTTTCGAAAAAGGCCAACATTTTTTACACTAAAATTTGTATTCTCAGGAACAACTGCAACATTACCAATAGTCCCTATCATAGAGAACAATAAATCACCCGAACTCACCGCAGAACGTTTCGAAATTTCATGATGATCATCGAAGGAAATAGTTTTTGTATTTGTAAAATCAATAACTCCATCAAGCAAATTTTTTGAAGTTACTAGCGGTACCCCAAACGCAGCTTCTTTGGGTGAATCATGAGTCCCATCACGAATTTCATTGAATGCATAATGGGCAACTTCAACTATCCAATTAGATGGAAATTGAAAGTTCACCCGAACCTTCTCACTTTCGCTTGGATTCAGTGGCATTAACTTACCCATCAACCCCCCCCTTCCAACGCCCTCAACAACGAATCTAGCTCTTTGAGCGCAGCACTCAGTTCAATCTTAGCTTCCTTAGCTAGTACATCTGGTTCAGGTAAGCTGGCGGCATCAACACTGTTTTTATCTTTGAGCCAACTGATATCAAGCGAGTCTTCTTTACTATCGCGGATCCAGTCACGGCTAAAGCAGCGCCAACGGCTATTGAGCAATTTGTCATTATTGAGGTTTTGGTTTTCTTCAACAGAAGTAACATCAACCTCAATGTCTTCGGCGTTAAAGCTGAATTCGCCTTCGGTACGCGGGCTGAGTCCACCAGCATGTTCGCCATAAACCTGTTCAAATGGTGCTAAGTGGTTATCAATAAACGGGGTACGTTTGCCAAAGCTCGGCATATTGGTGCGCAGGTCATACACCCAGACATTTTCGGTGCAGTTTTCTTGCTGATGTTTATCGGTGGCGGAGCCTTTAGTGAAGAAGAGCACGTTGGTTTTGACGCCTTGAGCGTAAAAAATACCAGTCGGTAAACGCAAAATTGTGTGCAGGTTGCACTTGTCCATTAAGTCGCGGCGGATATCGGAGCCCTTACCGGCTTCAAACAATACGTTGTCTGGCAGCACCACTGCGGCGCGGCCTCCGGGTTTAAGGTTGCGGTAAATGTGTTGTAAGAACGCCAACTGCTTGTTGCTGGTATCAAAGGTTAAGTCATCACGGGTAATGCTGGCTTCGCCGCCTTTGCTAGTACCAAACGGCGGGTTTGCCAAAATCACATCGGCCGGTTTAAGGCTTTGGCCGACATTACCGAGTGAGTTGCCTAAATGCACCACACCTTCATCATCACCTTCCATGCCGTGCAGTAAACAGTTCATTAAAGCTAAGCGACGGGTGTTGGGCACTAGCTCCACGCCAACATAGGCGTTGTAACGCTGAAAATCGGTTTGCTTGACCGTTAAATCATCGTATTCAGGCTGCGCTTTAATATATTCATGGGCGGCAATCAAAAAGCCTGCTGTACCTGCTGCTGGGTCCTGAATGTATTCGCCCGGTTGCGGTTTGATACAACGCACCATACTATTAATCAGTACCCGCGGGGTAAAGTATTGCCCAGCGCCGGATTTGGTCTCGCTGGCGTTTTTCTCTAACAGCCCCTCATAAAGATCACCCAAGCCATCGCGCTGGGCGCTAAACCAATCAATTTGGTCGAGGGTTTTAATGATCTGTTCTAAGTGGCGCGGTTCACGTAAACGGGTTTGTGCATCAGCGTAAATGGCACTGATGAGCGCATCATCATGCACTTTCACTTCTTTGGTCTGTTCTAGGTTGTTTGGGTCCAGCACTACACGTTTGCCAGTAGACAGCGCCAATAATATGGCTTTGTAATCATTGAGCAGAGTAATGCCAGATTTACCGTTTAAATCGGTCCAGCGGCAACCCTCTGGCAAAATGTGTTTGTCTAACAGTTCGGCTTCAGTATTCTCGTGCACCATTTTAATAAACAGCAGCAAGACAAGCTCAGTGACATAATCAGAATAGTTAATGCCGTCATCACGGAGGATGTCACAGAGGTTCCAGAGTTTTTGAACGATATCGTTTTGGGTCATGTTGTTCTCTAATTTTGTTGCTGTGGCTTATTCTGCCATGGTGTACGGCGTAATTTGGTTGCTATCACGGGTCATCAATTGCATTAGTTTGGGATGCACAAATAGCTTTTCTTTACCAACGGTGAGTTCTTCTAACACACCGATATCGGCCAACTGTTTTAAATACACTGAGGCGGTTTGGCGTTTGGCAATGTCGCGTTCTACCAAGTTATTGATACGGCAGTAAGGCTGCTCAAAAATGACTTGTACCAGCTCGTGGCTGTATATCTTGGGCAAAGCGGTTCTTACATGCTCGCTGGTCAATTCCATTAACTCGCGCACGGCTGCGATTTTGCCGCAGGTCCAGTTGGCCATTTGCTCAACACCCTTCAACATAAACAGCAACCACGCTTGCCAATCGCCTTCGCGGGTTACTTGATTGAGCAGTCGATAGTAATCGGCTTTATGCTGCACGATATAACGGCTGAGGTATAAAATCGGCAATGTTAGCAATTGCTGTTCAATCAAAAACAGTACATTGAGAATGCGGCCGGTTCTGCCATTACCGTCATAAAATGGATGGATAGCTTCAAACTGATAATGGGCAATCGCCATCTTTATCAGCGGGTCGATATCATCTTCACTATGAATAAACTTTTCCCAATTACTCAGCAGGTCGCGGATTACCGCCTCACCTGCTGGTGGCGTGTAAATCACTTCGCCGGTCGTCTGGTTGCTAATGGTGGTGCCGGGAATGCGACGAATTTCCATCTCGCTATCTTTGAGCGTGCTACAAACTTCTAAAGCGGTGCTTACGCATAACGGGCGCTGCGCCAACTGGCGAAAGCCTTGGTTTAACGCACTACGGTAACGCAGCGCTTCTTTCGTGGCGGGATCTGCGCCGGTGTCTTCTTGCGAATACTGAAACAGCTTATCGGTAGTGGTAACGATGTTTTCAATTTCAGAGCTGTCTTTCGCTTCAAGCAAAGGTAGCAGGTTGATGAGCAAGCCTTGGTTGGGCAATAGCTCGCCCGCTTGTTTTAGTTCAGCAAGGGCTGCACGCGCAGGAATACAGGCTTTGAGTACGGCATGCGTCTCAATGCTTTCAAGCGCTGGTGGCAATGCTGGCAGCGCGTTGTGTGGTTGGTCGGGATGCCATGTCATGTTTAAATCCCTTAAAAAATTCGACACGTATATTATTGGGATGCAGTTTATGTCGATGCTATCGACATATCAAACTTTAATGTCGATAAAAGATTAAAACATCGACACATGATAATCATATGTCGATAGCATCAACATATTAGCTTGCTTCCCAAAGGTGGGATTTAAGTTCATCCAATACGGTGTCTAGCTGATCATCCAAGCGCTTGTTAACCCCTTTAACGCCGCCATCATCACGGAAGCGCTGGTTAACAAACTGCCGATCCAATACCACTTCGTTTTTAAGTTGCTTGGCGAGCTTCTCAAGCCACTTACGCTGTACTGGCGTCCACTGATGTAGCGCATAAATCGACTGCATAGCTGTTGCGACGCGTTGCTCAAATGGGATTAATGCCTCGCCCAGTGCCGCGCGGCGAATATGCCCGACAATGCTGGCTGCTATCTCTTGGTTGGTTTGGTTACGCACGGCCGTTTGCAAATTAGCTTCGGTATAACCGGCTTTATCCAACAGCATCTTGATCTCTTTAAGCTGCTCACGGGTTAGGTCACGAGGTCGATTTACCACGACGGCGAGCGCTGTACTCAAGTTGATTTGCTGATTGATGAATTCTTCAAAGCTCTGCAAATAATCTTCTGGTCGCTGGTGGGCACCATAGCTTTGAGTGCGTTCTTTTAACTCGTCGTCATGTTCAGAGATAATTGGCTGATACTCGGTGCCTAGCAACTGCTTAACCTCTGCTAATTGCTTCAGTAACCCCGCATGCTGATTGATGAACACTGAAGCCTCTTTTGGCCCTAACTGGCGAAGGTGTGTATGCAGATTTTTAGGCTCTACGCCCCACAAGTCTTGGAGTTCACGCAGCTTTTGCCTTAACTCGGGTTTGGCCTCCGCTTTTTTTTCCGCTTTACGCAGAATACGCATGACTTTTTGACCCAGTTGGCTCAAAACAACATCCGCTTGCGTTTCACCTTGCTGTTCACCCGGTGCATTAAGCGCTTGCTCTAAAAGCTCTGGATCAGATAATTCATCAACCAATTGCTCGATGGTCACATTGGGATCTTTCACCAAGGGCTTCATGGTGTTGACGTCACTCAATGCGGCATAGATATCAACAGGGTCGTAAATACGGAAAACGGTTTTACCAATTTCATCGCAACGACGAGTCGCACGCCCGATCATCTGCTCATACAAAATGCGTGATTTAACACGCCGCATAAACACAAGATTGCAGATTTCAGGAACGTTTATGCCGGTAGTAAGCAGATCAACCGTAATGGCAATATTGGGATACCGTTCGTTTTTATAAAGCTTAATTAACTGGGTAACTTTATCGCTTTGCCCGGTGATTTTAGCAACAGCGGCTTGGTTGTAGTCGCCGTTGTACATTTCTTTAAAGGCTTCATTTAGCAAGCGCTCAACCATATCTGCATGCCGGTCGGTGGCACAGAATATCAGTGTTTTTTCATCACCAAACGGGTCGAGTTCTTTGACTAATTCTTCACAAATGACTTTATTAAATTTTTCATTGATGACGCGCCGGTTAAACGCATCGACCTCAAAATTCAATTCGTCTTCCAACTCAGAAGACTCTATTTCCCCCGTATGGGTGTTGATCGAACTTACTGTTTCACCCTTAGCGAATGAAATACCGTTTTGGGTTAATTGGGTCTCATATCTGATAGGCGGCTCATGGTCGATTAACCAATCTGCAGCAACAGCTTCACGGTAAGGATAGGTGAATACGGGTTTACCAAAAATCTCAGATGTATGCTTCGCTGGCGTTGCCGTTAATGCGATTTTTACCGCATCAAAGTAGTCTAAAACTCGTCGATAGCTAGACAGATACTGCGACGCGTCGCGAGTTGCCATCTCACCTTCTGTCATCTCTTGATCGAGCGTGTACCCACGGTGTGCTTCATCGACAATAATGCAGTCAAATTGATCCAATGGTGGCGGATTATCATTCATGAATACCCGTTGAACCATGGCCTGCACAGTGGCAACCTGAATACGCGTTTCCTTCTCGGTCGCCATTTCGCCAAGTTCAGCCATATCATAAATTGCTGCCAACGAGAGATTTTGCTCGAGTGTTACCTCTTTAAAATCCGTCTGAGCCTGATCGCCTAAAGCAAAGCGGTCAACCAAGAACAGAATTCGTTTAAAGCGTTCAGCTTTAAGGAAGCGATAAATCAACCCGATAATGGTTCGGGTTTTACCGGTACCCGTTGCCATAGCGAGTAATGCTGAACGAGCATTTTGACTTATTGCAGATTCAACGGCTTCGATTGCCTGTATTTGATAGTCGCGTAACTTAAGATAACCGAAAGGCTCTTGTTGCAACTTGGCTTGTGCTTCCTCTTTGCTTCTATCAAGCAGATCAAGCAAACCGGTTGGCGTATGGAACGAAGGCAACGCTCGCTTTAAATTACTTGGGTCCCGCACATCTCGAAACCAAGTACCGCATTGCTCAGCTAACTGAGGTACATAAGGTCGGCCATTGCAAGAATATACAAATGGGATCTTATAGTGCCCTTCTTGCTCATCAGCCCAAGCCACTGTCCGACCCGCGAGTTCCCACGGCCAATTAAAATCACCAGCTATTTTAAAACCTCGGCTATAACGCTCTGCTTGCGCAATCTTGCCTGAAACATTGACGTTTTCCCGTTTAGCTTCAACCACAGCGATAGGCGTAAGACCAGCAAAGAGTACATAATCAGCGACGCCGGTTTCTAAAGGCCACTCTGCAATGGCTTTATTTACACCTTTTTCTGGACGCGCATTTTTGGAGTAGCGAATAGTCTCGCTATTGGCATTCCAACCTGCTTCATTTAATTGCTGGTCTATCAATATTCGCGTTAATTGTTCATCAATATCGATGGCTTTACTCGCTTGATAAGCTTTGCGAGTAATCTTGTTACGTTGAGTGCGTTGCGCTTTGTCGTTTTGTTGCTTAGCCTGCTGCTGAATAGCTTTTAACTTGGCTTCATAATCTTGTTTAACCTGCTCAAGCTCTTGTTCATGAAGAGCAGCTTGGGCAGCTAAAGCTCTGGACTCCTGATCCATTGCCAGAGCCAATGCTTCATATTCATCTTTTTCTTGCTGAATAAGCTCATTCAGCTGCTGACTAGAACCTAACTCGATATCGGCCTTTTGCAGCTTAACCTTTAAGCCTTCAATTTCGCTCTGTAATGCTGCTAATTCGGCGCTAGGGTCTTTAGGTGGGACGAATGGACCGGGCTTGAATGCCTTACCGCTCTTACTGAAGGTTTGGTGAAACCAGATTGCTAGTTTTCTTGCGACTATAAGGCCATTAATAGCTTCTTTATGCCTAGTGCGGAACTGATGGTTTGCGATGTTTCCTTCAATACGTAACGTATGAAATAGCTCTCGCACCATAGGTTCGAGTTTTAGGTCACGATTAATACGGTAGAGTAAATCTGCCTGCTTTGTTTTTTCATCAAACTCAATACCAGCAAGAACAGCAATGTGCTGCGCCATTGCTTCACCTAATTGGCGGAGTTTTAGCAACGTAGTATTAGGGTCGCTAGAAAATGCAGCTTCAGCCGCATTGGCTAAATCAACAAACAGTTGGTCGTGCTCGACAAGAAAACCAAAATTTGAGGGTTCATTAGATGATGCCATCAGCCCTGAATCTCCGTTTCAGCTAAAACGGTCCATCTTTTATGTTAGTGGTGAACGTTAGCAAACACCCTAAACTACTAATGGACTTGATTTTAATGGCTCAACAGTATCAGATAGCTACAGCTTGGCAAAGATAGAGCTAATATTTTGAGAAACAACGTCGGTATTATCTCAGCTAAGCTTATGCAATTGGGAGCAGAACCAAGCGTGTTTATTGATGACAGTACCTTAGTTGTCAAAGAGAAGGAATCAACACAGCGGCGTACTTATCGTCGGTTGATTTGAATAGTGAAGAGCCTAGACCATCACCAAACGGTTACTAAAAGGGTTACTAATCCTATATGCCACTCACATCACAAAACATAAGCAACTGAATTATTTAAGTTTATACAAAACATCCAACAAGCAGATCCAGAATATTGAGTAAAGAGTCAATCTTTATGTCAACGTATTCCAGAACGGGACAACAAGACAATAAAAAGCCGGGCTAATGCCCGGCTTTTTACAACCTGATATCCGCTTATTCTGCAGCAGCTTCGGCTTCAACAGCTTCAGCAGCTTCCGGACGACCTACGAGTTCGATATAAGCCATAGGGGCTTTATCACCGGTACGCAGACCACATTTCAGGATACGAGTATATCCACCCTGGCGTTCCAGGTAGCGAGGACCTAACTCGTTAAATAATTTACCTACGACTTCTTCGTCGCGGGTGCGGGCAAATGCCAGACGACGATTTGCAACGCTGTCACTTTTAGCAAGTGTAATCAAAGGTTCAACTACGCGACGCAGTTCTTTTGCCTTCACCAGAGTCGTTACGATAACTTCGTGACGAACCAGTGAGCTAGCCATGTTGCGAAACATGGCCTGGCGGTGGCTGCTGTTGCGGTTAAGTTGACGACCACTCTTACGATGGCGCATGACTTAATCCTTATAACCTAAATCTGTACAAGTCAGAGACTTACAGGTCGTCTGCCAAACTGGCAGGTGGCCAGTTTTCCAGACGCATACCCAAAGAAAGTCCGCGAGAGGCCAAAACGTCCTTGATTTCGGTAAGGGATTTCTTACCCAAGTTAGGGGTTTTAAGCAACTCAACTTCTGTACGTTGTACCAGATCACCGATGTAATGAATCGCTTCGGCTTTCAGACAGTTAGCCGAACGTACAGTGAGCTCTAAATCGTCGACAGGACGCAACAAAATCGGATCGAATTCCGGTTTTTCTTCTTTCTTCTCTGGCTCAGAAACATCGCGCAATTCAACAAATGCATCCAGCTGTTCAGCCAGAATGGTTGCAGAACGACGAATGGCTTCTTCAGGATCGATAGTACCGTTGGTGGTCATATCGATAACCAGTTTATCCAGATCTGTACGCTGTTCAACACGAGTCGCTTCTACGTTATAGGCGATACGTTCAACAGGTGAGAAAGAAGCATCGACCAGTAAACGGCCGATAGGACGATCGTCTTCCTCGGTCTGGGCACGGGCAGATGCCGGCACATAACCACGACCACGTGCAACATTAATACGCATGTTGATGCCGTGGTTACCTGTCAGATGACAGATAACATGGTCAGGATTTACGATTGTCACATCACCGTCATGGGTGATGTCTGCAGCGGTAACAGGGCCTGCGCCGGTTTTGTTCAAGGTGAGCAAAACCTCGTCTTTACCCTCAATGATAACCGCTAACCCTTTCAGGTTAAGCAATATCTCGAGGATATCTTCTTGTACGCCTTCCTTACTGCTGTATTCATGCAGTACACCGTCGATCTCGACTTCGGTAACCGCGCAGCCGGGCATAGACGACAATAGGATGCGCCGCAACGCGTTACCCAGAGTATGACCGAAACCACGCTCCAGCGGCTCCAGTGTTACCTTGGCACGAGTTGGGTTAACCTGCTCGATATCTACGAGACGCGGTTTAAGAAATTCTGTAACAGAACCCTGCATTGTGTCCTCTCTTGTTAGTTAGCCTTACTTAGAGTAAAGCTCGACGATCAGCTGTTCGTTAATTTCCGCAGACAAATCGCTACGTTCTGGAATACGCTTGAAAGCACCTTCCATTTTTGCGCTGTCGACTTCAATCCAGGTAGGCTTTTCGCGTTGACCAGCCACTTCTAAAGCCGCTTTAATACGAGCTTGCTTCTGAGACTTTTCACGCACACTTACCACATCATTCGCAGACACTTTGAATGAAGGAATGTTAACAACACGACCGTTTACCATAATTGACTTATGGCTAACCAGCTGACGTGCTTCTGCACGAGTCGCACCGAAACCCATACGATAAACAACGTTATCCAGACGGGCTTCTAAAAGTTGCAACAAGTTTTCGCCAGTGTTGCCTTTTAAACGTGCAGCTTCTTTGTAATAGTTACGGAACTGTTTTTCCAACACACCGTAAATACGACGAACTTTTTGTTTTTCACGCAGCTGCAAACCATAATCTGACAGACGTGGCTTACGAGCGCCATGCTGTCCAGGGGCTGTTTCCAGCTTACACTTCGAATCGATTGCTCTCACACCGCTTTTCAGGAACAGGTCTGTACCTTCCCTACGGCTGAGCTTGAGCTTGGGACCCAAGTATCTTGCCATGATCTTTCTCCAACTTTCCTAATGAATCGCCATTACACGCGGCGTTTTTTAGGAGGACGACAACCGTTATGAGGGATAGGCGTCACATCAGTGATGTTGGTAATTTTATAACCAACAGCGTTCAGCGCACGGATGGCTGATTCACGACCTGGACCTGGACCCTTCACGAACACTTCAAGGTGTTTAACACCGTAATCCTGAGCAGCAGTACCTGCACGCTCAGCAGCTACCTGAGCGGCAAACGGGGTAGATTTACGTGAACCACGGAAACCTGAACCACCGGCAGTTGCCCAAGCCAAAGCATTACCTTGACGGTCTGTGATAGTTACGATTGTGTTGTTAAAAGACGCATGGATATGAGCCATGCCATCCGCAACCTGTTTACGTACGCGCTTGCGCGGAGAACGTGACGGAACTTTAGCCATTGTCTACCTTCCCGTTACTTCTTAATTGGTTTACGTGGACCTTTGCGGGTACGCGCATTGGTCTTAGTACGTTGCCCACGGACAGGCAGGCTACGACGATGGCGAAGACCACGATAACAACCAAGGTCCATAAGACGCTTGATGTTCATAGAAACTTCGCGTCGTAAGTCACCTTCTACTGAGTATTTGGCAACTTCTTCGCGTAGGGTATCAATTTGAGCGTCGCTCAATTCCTTGATCTTAGCGTCTTCGGCAATGGAGGTAGCCGCGCAAATAGCTTTAGCGCGAGTACGACCGATACCGTAGATAGCAGTCAATGCGATGACTGCATGCTTCTGATCAGGAATGTTAATGCCAGCGATACGGGCCACTATGCACTCCTTAAATTAAAGGCCATCTGTGAAAAGCCCGATAGGATACTCAACAGACGACTAATTTGCAAACAAATTTTAATAGCCAGCCCATAATTGGACTGGCTAAGTTTTATCAGCCTTGACGCTGTTTGTGTTTTGGTTCAACACAAATGACGCGAACAACGCCGTTACGTTTGACGATCTTGCAATTACGGCAGATCTTCTTCACGGAAGCTCGAACTTTCATTTCATCACTCCGTAAAGCTATCTTAACGACCGTAGCGATCGAAATTCGCTTTGGTCACTAGGTTAGCTTTCTTCATCACAGACTCATATTGATGAGACATCATATGGGTCTGAACTTGTGCCATGAAGTCCATGATCACCACTACCATAATCAGTAGTGAGGTACCGCCAAAATAGAACTGTACCTTCCAAGTGATTAACATGAACTCCGGAATTAAACAGATAAAGGTGATGTACAACGCACCGGCCAAAGTCAGGCGGGTCATCACTTTATCAATATAACGCGAAGTCTGTTCGCCGGGACGGATCCCTGGAATGAACGCACCGCTCTTCTTCAGGTTGTCTGCTGTTTCGCGTGGGTTGAATACCAGCGCGGTATAGAAGAAACAGAAGAAGATAATTGCTGCCGCGTATAACAATGAATACAGCGGCTGTCCAGGAGACACGGCCAGAGAGAAATCACTCAACCATGACAGTGCTGGATTTTGTCCGAACCACTGAGCCAGTGTACCCGGGAACAAAATAATACTGGACGCAAAAATGGGTGGAATAACCCCTGCCATGTTCACTTTCAGTGGCAAGTGAGTAGACTGCGCGGCAAACACCTTACGGCCCTGCTGGCGCTTGGCGTAGTTAACGACGATACGACGTTGGCCACGCTCTACAAATACCACGAAATAAGTGACGGCAAAGACAATCACACCTATCAACAGCAACACCAATACGTTCAAGTCGCCTTGACGAGCCTGTTCAGCAGTTTGGCCAATGGCTTTTGGCAAGCCAGCTACAATACCTGCAAAAATCAGGATTGAGATACCGTTACCAATGCCTCGTTCTGTGATCTGTTCACCAAGCCACATCAGGAACATGGTGCCAGTCACGAGGCTGATCACTGCAACAAAGTAGAACCCGAAGCCCAGGTTTACGACCAGGCCAGGTACCAAGTTAGGTAAACCTGTTGCAATACCAATAGATTGGAACGTTGCCAAAATCAATGTGCCCCAGCGCGTATACTGGCTGATTTTCTTACGTCCGGATTCGCCTTCTTTTTTCAATTCAGCAAGTGCCGGATGTACCACAGTCAGTAACTGCATGATGATCGATGCCGAAATGTACGGCATGATCCCCAATGCAAAAATAGACGCGCGGGACAGGGCACCACCCGAGAACATGTTAAACATGCCAAGAATGGTTCCCTTCTGCTGAGCAAACAGCTCTGCCAATACGGCGGCATCAATACCAGGAATTGGCACAAAAGAACCGGCACGAAACACGATAATTGCGCCAATCACGAACAGGAGGCGAGCTTTCAACTCAGAAAGTCCACCTTTCGCGCTTTTTAAATCAAGTCCTGGTTTTGCCATCGACGTATTATTCCTCGATCTTTCCACCGGCAGCTTCAATCGCTGCACGTGCACCTTTGGTAACCTTAAGACCGCGAACGGTCACTGGGCGCTCAATGGTACCTGAAAGAACAATTTTCGCAAACTGGATGTTGCGAGTAATAAGATTCGCATCTTTCAGTGCGTTCAGGTCGACGACATCACCGTTGACTTTTGCCAGTTCGCCAACACGAACTTCAGCAGTTACCATAGCGATACGCGAGGTAAAGCCAAATTTAGGCAAACGGATTTTCAATGGCATCTGACCGCCTTCGAAACCGATGCGGACTTTGCCGCCACTGCGTGATTTCAGACCTTTGTGGCCGCGACCAGCAGTTTTACCTAAACCAGAACCGATACCACGGCCTACACGCTTAGGTGCAGACTTAGCGCCTGCAGCTGGAGATAAAGTATTCAGACGCATTGATTAGTCCTCCACCTTTACCATGTAGTAGACCTTATTGATCATACCGCGGATAGCTGGAGTGTCTTCCAGTTCTACAGTGTGACCAATACGACGCAGACCAAGACCGGTTAAGGTCGCTCTGTGCTTCGGCAAACGACCGATTGCACTTTTGGTCTGTGTTACTTTGATTGTTTTAGTAGCCATGGTTCATTACCCCCGAATTTCGTCAACATTCAGGCCACGCTTGGCTGCGATCTGAGCAGGTGATTTCATATTCACCAGCGCATCAACAGTTGCGCGAACGATGTTGATCGGGTTAGTAGAGCCGTATGCTTTTGACAGAACGTTATGAACGCCTGCTACTTCCAATACGGCACGCATCGCGCCACCGGCAATAATACCAGTACCCTCGGAAGCAGGTTGCATATATACGCGAGAACCAGAGTGACGACCTTTCACCGGATGGTGCAAGGTGCCTTCGTTCAGATCTACGTTAACCATACTACGACGGGCTTTTTCCATTGCTTTTTGAATAGCAGCTGGAACTTCGCGCGCTTTACCGTAGCCAAAGCCGATCTTGCCGTTACCGTCACCCACAACTGTCAGTGCAGTAAAACTGAAGATACGACCACCTTTAACTACTTTAGAAACACGATTGACTGCAATCAGCTTTTCTTGCAGATCGTCTTTCTGCTGAGTTTCTACTTTAGCCATTGTGTAAACCCCTTAGAACTGGAGGCCAGCTTCACGTGCGGCTTCTGCCAAGGCAGCAACACGGCCGTGATACTTGAAACCAGAACGATCGAAAGCCACCACAGTGACACCTTTCTCGATCGCGCGTTCAGCAATAGCTTTGCCTACTGCCTTTGCCGCATCTACGTTGCCAGTATGTTTCAGCTGTTCTTTAACCGCACCTTCGACGGTAGACGCAGCAGCAACCACCTGAGCTTCAGGGTTGATTACCTGAGCGTAAATGTGACGCGGTGTACGATGTACAACCAGACGGTTAACGCCCAGCTCTTGGATCTTCTTGCGGGTGCGAGTGGCACGACGCAAGCGAGAAGTTTTCTTATCCATATCGCGTTACCTTTTACTTCTTCTTAGCCTCTTTACGGCGTACGTTTTCGTCTTCATAGCGAACACCTTTACCCTTGTAAGGTTCTGGTGGACGATAACCACGAATTTCAGCCGCAACCTGACCTACCAGTTCTTTGTCGATGCTTTTCAGCACGATGTCAGTTTGGCTTGGGCATTCAGCTGTAACGCCTGCTGGCAATTTGTGAACCAGTGGATGAGAGAAACCTAATGTCAGGTCCAGGCCGTTGCCGCTTACTTTGGCACGATAACCTACACCTACCAATTTCAGTTTCTTTTCAAAACCTTGAGTTACACCAACAACCATGTTGTGGACCAAGGCACGGGCAGTACCCGCTTGAGCCCACGCATTGGGGTAACCTTCAACAGGACCAAAAGTCACATGTTCATTGTCAATGGTAACGTTAACAGCGCTGTTGATTACTCGAGTCAGAGTGCCCTTACCGCCTTTGACGGTAATGCTCTGGTCGTTCAAAGTCACCTCTACGCCGGCTGGAATAGCGACTGGTGCTTTTGCTACACGAGACATTCCTAGCTCCTTATGCTACGTAGCAGATAACCTCACCACCCATGCCTGCAAGGCGGGCGGCACGATCAGTCATCAGGCCTTTAGAAGTGGACACAATTGCGACACCCAGTCCGCCCATCACTTTTGGCAATTCGTCTTTACCTTTGTAAATACGAAGACCAGGACGGCTTACGCGCTGGATAGTCTCAACAACGGGTTGACCCTGGAAATACTTCAGAGTGATTTCCAGTTCAGGCTTATTGCCTTCGTCTGCTACGGCGTAGTCAGTGATATAACCTTCTTCCTTCAGCACTTTTGCAATCGCAACTTTCAGCTTGGCGGAAGGCATCTTCACAGATACTTTGTTAGCAGCTTGGCCGTTACGGATACGGGTTAACATATCCGCAATAGGATCTTGCATGCTCATATTAGCTTACTCCGTGACTAGGGCTTACCAGCTGGCCTTACGCAGACCAGGAACTTCACCGCGCATGGTGGCTTCACGCAATTTGATACGGCTCAGGCCGAATTTGCGCAGGAAACCATGTGGGCGACCAGTTTGATTACAGCGATTGCGCTGACGCGATGCGCTGGAATCACGTGGTAAAGCTTGCAGCTTCAGGACGGCGTCCCAACGCTCTTCATCAGAAGTAGCTGGGCTTGCGATCAGAGCCTTCAGCGCCGCACGCTTTTCAGCGTACTTGGCCACGAGTTTGGCACGTTTTACTTCACGTGCTTTCATTGATTGTTTTGCCATTACGCTACCCCTTATTTCTTGAATGGGAAGTTAAAAGCGTTCAACAAAGCACGACCTTCTTCGTCAGTGTTCGCTGTGGTAGTGATAACAATATCCATACCGCGAATTTTATCGATTTTATCGTAATCGATTTCTGGGAAGATAATCTGCTCACGTACGCCCATAGCGTAGTTGCCGCGACCGTCAAATGACTTTGCACTCAGACCACGGAAGTCACGAATACGGGGAATAGCGATATCGATCAAACGCTCGAGGAATTCCCACATACGTTCGCCGCGCAGGGTCACTTTACAACCAATAGGGTAGCCTTCACGGATTTTGAAACCAGCAACTGATTTACGAGCAACAGTAACTACTGGTTTTTGACCGGCAATAGCAGTCATATCACGGACAGCATTTTCCATGACCTTTTTATCGGCGACTGCTTCGCCTACACCCATGTTCAGGGTGATTTTCTCAATCCGAGGGACTTGCATGACACTGGCATAACCGAACTTCTTAGTCAGTTCAGCGATAACAGTCTCTTGATACTTATCATGCAGTTTCGCCATCGTTTACTCCGATTACTTAACGAGTTCACTGTTCGATTTAAAGAAACGGACTTTCTTGCCGTCTTCAAACCGGAAACCAACACGATCTCCCTTGCCTGTAGCAGGGTTAAAGATCGCAACATTAGATGCTTGAATCGGCGCTTCTTTTTCAACAATACCACCGGTAACGCCTAACTGTGGGTTAGGTTTCTGATGTTTCTTGATGACATTTACGCCTTCAACAATCAACTTGCCAGTAGGCAGAACCTGGGTAACCTTACCGCGTTTACCCTTGTCTTTACCGGCCAGTACGACTACTTCGTCTTCACGACGGATTTTTGCTGCCATTTTGAAGCTCCTTACAGTACTTCTGGTGCCAGCGACACAATCTTCATGAATTGCTCGGAGCGCAGTTCACGTGTCACAGGGCCAAAGATACGAGTACCAATCGGCTGCAAGTTGCTGTTCAGCAGAACAGCTGCATTCCGATCGAAGCGAATGACAGAACCGTCTGGACGACGTACGCCTTTCTTAGTACGGACTACCACCGCGTTATACACATCACCTTTCTTCGCTTTAGCGCGAGGAATTGCTTCCTTTACAGAAACTTTGATGATGTCGCCGATACCGGCATAACGACGATGAGAGCCACCCAAGACCTTAATACACTGAACTCTGCGCGCGCCGCTGTTACATGCGACATCCAGAGTCGATTGCATTTGGATCATTTTAAGTGCTCCGCTATCGTTACATCACATCCCCACCATGGGGCTATTTTCGCCATTTTTTGACGACGAATCGTTCAAAAATGGCGCGCAAGTATAACACCATTGGAGAAGGATAGATAGTGCTAAAAATACAAACGGCCCCAACGGGGCCGTTTTACGAATGCCTAAATAACTTAGGCCTTGCTCACTACTTCAACCAGTGTCCAAGATTTGCTCTTGGACAGAGGACGACATTCACGAATAGTGACGATATCGCCTTCATTGCACTGGTTTTGTTCGTCATGTGCATGGATCTTAGTAGTACGTTTTACGTACTTACCGTAGATTGGGTGTTTCACCTGACGTTCAACGGCAACAGTGATGGATTTTTCCATTTTGTTGCTGGTTACTTTACCCTGCAAAGTACGGATTTTCTCAGACATTATGCACCTGCCTTAGAAGTAATAATGGTCTTAACGCGCGCGATGTTACGGCGCACCTGCTTCAGCTGGTGTGTTTGTGCCAGCTGGCCAGTGGCGTGTTGCATACGCAGGTTAAACTGCTCACGCAGCAGACCAAGCAATTCAGCGTTCAGTTCTTCAACGCTTTTTTCTCTCAGTTCGCTCGCTTTCATTACATCACCGTCTTAGTTACGAAGGTTGTCTTGATTGGCAACTTAGCAGCAGCAAGCTCGAATGCTTCACGAGCCAAATCTTCTGGTACGCCACCGATTTCATAGAGAACCTTGCCTGGCTGAATCTGGCACACCCAGTATTCAACGTTACCTTTACCTTTACCCATACGCACTTCAAGAGGCTTAGAGGTAATAGGTTTGTCAGGGAAAACCCGGATCCAGATTTGTCCTTGACGCTTGACAGCACGTGTCATAGCACGACGCGCAGCTTCGATCTGGCGAGCAGTCAAACGGCCGCGGCCCACTGCTTTCAGACCGAAGGTACCGAAGCTAACATCGGTACCGTTCGCCAGGCCGCGGTTACGGCCTTTGAACATTTTGCGAAACTTAGTACGTTTAGGTTGCAGCATTACCGGCTCTCCTATTTACCACGAGGTTTGCGCTTAGGTTGCTGCTTCGGTTCCTCTACGGTCTGAGGTACGATGCCGTCCAGAACTTCGCCTTTGAAGATCCAAACTTTAACACCGATCACACCGTAAGTGGTGTGACTTTCAGAGGTAGCGTAATCGATATCAGCACGCAGTGTATGCAGAGGCACACGGCCTTCGCGATACCACTCGGAACGCGCAATCTCAGCGCCGCCCAAACGGCCGCTAACTTCAACTTTGATACCTTTAGCGCCCAGACGCATGGCGTTCTGCACAGCGCGTTTCATGGCGCGGCGGAACATGACACGGCGTTCCAGCTGCTGTGCAATTGAGTCAGCAACCAGTTTACCGTCCAGCTCAGGCTTACGGATCTCAGCGATGTTAATCTGCGCTGGAGCACCGGCGATTTTTGCAACTTCGGTGCGCAACACTTCAACGTCTTCACCCTTCTTGCCAATCACAACGCCTGGACGGGCAGTGTGAATGGTAACGCGGATGCTTTTCGCTGGGCGTTCAATAACAATCTTGGATACTGATGCAGCTTTCAGTTTCTCTTCCAGAAACTTACGCACTTCCCAGTCGCCGTGCAGATTGGCTGCATAGTCAGCCTTATCAGCATACCAGGTAGAGATCCAAGGCTTAGTGATACCCAAACGGATACCATTAGGATGTACTTTCTGTCCCATTGCTCTCTCCTAGCGGTCTGATACAACCACAGTAATGTGGCTGGTACGCTTTATGATACGATCAGCGCGGCCTTTGGCACGTGGCATGATGCGTTTCATCATTGGACCTTCATCAACGAATACCTTACCGACTTTCAATTCATCGATATCGGCGCCTTCGTTGTGCTCGGCGTTAGCAATGGCAGAATCCAGTACTTTCTTGACCAGTACGGCAGCTTTCTTAGGGCTGAAGGTCAGAATTTCCAGCGCTTTTGCCACTGGCAAACCGCGGATCTGATCTGCAACCAAGCGAGCTTTCTGAGGCGACGTACGGGCAAAGCGATGTTTAGCTAAAACTTCCATCTTATTCCTCCCGTATTAACGCTTCTTCGCTTTCTTATCTGCAGCATGGCCGCGATAAGTGCGAGTTGGTGAGAATTCACCAAGTTTGTGGCCGATCATTTCGTCAGTTACGAACACTGGTACGTGCTGACGACCATTATGGACAGCGATGGTCAACCCAATCATTTGTGGGATGATCATAGAGCGGCGAGACCAAGTTTTGATTGGCTTCTTGTCGCCCGCTTCCACCGCTTTCTCTACCTTCTTCAGCAAGTGCAGGTCGATAAATGGACCTTTCTTGAGAGAACGTGGCATGGCGAATCCTCTTAATTACTTGTTACGACGACGTACAATGTACTTGTCAGTGCGTTTATTGTTACGAGTCTTATAACCCTTGGTTGGTACGCCCCATGGTGATACTGGATGACGACCACCAGAAGAACGACCTTCACCACCACCGTGTGGGTGGTCAACAGGGTTCATTGCAACACCGCGTACTGTAGGTCGTACGCCCAGCCAGCGTTTGGCACCAGCTTTACCCAGCTGACGCAGCATGTGTTCTGCATTGCCAACTTCACCCAGTGTTGCGCGACATTCTACAGGCACTTTGCGCATTTCGCCGGAGCGTAAACGCAAGGTGGCATAAGCGCCGTCACGAGCAACTACCTGAGCATAAGCACCGGCGGAACGTGCAATCTGAGCGCCTTTACCAGGCTTCATTTCGATTGCATGCACTACGCTACCTACTGGGATGTTGACCAGTGGCAAAGCGTTACCGGCCTTGATGTCTGCATCAGCGCCAGAAACAACTTTATCGCCAACCTGCATGCCTTTGGCAGCCAGGATGTAACGACGTTCACCGTCTGCATACAGTACCAGTGCGATATTCGCGGTACGGTTTGGATCGTATTCCAGACGCTCAACTTTACCGACGATACCGTCTTTGTTGCGTTTGAAGTCGATCAGACGATAGTGCTGCTTATGACCACCACCGATGTGACGAGTGGTGATACGACCAGTGTTGTTACGACCACCGGTTTTAGATTTCTTTGCCAGCAGACCAGCAAAAGGTTTGCCTTTGTGCAGGTCACTGTTAACAACCTTAACAACGCCACGACGGCCTGGAGAGGTTGGCTTACACTTAACAATTGCCATTTGAATTCTCCTTTGCTTACTCAGCGCCGCCGAGGAAATCGATATCAGCGCCCTCAGCCAGAGTTACATAGGCTTTTTTCCAGTCGCTGCGGCGGCCCATACGAGCACCGTGACGTTTGGTTTTGCCTTTGTTGACCAGAGTGCGAACACCTTCAACTTTGACTTCAAATAGTTTTTCTATGGCAGCTTTGATTTCTGCTTTAGTGGCACTCAGAGCTACACGGAAAACTACAGTGTTATTTTTCTCGGCCACAACAGTACTCTTTTCAGATACGTGCGGAGCCAAAATAACTTTCAGAATACGTTCTTCGCGGATCATGCCAGCATCTCCTCGATTTGCTTCACAGCATCAGCGGTGACAAGCACTTTGTCGAATGCGATCAGGCTTACTGGATCAATACCGGCTACATCACGAACGTCAACCTTGTACAGGTTGCGGGCAGCCAGGAACAGGTTTTCGTCAACTTCAGGAGTGACGATCAACACATCTTCCAGTTCCATTTCTTTCAGCTTGGCTTTCAGCTCTTTGGTTTTAGGAGCTTCAACACCGAATTTCTCAACCACGATCAAGCGTTCTTGACGTACCAGTTCAGACAGAATGCTTTTCAGCGCTCCGCGGTACATCTTTTTGTTAACCTTCTGACCATGATCCTGAGGCTTAGCAGCGAAAGTTACGCCACCACTACGCCAAATAGGGCTTTTCGCGTCGCCTGAACGGGCACGACCAGTGCCTTTCTGACGCCATGGTTTTTTAGCAGTGCCATGAACTTCAGCGCGGGTTTTCTGAGCACGAGTGCCCTGACGCGCGTTAGCGGCATACGCTACAACTACCTGATGAACCAGTGCTTCATTAAAGTCACGGCCGAAGGTAGTTTCGGAAACTTCAAGAGCGCTCTGCGCGTCTTTCAATACCAATTCCATTACTATCTCCTCAGACCTTAAGCTTTAACAGCAGGCTTGATGATCAGGTCGCCGTTGGTGGCGCCTGGAACAGCACCTTTGACCAGCAGCAGATTACGCTCAGCATCTACACGTACTACGTCCAGATTCTGAGTGGTCACGCGCTCGTCGCCCATGTGGCCTGACATTTTCTTGCCTTTGAATACACGACCTGGCGTCTGGTTCTGACCGATAGAACCGTTAGCGCGGTGTGACAAAGAGTTACCGTGAGTCATGTCCTGAGTACGGAAGTTCCAGCGTTTAACACCACCCTGGAAACCTTTACCTTTGGATTGACCGGTAACATCTACTTTCGCTACGTCAGCGAAGATTTCTACTTTAAGCTCAGCACCAACTTCAATGCCTTCGCCTTCACCATCTGCCAGACGCATTTCCCACAAACCACGACCGGCTTCAACGCCTGCCTTAGCAAAGTGGCCAGCTTCTGGTTTAGTGACGCGATTAGCTTTCTTGGTACCTGTAGTAACTTGAAGTGCGCGGTAACCATCGTTTTCCAGGGTTTTTACCTGGGTAACGCGGTTGGCTTCCACTTCAATTACAGTAACAGGGATAGACACGCCATCTTCGGTGAAGATGCGGGTCATACCCACTTTACGACCAATAAGACCGATAGCCATCTCTCAAACCTCTTCTAAGGATCTCAATTAACCCAAGCTAATCTGAACGTCGACACCGGCGGCCAGATCCAGACGCATCAGTGCGTCGACGGTCTTATCAGTAGGCTCAACGATATCAACCAAACGCTTGTGAGTACGGATTTCGTATTGGTCACGAGCATCTTTATTAACGTGCGGAGAGATCAAAACGGTATAACGCTCTTTGCGCGTTGGCAGTGGAATAGGACCACGTACCTGGGCGCCAGTACGTTTAGCAGTTTCAACGATTTCCGCAGTGGACTGATCGATCAAACGATGATCAAACCCTTTTAAGCGGATACGGATTCTTTGGTTCTGCATTGACCAGAGCTCCTAAAATGGACACATAAAAAATCACCCTCTAGCCATTTCCTCTTAGGGAAAGACAGAGCGAGATGATTTAACCGTTCGACTCCCAATCGGAGTCGTTTTTTTGAGTAATTTAAGGTCAACAGACCAAACTACTTAACGCCTAAGCAATTAAGCGAGCGGCCATTATACTCATCCACAGCGGGATTTCAAGGCCGTTGGCGAAGTAATCGACAGACTTTTCTGTCAAAAATTGCGCTGTAGTATACCGATATTTTTGCAGATAGCCAGTATTTATTCACTACGGAGACTGGGCAGGCGCGCCCATTTGGCAACAATAGCGATAACGAATTGATTTACAGGAGTAATGTATTTAAAACTGGAAGGGAGAATTAAAGGCTGAGCGGCATTAGCATTGAAAACAAAAAAGGAAGCCGAAGCTTCCTTTTTCATCAATCTTTCGCTGATTAGGCGATGATTTTCGCTACCACGCCGGCGCCTACTGTGCGGCCACCTTCACGGATCGCAAAACGCAGACCTTCATCCATCGCGATTGGGCAGATCAAGCTTACTACCATCTTGATGTTGTCGCCTGGCATTACCATTTCTACGCCTTCTGGCAGTTCGATGGTACCGGTTACGTCAGTTGTACGGAAGTAGAACTGTGGACGGTAGCCTTTGAAGAATGGAGTGTGACGACCACCTTCATCTTTGCTCAGGACGTATACTTCTGATTCGAACTTGGTGTGTGGAGTGATGGTGCCTGGTTTTGCCAGTACCTGACCACGTTCAACTTCGTCACGTTTGGTACCACGCAGCAGTACACCCACGTTTTCGCCTGCACGACCTTCGTCAAGCAGCTTGCGGAACATTTCAACACCTGTACAGGTGGTCTTGGTGGTGTCGTGGATACCCACGATTTCCACTTCGTCACCTACACGGATGATACCGCGTTCTACACGACCTGTTACTACTGTACCACGACCGGAGATTGAGAATACGTCTTCGATTGGCAGCAGGAATGGATGGTCGATGTCACGTACGGGTTCTGGGATGTATGAATCCAGCGCTTCGGCCAGTTCAACGATCTTCGCTTCCCACTCTGGTTCACCTTCCAGCGCTTTCAGGGCTGAACCCTGGATTACTGGCAGGTCATCGCCTGGGAAGTCGTATTCTGACAGCAGTTCACGCACTTCCATTTCTACCAGTTCCAGCAGCTCTTCATCATCTACCATGTCACATTTGTTCATGAATACGATGATGTAAGGTACGCCTACCTGACGTGACAGCAGGATGTGTTCACGAGTCTGTGGCATTGGGCCGTCGGTAGCGGCTACTACCAGGATGGCGCCGTCCATCTGCGCAGCACCGGTGATCATGTTTTTAACATAGTCAGCGTGCCCTGGGCAGTCTACGTGGGCGTAGTGGCGAGTTGGCGTGTCGTACTCTACGTGAGAGGTGTTGATGGTAATACCACGTTCACGCTCTTCCGGTGCGTTGTCGATTGACGCAAAGTCTTTTGCTTCACCGCCGTAAGTTTTGGCCAACACGTTTGTGATAGCTGCAGTCAGAGTGGTTTTACCATGGTCCACGTGGCCAATGGTACCCACGTTTACGTGGGGTTTACTACGTTCAAATTTAGCTTTAGACACGATATATTCCTTTGTTTCAAATGTGTCAGGCGCGGCCTGACGCAATCAATCAAAATAACAGTTATGCCGTTCCTAAATCAGGTACGAGCTTCGATAACTGCCTTAGCAACATTTTGCGGCGCTTCAGCATACTTCAGGAACTCCATGGAGTAGGAAGCGCGCCCTTGCGTGGCCGAACGCAAATCTGTTGCATAACCAAACATTTCAGCCAATGGCACTACAGCACGGATCAGTTTAATGCCGGCAACCCCATCGTCCATGCCTTCTATCAGGCCTCGACGGCGGTTAAGATCGCCAACCACATCACCCATGTAATCTTCTGGTGTAGTGACTTCAACCTTCATGCAAGGCTCGAGCAACACAGGGTTTGCCAGTAGCGCGCCCTTCTTGAAGCCCATAGAACCTGCAACCTTGAACGCCATTTCGTTCGAGTCCACTTCATGGTACGAACCATCGAACAGCGTGACTTTCACATCCAAAACAGGAAATCCGGCCAGAACGCCATTTTTCATCTGTTCCTGGATACCTTTGTCAACGGCCGGGATGTATTCCTTGGGAACCACACCACCAACGATTGCATTGACAAATTGATAACCGGCACCTTCTTCAATAGGTTCCAGTTTCAACCAGACATGACCAAACTGTCCACGGCCACCCGATTGACGTACAAACTTACCTTCCACTTCCACCGCTTGGCGGATGGTTTCACGGTAAGCTACCTGAGGTTTACCCACGTTACATTCAACGCTGAACTCACGGCGCATACGGTCAATGATAATGTCCAGGTGCAATTCACCCATCCCTGAGATCAGAGTCTGACCTGACTCTTCATCGGTTTCAACCCGGAATGATGGGTCTTCCATTGCCAGCTTTTGCAAGGCAATGCCCATTTTTTCCTGGTCAGCTTTCGAACGGGGTTCGACAGCGATAGTAATAACTGGATCGGGAAACTCCATGCGTTCCAGAATCACTTTATGATCCGGATCACAGAGTGTGTCTCCAGTGGTCACTTCTTTCAGGCCGATAGCCGCCGCAATATCACCGGCACGAACCTCTTTGATCTCTTTACGATCATTGGCATGCATCTGCACGATACGGCCAATGCGTTCGCGTTTTTCCTTGACACTGTTATAAACGGCTGCGCCGGATTCCAGCACCCCGGAGTACACGCGAATAAAGGTCAGAGTGCCAACAAAGGGGTCGGTCGCGATTTTGAATGCCAATGCCGCAAAGGGGGCCTTGTCATCGGAAACACGCTCTACCTCGTTGTCATGCTCATCAAGCCCTTTAATGGGAGGTACATCATTAGGTGCAGGCAAGTATTCAATAACAGCATCAAGCACTGCCTGTACGCCTTTGTTTTTAAAGGCACTACCGCAGGTTGCCAGTACAATCTCATTGTTGATAGTGCGCTGGCGCAACGCTTGTTTGATCTCTGCTTCGGAGAGGTCGCCCTCTTCGAGATATTTGTCCATCAGCTCTTCGGAAGCTTCTGCAGCACTTTCCAACAGATACTCACGCATCTCGGTGGCTTTGGCCAGCAGGTTTTCCGGGATGTCTTCATGGGTATAAGTCATCCCCTGATCCGCTTCATTCCAGTTGATGGCCTTCATTTTGATAAGGTCAATCACCCCGGAGAAGTTCTCTTCAGCACCGATATTCAGCTGAATTGGGACACAGGTAGCGCCGAGACGGGTACGGATCTGTTTGACCACGCGGTCAAAATCCGCCCCTGCACGGTCCATCTTGTTGACAAATACCAGACGGGGAACGTGATATTTATCTGCCTGACGCCATACGGTTTCAGACTGGGGCTCCACACCAGAAGCTCCACAAAATACCACGACAGCGCCATCCAGCACGCGCAACGAACGCTCTACTTCAATGGTAAAATCAACGTGACCTGGGGTATCAATGATATTGACGCGATGCATATCAAACTGAGCATCCATACCACGCCAGAAAGTGGTCACTGCCGCCGAAGTAATGGTGATGCCGCGTTCCTGTTCCTGGACCATCCAGTCAGTCGTCGCTGCGCCATCATGCACTTCGCCAATCTTGTGTGACAGACCGGTGTAGAACAGAATGCGTTCAGTTGTGGTTGTTTTGCCAGCATCAACGTGAGCACAAATACCGATGTTGCGATAACGCTCAATAGGAGTTGTACGAGCCACGATTATACCCTCTCTACCGGAACCGGAGTCCCGGTGTTGCCAGAGAATGCGCGGAACAAAATTCCGCGCACGATATTACCAACGGTAATGAGCAAAGGCTTTGTTGGCTTCTGCCATGCGATGCACGTCTTCGCGCTTCTTAACGGCAGCACCTTTGTTTTCGGATGCGTCCAGCATTTCACCGGCCAGACGCAGAGCCATAGATTTTTCACCACGCTTACGTGCAGCTTCAACCAACCAGCGCATCGCCAGTGCGTTACGACGTACTGGGCGAACTTCACATGGTACCTGGTAAGTAGAACCACCTACACGACGAGATTTAACTTCGACGGCTGGGCGGACGTTATCCAGGGCTGCTTCCAGAAGTACCAGATGGTCTTCGCCTTTTTTCTCAGCGATTACATCCAGTGCTTTGTAGATAATTTTTTCGGCAGTTGATTTTTTGCCGTCTTGCATAATGACGTTGATGAACTTCGCCAGCAACTCACTATTGAATTTTGGATCGGGCAGAATTTTACGCTGACCGACTACGCGACGTCTTGGCATGATATGACTCCGTATGCTTCAGGTTTTTCCAAAACCATAAAATGATTAAAAAAGCTTGGCCTTACTTAACGGAATACCATTAAGACTTAGGACGCTTGGCTCCGTACTTAGAACGACCCTGACGACGAGCGCTGATACCAGCACAGTCCAGAGCGCCACGTACAGTGTGGTAACGCACACCAGGCAAGTCTTTAACACGACCACCACGGATCAGAATTACGCTGTGTTCCTGCAGGTTGTGGCCTTCGCCGCCGATATATGAAGTCACTTCAAAACCGTTGGTCAAACGCACACGTGCGACTTTACGCAGTGCAGAGTTTGGTTTTTTTGGTGTAGTGGTGTACACACGGGTACAAACACCACGTTTTTGTGGGCACGCATTCAGCGCGGGTACCGCAGTCTTTTCGACTTTGGGTGCGCGAGGCTTACGTACCAACTGGTTTACAGTTGCCATGTATAGCTCCAATTTAGTTGATTAACTCAACGTATGGGTGTGAAAAATCTATATCCCACAAGAGTGGGACGCGAAATTTTAGAAAGGTCGGGCTCAGCTGTCAAGAAATAGCCAACCATGTACGACATTTCATCAAAAAAGGCGCCCTGAGGCGCCTTTTTGTCTCGGTTTTTTCGATTATTCCTGTGAACCTGCAAGATTCAACAAATCGGCCAGGTTTTGCTCGGCTTCGCTGGCACTGATACCAGGCGCTTCCTGAGCAACATCGCCTTTTGTTTGCACTCGGCTCTTGTGGTAAGCGTAACCGGTACCGGCCGGGATCAAGCGACCAACGATGACGTTTTCCTTCAAGCCACGCAGATCGTCCTTCTTGCCACCCACGGCGGCTTCTGTCAGCACGCGTGTGGTTTCCTGGAACGATGCAGCAGAAATAAAGGATTCTGTTGCCAAAGATGCTTTGGTAATACCCAACAATTCCCGTTCGAACTTGGCTGGACGTTTGCCTTCGGCTTCCAGTTCACGGTTAATGATTTTAACCCGTGAAACTTCCGCTTGTTCGCCCACCAACAGATCAGAATCGCCTGCCTCAGTGATGATGCATTTACGCAGCATCTGACGGATGATGACTTCGATATGCTTATCGTTGATCTTCACCCCTTGCAAACGATATACGTCCTGAACTTCGTTGACGATATAGTTGGCAACGTTACGAATGCCGCGCAGACGCAGAATGTCGTGAGCCGCTTCTGGACCGTCGGCGATAACTTCACCGCGTTCGACTTTTTCACCTTCGAACACGTTCAGGTTACGCCATTTAGGGATCATCTCTTCGTATGCGTCACCACCATCGGCCGGCGTGATCACCAGACGACGCTTGCCTTTGGTTTCCTTACCGAAGGAGATGGTACCCGTGATTTCAGCCAGAATGGCCGGTTCTTTAGGCTTACGCGCTTCGAACAGGTCGGCAACACGTGGCAGACCACCGGTAATGTCACGGGTTTTGGATGATTCCTGTGGAATACGCGCCAGCGCGTCACCCACGTTGATTTTGGCGTTGTCATCCAAGCTTACAATCGCATGACCCGGCAGGAAGTACTGTGCAGGCACTTCGGTACCAGGAATGGTCAGCTCTTGCCCATGATCGTCTACCAGACGCACGGCAGGACGCATGTCTTTACCGGCGGATGGACGCTGTACCACATCCATCACCACAATGGAGGACAGACCGGTCAGTTCGTCGGTTTGACGCTGAATGGTCACGCCATCAATCATGTCAACGAACTGCACGTAACCCTGCACTTCGGTAATGATTGGGTGAGTATGCGGATCCCAGTTGGCAATAATCTGCCCGGGCTCAATGGCGGCACCTTCATGTTTTTCCAGTACCGTACCATAAGGCACTTTGTAGCGTTCTTTCTCACGACCCAGCTCATCCACGATGGCCAGTTCGGAAGAACGGGAAACGATAACCAGTTTACCTTCGGTGTTCACAACGTGTTTGGCGTTGTGCAGTTTCAAGGTACCGGCATTTTTGGTCTGGATGTTGTTTTCTGCAGAAGCCCTGGATGCAGCACCACCGATGTGGAAGGTACGCATGGTCAGCTGTGTACCGGGTTCACCGATTGACTGGGCAGCAACAACCCCGATGGCTTCACCCTGGTTGATGATATGACCACGGGCCAAATCACGGCCATAACAGTGGGCACACACACCAAAGTCGGTATCACAGGTGATAACGGAGCGCACTTTCACTTCGTCCACGCTGGCTTCTTCCAGCTTGCGACACCAGGCTTCGTCCAGCAGGGTGTTACGTGGCGCCAGAACGTCTTCTGTGCCCGGATAGTAAACATCTTCTGCAACCACACGACCCAGTACCCGCTCACGCAATGGTTCAACCACGTCACCGCCTTCAATCAGCGGTTTCATGACCAAGCCTTCGTGGGTGCCGCAATCGTCTTCAATCACGACCAGATCCTGTGCCACGTCAACCAGACGACGGGTCAGATAACCGGAGTTTGCCGTTTTCAGTGCGGTATCCGCCAGACCTTTACGAGCACCGTGGGTGGAGATGAAGTACTGCAGTACGTTCAGACCTTCACGGAAGTTCGCCACGATGGGCGTTTCGATGATGGAGCCATCAGGCTTGGCCATCAGGCCACGCATACCCGCCAACTGACGGATCTGGGCGGCACTACCACGCGCACCGGAGTCGGCCATCATGTAAATGCTGTTAAAGGATGACTGTTCTTCCTCTTCGCCGTTACGGTTAATAACCGTTTCGGTGGACAGGTTTTTCATCATCGCTTTGGACACTTTTTCGTTACAGCTGGCCCAGATGTCGATGACCTTGTTGTAACGTTCACCGGCAGTCACCAGACCAGACTGGAACTGCTCCTGGATTTCCAGCACTTCAGCTTCGGCATCGGCAACCAGCTTGGCTTTTTCATGTGGGATCTGCATGTCGTTGATGCCCACGGAAGAACCGGAAATGGTCGCGTAACGGTAACCGGTATACATCAGCTGGTCAGCAAAGATAACGGTATCTTTCAGGCCCAGACGGCGATAACACAGGTTCAGCAGCTTGGCGATCTGCTTTTTACCCATGTTCTGGTTAACCACTTCAAATGGCAGCCCTGCTGGCAGGATGGTTGACAGCAAGGAGCGGCCCACAGTGGTATCCACAATGCGGCGTACAGGCTTTTTCTCACCGTTTTCATCAATCAGGGTTTCGGTAATGCGCACTTTCACCCGGGCATGCAGTTCAGCCACACCGGTGCGGTAAGCTTTTTCCGCTTCAGCCACATCACGGAACGCCATCCCTTCACCGCGGCCATTCACGCGCTCACGGCTCATGTAGTAAAGGCCCAATACCACGTCCTGTGAAGGTACGATAATGGGTTCACCGTTGGCAGGCGACAGGATGTTGTTGGTAGACATCATCAGCGCGCGGGCTTCCAGCTGGGCTTCCAGTGTCAGCGGTACGTGTACCGCCATCTGGTCACCGTCGAAGTCGGCGTTGAATGCGGTACATACCAGCGGGTGCAGGCGGATTGCCTTACCTTCAATCAGTACGGGTTCAAACGCCTGGATACCCAAGCGGTGCAGTGTTGGTGCACGGTTGAGCATGACCGGATGTTCACGGATAACTTCATCCAGTACGTCCCATACTTCCGGTACTTCACGCTCTACCATCTTCTTGGCAGCTTTGATGGTGGTGGCCAGGCCACGAGCTTCCAGCTTGCCATAGATGAAAGGCTTGAACAGTTCCAGTGCCATTTTCTTTGGCAGACCGCACTGGTGCAAACGCAGGGTTGGGCCCACAGTAATAACTGAACGGCCGGAGTAGTCCACACGTTTACCCAGCAGGTTCTGACGGAAACGGCCCTGCTTACCCTTGATCATGTCAGCCAGGGATTTCAGCGGGCGCTTGTTGGAGCCGGTAATGGCACGGCCACGACGGCCGTTATCCAGCAGCGCATCCACAGATTCCTGCAGCATGCGTTTTTCGTTGCGGACGATGATATCCGGCGCTGCCAGATCCAACAGACGTTTCAGACGGTTGTTACGGTTGATCACCCGGCGGTACAAGTCGTTCAAATCCGAGGTGGCAAAACGGCCACCGTCCAGTGGTACCAATGGACGCAGATCCGGTGGCAACACAGGCAGTACTTTCAGGATCATCCACTCCGGCTTGTTGCCGGAAGTGTAGAAGGCTTCCATCAGTTTCAGACGCTTGGTCACTTTCTTGCGACGGGTTTCTGAATTGATGGATGGCAGCTCTTCACGCATTTCGCCGATTTCTTTTTCAAGATCGATGGCTTTCAGCAGTTCCAATACCGCTTCGGCACCCATCTTGGCTTCGAATTCGTCACCGTATTCTTCCAGGGCATCCAGGTAGTTTTCTTCGGTCAGCATCTGACCGCGCTCAAGGCTGGTCATGCCAGGCTCAATCACGACGAAAGATTCAAAATACAGAACCCGTTCGATGTCGCGCAGGGTCATGTCCAGCATCAAGCCGATACGGCTTGGCAGGGACTTGAGGAACCAGATGTGGGCAACAGGGGAAGCCAGTTCAATATGACCCATACGTTCACGACGCACTTTGGTCTGGGTGACTTCCACGCCACATTTTTCACAGATCACACCGCGATGCTTCAAACGTTTGTATTTACCACACAAACATTCGTAATCTTTTACCGGGCCAAAAATACGGGCACAGAACAGACCTTCACGCTCAGGCTTAAAGGTGCGGTAGTTGATAGTTTCTGGCTTTTTCACTTCGCCATACGACCAGGAACGGATCAAGTCAGGCGATGCGAGGCCAATCTTGATGCCTTCGAACTCTTCGGTCTTACTTTGCTGTTTCAGAAACTTTAATAAGTCTTTCACGTTTCTCTCCTGAAGGAGTTAAACCGGGTACCCCGCGATGCTGCGGGGCACCAATTTCTAGCCAAACACAGTCGTACTGCGCCTTACTCTTGATCCAGCTCGATATTGATACCGAGAGAACGGATCTCCTTCAGCAATACGTTGAAGGATTCAGGCATGCCTGGTTGCATCTGGTGGTTGCCATCAACGATGTTCTTGTACATCTGGGTACGACCGTTGACGTCATCAGACTTCACTGTGAGCATTTCCTGCAGCGTATAAGCAGCGCCATACGCTTCCAGGGCCCACACTTCCATCTCACCGAAACGCTGACCACCGAACTGGGCTTTACCCCCCAGCGGCTGCTGGGTAACCAGGCTGTAAGAACCGGTAGAACGCGCATGCATTTTATCGTCTACCAAGTGGTTCAATTTCAGCATGTACATGTAGCCCACGGTTACCGGACGTTCGAATGCGTTACCAGTAAGACCATCAAACAGGGTTCTCTGACCGGAAGTTGGCAAGCCTGCCAGCTCCAGCATGTCTTTGATTTCCCGTTCTTCAGCGCCGTCAAATGCAGGTGTGGCAGTTGGCAGACCCAGCTTCAGGTGGCTGGCCAGACGCATCACTTCATCATCGCTAAAGGAGTCGATATCCACTTTCTGCTGGATACCGTCACCCAAGGCGTAAACCTTCTTGATGTAATCGCGCAGCTCTGCCACTTCGCGCTGTTCTTCCAACATGGTATTGATGCGGTTACCAATACCCTTGGCAGCAGCACCCAAGTGCACTTCCAGTACCTGACCGATGTTCATACGTGAAGGTACGCCCAGTGGGTTCAGTACGATGTCCATGGGCACGCCATGTTCGTCGTATGGCATATCTTCGATAGGACAGATCTTGGAGACCACACCCTTGTTACCGTGACGACCCGCCATTTTGTCACCAGGCTGGATGGTACGTTTAACCGCCAGGTAAACCTTGACGATTTTCAGTACGCCCGGCGCCAAATCATCACCCTGGGTGATTTTGCGGCGTTTGATTTCGAATTTCTTGTCGAAGTCGGCTTTCAGGGCTTCGTGCTGTTCAGCCAGCTGTTCCAGCTCGGTTTGCTTGGCTTCGTCATCAATCACCTGTACCAGCAAATCCTTGCGTGGCAGTTCGGCCAATTTGGCTTCGCTGACGCCGGCATTCAGCAACAGGTTGTAGGCACGGCTCAATACGCCTTCTTCAAGGATCTTGAACTCTTCGGTCAGGTCCTTGCGGGCCTGAGCAATGTGCATTTCTTCGATTTCGATAGCACGTTTGTCTTTTTCGACCCCATCACGGGTGAACACCTGCACGTCGATGACGGTCCCTTTAACGGAATTGGGCACACGCAGTGAGCTGTCTTTCACGTCAGAGGCTTTTTCACCGAAAATCGCCCGCAGCAGTTTTTCTTCCGGCGTCAGCTGGGTTTCACCCTTAGGTGTCACTTTACCCACCAGAATGTCGCCGCCTTTGACTTCAGCACCAATGTAAACGATACCGGACTCATCCAGTTTGGAGAGTGCGGATTCGCCTACGTTTGGAATGTCGGCGGTGATTTCTTCGCTGCCCAGTTTGGTATCACGGGCAATACAGGACAGTTCCTGAATGTGAATGGTGGTAAAGCGGTCTTGCTGTGCCACACGTTCAGAGATCAGGATGGAGTCTTCATAGTTGTAACCGTTCCAGGTCATGAACGCGACGCGCATGTTCTGGCCCAGTGCCAGTTCACCCAAGTCGGTTGACGGACCGTCAGCCAGTACATCACCACGGGTCACCGGTTCACCCAAATGGCAGCATGGGCGTTGGTTGATGCAGGTGTTCTGGTTGGAGCGGGTATATTTGGTCAGGTTGTAAATGTCGATGCCCGCTTCCCCAGGAAGCAGCTCTTCTTCATTCACTTTAATCACGATGCGGCTGGCATCAACGTAATCCACCACACCACCACGCTTGGCGGCAACAACCACACCGGAGTCCACGGCCAGGGTACGTTCAATACCGGTACCTACCAGTGGTTTTTCAGACAGCAATGTAGGCACGGCCTGACGCTGCATGTTCGCACCCATCAAGGCACGGTTCGCGTCATCGTGTTCCAAGAATGGGATCAAGGATGCAGCAACAGAGATGATCTGCTGTGGCGATACGTCCATATACTGGATATCTGACACGCGCATGAAGGTGGATTCGCCTTTATGACGGCAAGCCACCTGCTCGTTCAGAATGCGGCCATCTTCATCCAGGTCGATGTTTGCCTGCGCAACCACATAACGACCTTCTTCAATGGCGGACAGGTATTCCACTTCGTCGGTTACCACGCCATCCACCACTTTACGGTATGGGGTTTCCAGGAAACCGTAAGCGTTGGTACGGGCAAAGGTGGACAATGAGTTGATCAGACCGATGTTTGGACCTTCAGGGGTCTCAATCGGGCACAAACGACCATAGTGGGTTGGGTGTACGTCACGTACTTCAAAGCCGGCACGTTCACGGGTCAAACCACCGGGGCCAAGGGCTGAAATACGGCGTTTATGGGTAACTTCAGACAACGGGTTGTTCTGATCCATAAACTGTGACAGCTGTGAAGAACCGAAAAATTCTTTCACGGCAGCAGAGATAGGCTTGGCGTTGATCAGATCCTGTGGCATCAGTTCGTTCAAATCGCCCAAAGACAGACGTTCACGCACTGCGCGCTCAACCCGCACCAGACCTACACGGAACTGGTTTTCAGCCATTTCGCCCACGCTGCGGATACGACGGTTGCCCAAGTGGTCAATGTCATCCACATCATCAAAACCGTTACGGATTTCAATGATTTTTTTCATGACCGCAACGATGTCACCCTTGCTCAGAATGCCGGAGCCTTCGTTCTCGTCGATATCCAGACGACGGTTGAACTTCATACGACCCACTTTGGACAGGTCATAACGTTCTTCACTGAAGAACAGGTTCTGGAACAGGGCTTCTGCCGCATCCTTGGTTGGTGGCTCGCCAGGACGCATCATGCGATAGATTTCGACCAGCGCTTCCATCCGGTTGGTGGTGGAGTCAATGCGCAGGGTATCTGACATGTATGCACCGTGATCCAGCTCGTTCACGTACAGAGTGCTGATGTCCTTGATGCCGGCCTGAGACAGGTTGGCCAGGGCTTCCAGTGTCAGTTCATCGTTGGCAGCCAGCAATACTTCGCCAGTATCCGGGTCGATGTAATCTTGTGCGGCCAATTTGCCCACAATGTAATCAACCGGGACTTCCAGTTCGGTGGTATTGGTTTTTTCCAGCTGTTTGATGTGGCGGGCAGTGATACGACGACCCTTTTCCACCAACAGGTTGCCGGCAGAATCCTTGATGTCGTAACTGGCGGTTTCGCCACGCAGGCGTTCCGGTACCAGTTTCATTTCCAGCGCATCGTGCTTGATGCTGAAATCCACGCGATCAAAGAAGGTATCCAGAACTTCCTGGGTAGACATGTCCAATGCGCGCAGCAAAATGGTGGCAGGCAGCTTGCGGCGACGGTCAATACGGACAAACAGCGCATCTTTCGGATCAAACTCGAAATCCAGCCATGAGCCACGGTAAGGAATGATACGCGCGTTATACAGCACTTTACCGGAAGAGTGGGTCTTGCCGCGGTCGTGGTCGAAGAACACGCCTGGGCTACGGTGCAACTGGGATACAATCACACGTTCGGTACCATTGATCACAAAGGTACCGTTTTCAGTCATCAGGGGGATATCCCCCATGTAGACTTCTTGTTCTTTAATGTCTTTAACAGTACCGGCGGCGGCTTCACGATCAAACAGCACCAGGCGCAATTTAACGCGCAACGGGGCGGAGAAGGTAACACCGCGGATTTGACATTCTTTTACATCGAATACAGGTTCGCCCAGCTTGTAGCTGACATACTGCAGTTCGGAATTACCAGAAAAGCTCTTAATCGGGAAAACGCTGCGGAAAGCGGCTTCTAAGCCACGCTCACCGGTGGGATCTTGATCGGTGAACTTCTTGAATGAATCTAACTGAATCGCCAACAAGTAAGGGATGTCCAGTACCTGAGGACGCTTACCGAAGTTTTTGCGAATACGCTTCTTTTCAGAATAGGAGTAAACCATGGGTTTCCTCTGTTTGCGAGATGTGACCAAGACTGAACCAACTCTGAGGTTAATCCAGCACGTTTGCCCATCACCGATTGCTACAAGAACCTAACCAATAATCACTGCTAGGAACTGCATTTTACGAATGATTTCACGGTGAAAAAATCATCGGCGCCTACAGCGCAAAAAAGGCCGACGGTCAAAAAACCGCCAGCCTACATCCGGGCATTACACCCGAATGGTAGTAAGTTCAGTTAACTTACTTGATCTCTACAGTAGCGCCAGCTGCTTCAAGATCAGCTTTCAGAGCTTCAGCTTCTTCTTTAGAGATAGCTTCTTTAACTGCTACAGGTGCAGATTCAGCCATTGCTTTGGCTTCTTTCAGACCCAGACCAGTTGCGCCACGAACAGCCTTAATTACGGCTACTTTGTTGTCGCCGTGAGAAGTCATAACCACGTCGAACTCGGTCTTTTCTTCAGCAGCAGCAGCGCCTTCACCGGCACCACCGGCAACAACGGCAGCAGCGGCAGAAACGCCGAACTTTTCTTCCATTGCTTCGATCAGTTCAACAACTTCCATTACAGACATTTCTGCAAAGGCTTCAAGGATTTGGTCTTTAGTGATAGACATAAGAAATATTTCCTATTGTTCTGAATTCAATTCGTTTAAGCAGCAAACCTGTAATTAGGCCGCTTCTTGTTTTTGATCGCGCAGCGCGGCCAGGGTACGAACAAACTTGCCAGCAGATGCTTCTTTCAGAGTCATCATCAACTGAGCCAGTGCTTCTTCGTAAGTCGGCAGTTTTGCCAAACGATCAATGTCAGCTGCGGGGATGAATTCCCCTTCAAAAGCTGCACCCTTCACTTCAAATAATGCTTGCTCTTTCGCGAAGTCTTTTAACAGACGAGCGGCAGCACCTGGGTGCTCGTTAGAGAAAGCAATCAAAGTTGGGCCAGTGAATACTTCGCCAAGGCACTCAAAAGAGGTACCTTCTACAGCGCGACGAGCCAGAGTGTTACGTACAACACGCAAAAACACACCGTTGTCACGAGCAGCTTTACGCAAAGCAGTCATGGCGCCTACAGTCACACCGCGAGAATCCGCGACAACTGCAGACAGTGCACCTTTGGCAGCTTCGTTGACTTCAGCAACAATCGCTTTTTTGTCTTCGAGTCTTAATGCCATTGGGCTTTACTCCTGGATTCTACCCGGGGAAATTCCCCAGTATTTACCTTACTGAACAGTTTCCCATTCAGTGACTTACGGTGCAGATAATCCAGCAGAACAAATCTATCTGGGGCCTGACACCGTCTACGCAGGAAATTAAGTTTCTCAATTACCTAAGAGACACCTGCGGTCTTGGACGGAAACCCGGAAAACCGGGTTCCAACCCACAAAGTGCGCGCATTATAGGCTAATGCACGCATTTTGTAAAATTAAGCAGCGGTAGTTGTATCCAGAGTGTTCTGGTCAACAGCCACACCCGCACCCATGGTGGTAGATACGGTGATTTTCTTGATGAACACGCCTTTGGCTGCAGCAGGCTTGGCCTTTTTCAGCGCAATCAGCAGTGCTTCAAGGTTTTCTTTCAGCTTCACAGGTTCAAAGTCAGCTTTACCGATAGTGGTATGGATAATACCGTTCTTATCGTTACGATAGCGAACCTGACCGGCTTTGGCGTTCTTAACCGCTTCAGCAACGTTAGGCGTCACTGTACCGGTTTTAGGGTTAGGCATCAGGCCGCGGGGGCCCAGGATCTGACCTAACTGACCTACTACGCGCATCGCATCTGGAGAAGCGATAACCACGTCGAAGTTCATTTCACCTGCTTTTACCTGGGCAGCCAGCTCTTCCATGCCTACCAGTTCAGCACCGGCAGCTTTGGCGGCTTCAACGTTAGCACCCTGGGTAAATACAGCAACGCGAACGTCACGACCAGTACCGTGAGGCAGTACGATAGCACCACGTACGTTCTGGTCTGATTTACGAGGATCAACGCCCAAGTTTACGGCAACGTCCACACTTTCAACGAATTTGGCAGTGGCCAGCTCTTGCAGCAGTGCCAGTGCTTCATTGATTTCGTATGCTTTGGTAGCTTCCACTTTTTCGCGGATAACGCGCATGCGCTTAGTCAACTTTGCCATTGTATTAGTCCTCTACTACCAAACCCATGGAACGAGCAGTACCTTCGATTGAGCGAGTCATCGCTTCAATGTCAGCACCAGTCATATCGGCAGCTTTAGTTTCAGCAATTTCCTGAACCTGAGCGCGCTTGATAGTACCCACTTTCTGAGTATTAGGACGACCTGAACCTGATTTCAGGCCAGCAGCTTTCTTCAGCAAGAAAGAAGCTGGAGGAGTCTTGGTTTCGAAAGTGAATGAACGGTCATTGTAGACAGTGATGATCACTGGAATCGGCATGCCTTTTTCGAACTTTTCAGTACGAGCGTTAAATGCCTTACAGAATTCCATGATATTCACACCTTTCTGACCCAAAGCTGGACCAACTGGTGGTGAAGGGTTGGCAGCACCGGCTGCTACCTGGAGCTTAATATAAGCTTCAATTTTCTTAGCCATCTGAATTTCCTCAGTGTGGGTTCAAACGCCCGAGCGACATGCGCAGGCTCCCCGAAAACAACGGGTGCGGATTATATAAAAATCCACACCCGTTGCCAAACGGATTTTGTTGTAAATTTAATCAGCTTTTCTCAACCTGATTAAAATCAAGTTCCACCGGAGTGGAACGGCCGAAGATCATCACAGAGACTTTTACGCGGCTCTTGTCATAATCCACTTCTTCAACGGTGCCGTTGAAGTCGGCAAACGGCCCATCAATCACGCGAACCACTTCACCGGGCTCGTACATGACGCGATGGGTCGGAGAATCGGTAGTTTCCTGCAAGCGACGCAGAATGGCGTCAGCCTCTTTGTCGGAGATGGGAGCTGGGCGATCGGATGTACCACCAATAAAGCCCATTACCCGGGGAATGCTTTTTACCAAGTGCCAGGATTCATCGTTCATTTCCATTTGCACTAACACATAACCCGGGAAGAACTTGCGTTCGCTTTTGCGACGCTGGCCGCCACGCATTTCCACCACTTCTTCGGTAGGCACCAGTACTTCACCGAAGTACTTTTCCATGCCATGCATCTTGATATATTCGATCAGAGACTTGCAGACCCGGCCTTCATAACCAGAAAAAGCCTGAACGACATACCACCTTTTTTTAGCTTCATTCGCTTCTGTCATGAGAAAGCCTATATGCCAGTAATAAGGTTGACAATTTTTAGTAGAGCCGCATCCAGGCCCCACAGGATAATGGCTAACACCCCAGTTGCTACCAGTACGATAAAGGTAGTATTCAGCGCTTCCTGACGGGATGGCCACACCACTTTACGGACTTCGATTTGGGATTCTTTGGCAAACGCCAGTGCCTGCTTACCCTTAATTGTTTGCAATGCTACAAAGCCGGCAATGGCAAACAGCACGATCACGCCGAGAGCTCTTACCACTACGCTGGCATCGCTGTAATAGTGGTTGCCGACAATGGCAACTGCCAGCAGCACAATAGTGATCACCCACTTAAGAATATCCAGAGAGTTACCCTGGTTTTCGGTATTTGTTGTCATCGGTTCATTCCGTTACTCATTGCGACCCGAGCAGAAGGGCCTGTCAGAATTCACTAAGCCCTGTTAGGCCCTCAAGATCATCATCTGAGAACCGCCTTTTTAGGCTCAAAAAATCGGCCATAGATTGTATGCTTTATCCCTTATCCGATCAAGGCGCTGGGGCTTGCATCTTGCAAAATCCATGGGGGGCAACAAAACAAAAAAGGAAGCCGAAGCTTCCTTTTTCATCAATCTTTCGCTGATTAGGCGATGATTTTCGCTACCACGCCGGCGCCTACTGTGCGGCCACCTTCACGGATCGCAAAACGCAGACCTTCATCCATCGCGATTGGGCAGATCAAGCTTACTACCATCTTGATGTTGTCGCCTGGCATTACCATTTCTACGCCTTCTGGCAGTTCGATGGTACCGGTTACGTCAGTTGTACGGAAGTAGAACTGTGGACGGTAGCCTTTGAAGAATGGAGTGTGACGACCACCTTCATCTTTGCTCAGGACGTATACTTCTGATTCGAACTTGGTGTGTGGAGTGATGGTGCCTGGTTTTGCCAGTACCTGACCACGTTCAACTTCGTCACGTTTGGTACCACGCAGCAGTACACCCACGTTTTCGCCTGCACGACCTTCGTCAAGCAGCTTGCGGAACATTTCAACACCTGTACAGGTGGTCTTGGTGGTGTCGTGGATACCCACGATTTCCACTTCGTCACCTACACGGATGATACCGCGTTCTACACGACCTGTTACTACTGTACCACGACCGGAGATTGAGAATACGTCTTCGATTGGCAGCAGGAATGGATGGTCGATGTCACGTACGGGTTCTGGGATGTATGAATCCAGCGCTTCGGCCAGTTCAACGATCTTCGCTTCCCACTCTGGTTCACCTTCCAGCGCTTTCAGGGCTGAACCCTGGATTACTGGCAGGTCATCGCCTGGGAAGTCGTATTCTGACAGCAGTTCACGCACTTCCATTTCTACCAGTTCCAGCAGCTCTTCATCATCTACCATGTCACATTTGTTCATGAATACGATGATGTAAGGTACGCCTACCTGACGTGACAGCAGGATGTGTTCACGAGTCTGTGGCATTGGGCCGTCGGTAGCGGCTACTACCAGGATGGCGCCGTCCATCTGCGCAGCACCGGTGATCATGTTTTTAACATAGTCAGCGTGCCCTGGGCAGTCTACGTGGGCGTAGTGGCGAGTTGGCGTGTCGTACTCTACGTGAGAGGTGTTGATGGTAATACCACGTTCACGCTCTTCCGGTGCGTTGTCGATTGACGCAAAGTCTTTTGCTTCACCGCCGTAAGTTTTGGCCAACACGTTTGTGATAGCTGCAGTCAGAGTGGTTTTACCATGGTCCACGTGGCCAATGGTACCCACGTTTACGTGGGGTTTACTACGTTCAAATTTAGCTTTAGACA
>NZ_JBKOUD010000020.1:0-45799 GCF_046765975.1 Shewanella mytili | reverse complement strand
TTTGCCTGGTGACAATAGCATTGTGGTCCCACCTGATCCCATCCCGAACTCAGAAGTGAAACACAATCGCGCCGATGGTAGTGTGGGGTCTCCCCATGTGAGAGTAGGTCATCGCCAGGCGCCAATTAAAAACAGAAAAGCCTCAGTTAACACTGAGGCTTTTTTGCATCTGAAATTCATCAATTTTCCCTGGAAGGTATGTCCATGATGTGGTCATGCCGGTACACGGGTATGTTGTGCAAAAAATGCCAAGATTTTATTCATGGCGATTTCCCGGTAACAATCATCCTCAATTAATATTTCATGCCGGGCTCCGGGGATAACCTCCAGTTGTGTCATGGATGATGTGGCATGGGTTTGAGCATGGTTATCCACAATCTGATCATTTCCTGCCTGTAGTATAAGCAACGGTATTTGGGTATTTGCTGCGGCTGCTTGCCGGGCTTGTTCACTGGCATGCAAGCCTTCGATTAACCATTGATAGGTGGGCGAGCCCAGCTGAATTTGAGGAAAATCCTGATAGAGCTCAAGCAGTTGCTGGTAGCGTTTTGGACTATGGGTCAGGGGGTTTTTGGCAAAAGCTGCCGGTTGATAATCTGTGCCCCCGATAATGTAATTGGGTTCTGCCGAGCGGGGAAACGCATTGAGTTTTTTGGCCAACCACAAAATAAAACCGCGGGGTAATGGCAGCTTGATGCCATACATGGGTGCACAGCAAACTGCGGCATTAAAGGTAGCGGGATGCCGTGCCAAATAGAGTGTTGCGATGGCGCTCCCCATGGAATGCCCCAGCAGATAAAGCTGGGTGGGGGCTTGAGGCTTTACCACTTTATCCATGAAGAATTCAAAGTGTTCCACATAACGGCTAAAGCTGTCGATATGGCCTTTGTGGGGATTTCGTGTCAATCGGCTGGATAATCCCTGGCCAATATGATCAAGGACGAATACGCTGTATCCTTGGCAGTAAAAATCGTGGATGGTTTCCTGGTATTTCAGGTAGCTTTCTACCCGGCCATTGCTGATGACAATCGCTTTGTCCGAAGCGGGATGCCGGATGAAACAGTATGCCAATGACAAATGATTCTGAAGCGGGAGTCTGGCTTGGGTCACATGTTGCCAGAACGGTTGTTGCTTATGGTGATCATTTATTGTCAAAGACATATCCACTCTCTTGTCAGGTTGCCAACACGCAAGGCTTTATGTTGCTGATAGTAAACTTTTCTTGATTTTACAGCCGCCTATAGCCGCATGTTACAATAAGACGCACGTTACCAATACCCATAATAAAAGGCTGGTTATGATTGATCCCTCCATTCCGTTAGTGGATCTTCACCGTCATCTTGACGGTAATGTGCGTATCAACACCATTTGGCAATTGGCACAGCAACATGAGATTACACTGCCGGTGACATCGGTGGAAGCGCTGCAATCCTTGGTGCAGATACAAGGAACGGAATCCAACTTGTTGGCTTTCCTTCGGAAACTGGATTGGATGGTGGAGGTACTGGCCGATTTGGATGCGGTGCAACGGGTAGCGCTGGAGAATGTGGCCGATGCCGCAGCCTCTGGCCTGGATTATGTGGAGTTGCGGTTTAGTCCTTACTATATGGCCAAAGCCCATCATTTACCGCTGCAGGGGGTTGTTGAAGCGGTCATGGATGGGGTGCGCGCAGGCTGCCGGTTGTATCCGGTCGGGGTGAAACTGATAGGTATCCTGTCTCGGTCATACGGTCATGAGGCCTGCCAACAAGAGCTGGAGGCTTTGCTGGCCTATGCGGACGGGTTGGTGGCTGTTGATTTGGCCGGCGATGAGCAAGGGTTTCCGGGTGAACTTTTTTGCTCCCATTTTCGGCAAGTCCGGGCTGCCGGACTGCAGGTGACGGTACACGCCGGTGAAGCGGCCGGGGCACAAAGCATCTGGCAAGCAATTGAGCAGTTGGGCGCCAGCCGTATTGGCCATGGTGTTAATGCTGTGTCAGATGCCCGTTTGCTTGATTACCTGGCCACGCACCGAATTGGCATTGAATCATGCCCTACCAGCAATTTGCAGACCTCAACCGTGGCATCTTATCAAACCCATCCGTTAAGCACTTTTCTGGAATATGGCGTGTGTGTTGGCTTGAATACGGACGATCCGGGGGTGAGTGGTATTGATATCCAGCATGAATATCAGGTGGCCCAAACCCAAATGGGCTTGACTGACACCCAGCTATCCCAGATTCAGCGTAACGGTGTGGCCATGGCTTTTTTATCTGATAGCGAACGCCTGGCACTGTACCGGCAAAAAGCGGCAGCGCAGACAGTTTAAGTACCAGATGGCTTATTTATGATTTGGCGCCAAACGGAACTTTAGGCGGCGCAATGGCATTTTGAGCATGCGTTGCCAGCCAATGTGGGTGAACTGTGTCAGTGCTGAGACCGGGTAGTTCGGGTCGCAGTAACGCCGGTACAGTAGTAGCCAATCCAGGTGGCTCATTTCATTGGGGCGCTTGTGTTTTGGAATAAAACGGTCAATCAGCCCCAATCCCAGTTGCTCCGGTTCCATCACTCTCAGGTTGGATGCCATAAACCGTTCCCACAGGGTTTGTAACTCAGGTGAATTTTGGTGGCGATGCACCAGTGGCGGGAAACGTTCATCTAATAGTGGCAACCATCTGCTGCAATAAATCTGTTCAGCATGGGGGCAGCTAAGGGGGGCGCCGTGATATTGGGCCTGACCTGCCTGTTTGGGGTTGTAAACCCTGTCGCTAAACAGCGGAAGATCCCAAATACGCAGCAGGTCTTGGGTGCGGCCAAAATGAAAAAAGTCACTGGGGTGCATGACAACCCGTTGGCCTTCGGCATAACAACGAAAATAACTGGTATTCACCACTACCGGCTCCAGAAATATGCGGTCTTGCGCATTTCTGGCCGGAAATTGAGAGAGTGCTTTTACAAAGCCGTTGCCTGTCAAAAAGTTATCTGAACGTAGTTTTACGGCATACCGGGTTTTTACCTGTTTTAACCCCTCGCTGGATGAGATGATTTGCCGATTGAAGTTGAGTTTTTGAGGCTTGCCTGCGGCATCAAAAGCCACAACGGTGCCGCCGGGGTCTTGATTGAGCAGCAACAGATCTGGCGTTAGCCCACTACAGTCTTGCCCCTCCCAGGTGGAGAGGATAATGCGGGCTCCCGGCAGGTGTGTGCGGATGCTCTCAAGGCACTGGTGGGTGATCCCCTCCGCTTGGCTTCGACCTTGATATGCCTGTACCGGGCCTTGTACCACAACGGTAATATCTTTGAATTTAATACACATGTTGGATTGTCACATAAGTATTGCCACGGTTTGATGGCATTATGTTTTGGCTGGCGGTCAGTTATCATCCTTGGCCAGTAAGGCTTGATACTCAGCCGGTACACCGCAAAAAATCACGTCATCAGCGCTAATGAGATGGTAATGAATGGCTTTGCCTGCCCCAATGAGGTGGTTGTATAGCGGGGCAATGTAAAGCTCTTGTTTTTGCCATTCACTTTGTGGGCGGGCGACTTCCGTTTCAAAGGCATGACAGAAATCGGCACAGCGCCGAAAATGGTAAAGTCCTGTGCTGCACAGATTGGATATGGGCTGTTTTTCCGCTGTCGCCACAACCTGGGTACTGTTGGCGTCAGCGGCTTTCGCGTAAGACCAATTACTCCCTTCACCATGAAAAACCTCAAGATAACCGTCGCTCTCATGGGCAATGGCCGGCAGGGTGAATCCTGGTCTGAAGGTATCGATATTAAAGATGGTCAGCGGTTCATCTGCCGGGATGTTATCAAGGGCTAAGTAGACCGTTTCCGCCTGCCCCCTGGTGGGGTTGGTCAGGGTCACGATATGGAAATTTTTAATGCCCAATGCATGGCAGCGAGCCGTGACAAAAGCGGGCGTGTCATACAGCTCGCGCACAATAAACAGAAATGGCGTATCACTAAAATAAGTGCTGAAGCTCAGCAACGCATGGTCAAACAGCGGTTTGCCCTGGGCCTTGAGCATGTATTTGGGCTGGGTGTAGCCGGCGTTGAAAAAACGGGAGCTGAGGCCCGCCATCGGGATGACTATCATAATGTGTTTCCTGTGCAGGCCAGAAGCTGCCCGTAAAGCCGGTAAGCGTTGCCGATAAAGCCTAACTGACGATCCGGTCTGTCGCTGTGTAAGGGTAGCATGGAGAGGAACAGCTGGATTTGCATTGCGTAAAGCTCCGCTTCACTGACGCCAAACTCAGCGCTTATTAGCTGGATAAAATCAGCCATAATCCGTTCGCGCCGAGCACTAATGGCCAATGTGAATTCCAGATGCTGATGCTGATAGCTGGCCTTGAAATAACCGGCAATAATGACATCGTAAAGGCCCAATACGGAATGCGCCAGTTTGGCAATGTCATAAAGACGGTTACCGTAGATGGTTTGATCCCCTTGGTTGTCCAATCCTCTGGGATCGATCACCTTGATATTACAGGTGCGAAAATCATAGAGGATATTGCTGAAGCAGAAATCCCCATGAAGCAATGTTTGCTGACCATCATCTGCGGGCAATGCTTGCTGGCTTGCTTGTGCCAACGCCTGTAATGACGGTTGAAGTTGGCCATTGAATGTTATCGGCTGGTTTAAGGGGAAATAACCCTGTTGGCTAAAATCACGCAGTCGCGCCTGGGTTTTGTCAATAAACAACCCTGTCAGTGTCTGGGCATCTTTTACCCGATATTGCGCTGCGTCCTGAATAAATTGGCTGCAGGCTTTCAGAATTTTGCGCCAGGCAAAGGCGGGTAATTGGCTGAAGACGTACAGTTCATTAAGCGCCGTCAGGTGCAGGTATTCTACGCTGTAACCAAAGTGAGTTGGCGTTTCGTGGGTTGCGAGTAATTGAGGAATGTACCCACGCATCAGTCCCGGTAGGGTGCGATACCAATTAGCCTCTGCGGCTAATTTCTGTTTCTTGTGACTGAGTTTGCGCACCACCTGCCCGGTGATCAGCATTTCATTAAAAGCCCGCTGGGTGGTCATGCGGCTTTTTGACTGATAATAAGTGTGGTTATGGCCAAAATCATACCAGTGGGTAAAGGTGACGGGCCTAAGTCCTTTTTCTGCCATATAACCGTTTAACCCGGTGATAAAATCCCATTTTGCCTGGGTAATGTGGCGCACTAATGCATGGGGTGACGAGAAACTGAAAAAACCGTTGGCAATCAATTCTCGTGTTGGGCTGGTTTCATCGTGCTGCTGGCATAGTCGGTTATTTTCCCGATCAAATGCAGCCCAGTTATAGTTATCTTCTACTTGGCTTAACCCTAAGCAATCCGACGTGGTTGGCAGTGCATCAAACAAGGTATCACCATGCAGAATGAACAAGGGTTCCCCAGCCTCAAATTCCAGTAGGTTCAGGGCATATACCACAGACTCTCCCAGGCTTAGCGTCGGGGGCAAGAACAACAGCTTGACACCATATTGATTAAGGCTGTCCAGGTCGTACTTCCCAGGAGAGAATCCTTCCGGCAGCGTCATGACCACCGATTCTCCCTTGGGAATTAATGCCAGTTGGTGGTGGAATAAACGCCGGTTTCCTACAGGTAAAAAGCAGGGCGGTAACGGGCCGAATTCAGACTGAAGCTCTGGGGCTACCTTGGTGGCAGAGGTAATGAGGTACATACCCATCCTCCCTATGGCTTCTCGTTCGCCAGCAATTGCGCGATAGCTTCCGGTGCAAGTGATGCGAATTCTGACGGTCTTATGGCCCGATCATCAATATAAAATCCTTCAGTGCCACACCAGGGTTTTCCCACCAGGATTTCATCGTAGGGAACGTGATGCTGTTCCAGCCAGGCGATGATAACGGGCAAGGTATGAATATTGATTTTACCGATATTCCCATCAAAGGTACGCATATTGCGGGCCGTGGCGATAACGATTTCAAAACCGGCAGCTTTGTATTGTTGCAGTTTGGCGATTATCTCCTTGCGGGGAGAAACTTGGCTGTAGTCTTGATGATCAGCTTGGGTGAGGGTGCCATCTAGGTCCACGATGAGTCGTTTCATTTCCATATCCAGCAGATAAAGCCCATTGAGTATTAGGCAATTGCCGGAGCATTAAAGCATTTAAACGCAGAAAATTTAAGTGTAATGCTTTATTCACGCCGATAATGGCAATAAAAGGTTACCAATGTGTTGGTTTTTTGTGTTGACAAACCTGTCTGGGGAAGCCAAGAGCCACCAGTCGGCGGCTCTTGCAGTTGCGGCATTTACTGGATAAATGCCGCAAAACGGGTGATGGCTTGCTGCCAGGCCAGGTCTGATTGCGCCAAGGCGTTTTCACCAATGGTGATTTCAAAACGGCAGCTGTCGCGGGTCATGGTTCTGGGCAGTGGTAAAATGGCAACGCGATGCTGCCTTGACCAAGTATCAACTTTTGGCATCAGTGTCTCCGCTGGCTGGTTTATCAGCAGATGAAACAGGTTCCCTTGGGTGTGGTGGGGGATGACTTCAATTCCCGCTTGCTGCCGGAAACATTCGCTCAAGAGCCCGGCTTTGCGTACATATTCCGCCATGGCCGGCAGGTGTTTTTCCAGCCCCGCTTTGGCGGCCAGCACTTCAGGAAATTGGGTGAAAATATTGCCGCCACAGCGGCGACACCAAATTCTGGCCTGGGCGATAAATGCTGTGGAGCCTGCTAGCATTGCCCCCGCAATACCCCCCATATCCTTGTAAAAACTGACATAAACAGAATCAAACAGACCACCTATTTCGGCCAGTGAGCGCTGGTAATAGCTGCTGCAACACCACACTCTGGCGCCGTCCATGTGTAATGCCACATTGTGCGCTTTCGCCCATTGCGCTTGGGCTAGCAAATCATCCCATGAGGGTAATTGGCCGCCGATTTCCCGCATGGGAAGCTCCAGCAATAATGCGGCCAACGGTTGTTTCAGTGCGTGCAAATCCATGCTGCTAATGGCCGCATCCGCAGCGCCCACTAATGTGGCTTCCAGCGCATGGAGTTGTTGGTAGGCGAGGTGTTCATGCAATTGCAGATGACTGGTGGGATGAAAGGCAACTTGCCGGCATTGCTTGGCATCTGCCCAGATGCGCAGTGCCATGGCCTGTGCCATGGTGCCAGAGGGCATGAATATCGCCGCCTCCTGTCCCAGCAAACGGGCTACATCTTGTTCAAACTCGTTAATGAGTTTGCCTTGTCCGTAGACGTCCTGAGCTGCATATTGTTCTGCCAGTGGCATGATTGCCTGTAGCTTTTGCGCCATGGTTTGTGCCGGGTGGCGGGCCAGGGTGTATTCACATTGCGCCAGGGTTTGCTGATAGCGAGTTTTAACTGCATCCGACAACATAATGAAAGCCTTTCTGGTGACGATTTAGCTGGGGAAAACAGCTTAACACGGCAAAATAATCACTTAAACAGCCATTTTATGCAAAAATGTGTGCGGCAGCATTACGGTAAAAGTGGCAGGAAAAGAAAACGGCCCAAACAATGGGGCCGTTTGCGCCATGCAATCCTGGTGTGATTGCATGGCGGTGAGGGATGCTTAAATTACCCGGGAGAATTGCTGCTGACGGGCTTTTTCACGGAAATACACGTCAAAACAGATACAGATATTACGGATCAACAAGCGACCGGTAGGACTGATTTCAATTTTGCGGTCTTCTATGGTCACCAATTTGTCGTCAATGAATGTCTGCAGCAGTTTTAAATCTTCGGCAAAATATTGCTCAAACTGGATCCCCAACTGTTGCTCCATTTGCGCCATATCCAGCTCAAAGTGGCAAATCAGTTGCTTGATGACAGCACGGCGGATTTCATCGTCACGGTTCAGTTTGCAACCTTTCCACAAGGCATGGCCATCCGCCTCAATGGCTTCATAGTAAGGATGGATGTCCTTTTGATTTTGTGCGTAACAATCGCCAATCTGGCTGATGGAAGATACCCCTAAGCCCAACAAGTCACACTCAGGCTGGGTGGTATAGCCCTGGAAGTTACGGTGCAGGCGCCCTTCACGTTGCAGTTTGGCCAGCTCATCATCGGGTTTGGCAAAGTGATCCATGCCGATGTACTGGTAGCCTGCGCCGGTGAGGGTTTCAATGGTGTATTGCAGAATTTCCAATTTCTGCTGGGGCGTTGGCAGGTTTTCGTCTTTGATTTTCCGCTGGGCAGCAAAACGGGCCGGCAGGTGGGCATAGTTGAATACCGAAAGCCTGTCCGGATCCAGCTCCAGGATTTTGCTGATGGTTTGGGCAAAGCTTTCTGGGGTTTGAAACGGCAAGCCATAAATCAAATCCACGTTGGTGGATACAAATCCCATTGCTTTGGCTTTGTGGATCAAATCGAAGATAAACTGTTCATCCTGCTCCCGGTTCACCGCGGCCTGAACTTGCTTATTGAAGTCCTGTACCCCAATGGAAATACGATTGAAGCCGGCTTCTTTAAGGGTGTCCAGCATGGTCAATTCAATTTCACGGGGGTCCACTTCAATGGAGAACTCCCCTTCATCGGCAAAATTGAAATTGGCTTTCAGCAACGATGTGAGGCGCAGGATCTGTTCCGGTGACAAAAAGGTGGGTGTACCGCCACCCCAGTGCATTTGGGTCACCTTGTATTTTTTAAACAGCGGTGCACGGGTGATGATCTCTTTTGCCAAGTATTCGATGTATTGATCGGCTTTATGCTGATGACGGGTCACTATCTTGTTGCAGCCGCAGTAGTAACACAGCTTGGCACAAAACGGCACATGCACGTATAACGACAGGTGTTCCCCTTTACTGTTGGCTATCGCCGACAGTAAATCGCCTTCAGTGAATGATTCATCAAACTCCAGGGCGGTGGGATACGAGGTGTAACGAGGGCCGCTGTAGTTATACTTTTCGATCATCGACTGATCCCAACTTATGTGTGTGGGCTGCTTCAAGGCGAGTCCTCCGACAGTAGTTTAGCAATGGGCGAAGTATGCGGCTTTATTGGTCAAATAACCTTGATCAAGGTTGAAAAAACACAATCGGCCGCAGGGAAAGTAGGGAATATCCATGAAAAAAGCGGCAATGTCTGCCGCCTTGTCCGGGTTTTGTGCACCGACTCACGTCATGCTTTAGCTGTTAGCATCACCGTGAATACCTAACGATGATAACGGGTTAATGGGTGACAGGCGTAAATTGGCTCAGCTGTTTGGCTTCATCCAGAATGCGCTGCTGCAGTGCGGATTCCGATTTCATCCGTTGCAAGTCCAGCCGCATGCGTTCCTGTTTGGGCAGTTGGTTGCGTGCCTCCCTGATGGGATGGCATTTTATCACCTCAAAATGTTGATAAAACGCCGGAAATTCATCCATGACCCGTTCGGTCATGGATAACAGCTCAAAGAGTTTGGCAATTCGGTAAACCCCTTCGGAGATTTCACAGCGATCTTCTGTCATGGCACTGGCAATGTAATGAATGTCACCCAGCAGTTTTTGCTGTTTTTGTTCTAGCGCCTGCTGCTGGGCTGCCGCGATGGCTTTGTGAGCCGCAGTCTGTTTTTTCAGGCGTAACAACAAGATGGTGGCATACATGCTTAGCCCTGCAATGATCAGCATGGCAATGACAATCAGCGCTATCTCCAAAACAACATCCTTTTATAGTTTTTGCTGCTGTAACTGGGTTAATTGTGCATCAAATTTGTCCAGCAGGTCATCATCTCCATGACGGGCTTCGGGCTGATGCTCATCAAGATCATCAATGCCAAGTTTTTGCATCAATGCTTCGATTTTGGCCAGTTGCTTATCCAGCCATAATTGATCCTCTGGGCTGAGATCCCGTCCTTCTTCCAGCATGTCCAGCAACTGGTTCAGTCTTGGGTCTTCTTCCAGGTGCAGCAATTGCTGCTCATCGGTAAGCTTCACTTTTACGGCTTTGGGCTGCTGGCTGGTTGGGGTCACCAGGCCCAGCGCCACCGGCTTTTTGCTGCCGATGCGTGGATCTTTGGTATTTTTGCCCGCAGCGGCTGTTGCCTGGCTGCCGGTGGGATTTTGGCGGCTACCGGATTTATTACCGGAGTCTTGTTTTTTACGCGCAATGACGCGCTCAGACTTTTTGCTTCTGGGCGGATGCTTGGGTGCAGATTCACCGGCTTTACGCGATTTTTTCATTCGGGTCATGACATTCTCGACGATAAACTAAATGTTTAAGCCCAGGTTTAACGCTCACGCCATTATCGCCGTGAGTCTGTCTGGGGCGCGTGTTATAGCAAATTATGATGCTTTTTGCATCAGAACAAAGTCGCTCTGCGCAAATATTAGTTGTAATTGTCCTTGTTGCGCCAGGTAATGAAAGGTTTGGGGTTGGTAGAAACTGACGTGGGTCGGGTTATTTTTGTAATGCCATTTGGCAAATGCCGTGGCTGATTGTAAAAACGGGGTGGATATGGCCAGATAGCCGCCGGATTTAAGGGCCTGAATTAACCGTTGCCACTCTTTGGCGGGTTGCTGAAAGTGTTCAAACACCCGGTAACAGCTGACGAAATCATATTGCCGGTGCAACAGTTGATGGCAAGGGGCAAAAAACGGGTCGTATTGCTGCAGTTGTTGTTGTGGCTGCAATATGCCCTGCAGTAATGCTGGCGCCAGCACCCTGCCAAAATTCATGCCGCTGAGTGTGCTGTTAGGCTGCAATGTTTGCAGTTGCGTCAACAGCATGGCGATAAACCGGGCCAGTTGTTTTTGCTTGTTGCCTTGCTTGGCGTGTCCATAACGCTGCTTTTCGGCATCGGGTAACAGGTAACTGCCGGGATTGGCAAATACCAGGTGGCAATGCTCGCAGCGCAAGAAATAACGGCGGCGGTCTTCAAAAAACGGCCTGACCTGTTCCTGAAAGCACAATGGGCAGTGAGGCATTAAAGCGGCATGTGTTAATGGCACAGTGGTAACATTATGCCATAAAAAAACGGCAGTATGACTGCCGTTCAATCCTGGTGTCCAACACCTGATTCATTGACCAGCCATCCGTGCTGTGTCAAACGACGCTCCCGGTCAAAATCCATGTTTTTGTTACCGCTTCCTGCGTCTCGTTATTGGTGGTCAATGGATGACCTTTTTGGCGATGAGCCGCGTTTTGCACTCATTTGCGATTGATGTCGTGATTGCCATCAACCATCGTCACTCCATAACGCCAAGCAGACAATCCTTGCCTACATGCACAACGGTATCAACGAGCATTGATTGTTCTTATAAGTTGCCTGTTCATAACATCAGCATTCGCTGCACATTAAAGGAAATTATGAGATCCTTGTCAAGTCACCAATCCTTCACTTACCGATAACAATCACATCTTTTTGCTAAAAATTGGGTAACTGGGCAATGTATTCTGCCAACATCGCCATGTCTTGCTCGGTTAATTTGGCGCTGCTGTTTTGCATCATGCCCTGGAAGTGATCCTGGCGTGTACCGTTTTTGAATTTTTGCAGTTGTAGTAAAATGTATTGGGGATGCTGTCCTGCCAGTGCCGGAAAACCTGCGGTGGCAAGCCCTTCGCCGTTGCGTCCGTGACAGGCGGCGCAGGCGGCAATGTCCCGGGACAGGTCACCGCCTTGGTATAATTTTCTGCCCTGTTCATCAATGAGCGCTGCCGTCATATGCTGGCGCGGCTGCGCTGCATAGTATTGCGCCAGAGCCTCGATTTCCGCTGCTGAGAGTGTGGCGGCCAGTGCGGTCATGACCGGGTCATAACGCTCGGCCGTTTTGGCATCCTGAGCCGCATCCTTAAAAGCTTGCAGTTGCCGCTGCAGGTAAAGCGGGCGCTGGGCTGCCAGTGATGGATACAGAGGGTTGGTACTGTTGCCATCAACACCGTGGCAACTGCTGCAAAGGTTGATTTTTTCAGGAATGGTGGCGGCTGTTACCTGAAACAGTGACGATGCCAGCCACAGTGCGGGCCAAAAAATGGGGAGTATTTTCATAATAACCAGAAGTTCAGTTTCAGAGACTGGCCGTTGTCTGCCATTGGCATGATAATATGACACAACTCAACGGTTAATTTAACCCATACTGACCATCCCGTGATAATGATAGTGGTGGTCATCCATGTTCACTGATGGAGTTGCCCCTGTGACGACTACTCGTATCAACTTTCATAAAACACATTTTTTACTCAGCGCGCCGGACTTGGCACATCTGGAACAACACTTGCCAGAAGCCAACGGCATTGAGATTGCGTTTGCCGGACGTTCCAATGCCGGTAAATCCAGTGCGCTGAATGCGCTGACAGATCAGAAAAACCTGGCCAGGACCAGTAAGACTCCCGGCCGGACCCAGCTTATCAACATTTTTGCGGTGGATGAGTGGCGGCGGTTGGTGGATTTGCCCGGTTACGGTTTTGCCCAGGTACCCCAGGCCATGAAATTGAAGTGGCAACAGGCGTTGGCCGAATATCTGCAGCATCGGGAATGTCTTGCCGGCGTGGTGGTGTTGATGGATATCCGCCATCCGTTAAAAGATCTGGATCAGAAGATGGTGGAATGGTCTGTGGCCAGTGGCTTATCGGTACTGGTGTTGCTCACCAAGTCAGACAAGCTTACCCAAAGTGCCAGGATGAAAACCGTCAACGAGGTGCGCAATAAACTTAAATCCTTGCAAGGCGAGGTGATTGTTGAGCCGTTTTCCTCCCTCAAGGGTACAGGCAAGGAAAAGGTACTGGCGATTTTGGACAACTGGTGTCATCCAGAATGGTTGTTGCAAGCCCAACAAGCGGCAAATGCAGAGGAATGATGCCAGCGGGCGTTGGCAAGAGGTATAAAAAAAACCGAAGATCAAGCGGATCTTCGGCTCAATAATTTTAGCTCTTTTGGGGAGAAGCTAAATTTTCAACAAGACTCAAATACCATCAAATTTGGGGTCTGATAGTAACGGCCCAAAGCATAGCTCAGATTAACCACAGATTAAAGTAATTACTCTAATTTATCCCCAAAAAAATAGCCCCGGCAATCTTGTTGCCGGGGCGCCAGAATTTGGCATCACTTAAAAGTGAAATAAAGGTCTGAAAGATAGAACATCTTAACCTCTGTACCCTACGCGCAGCATCATAGCCCATTAGCCGTAATTTTGAAAACAGTTTTTTATTTTGCGCATAAATAATGTTTTATGGATCACACCTGCAATTAGCACTCCGCAAACTATAAACACTATCCATATGTTTTTATTGGATAAAACAAAAATTTTGTGGCGGTGGCAGCGCAGGATGTCCGTGTGACAGGTGCTTTTGGGTTGGTGATTACCGGGGGCGTAACGGGGTGAAAACCGGCGTTGCCGGCAGATAATCCGAAAAAAGGCCGCCATTTGGCGGCCTCGGGGCGACAGAGAAATTGTTTAGTGCGCTTGCTCCCAGTTGTCACCAATGCCGGCTTCTGCCAGCAAGGGGACATGCAGTTGGGCGGCGGCGGCCATCAGTTCACACACTTTTTGCTTGAGCGCTTCCGCTTTGGTTTCACACACTTCAAATACCAGTTCATCATGCACCTGCATGATCATGGTGATATCGCCGCTCGCTTCCTGTTCAATCCACTTGGCGATGCTGATCATGGCTTTTTTGATGATGTCAGCAGCCGTGCCCTGCATGGGGGCATTGATGGCGGCGCGCTCTGCGGCTTGGCGCCGCATGGCATTGCGATCCCGAATCTCTGGCAGGTAAAGCCGGCGGCCAAACAATGTGGCGACATATCCCTGCTCCGCTGCCAGTGCCCGGGTTTGCTCCATGTAACGCAATACGCCGGGATAGCGCTTGAAGTAGGTATCGATATAGCTTTGTGCCTCGTTACGGGGGATATCCAGCTGGCGTGAAAGTCCAAATGCCGACATGCCGTAGATTAACCCGAAATTCACCGCCTTGGCCCGGCGGCGCTGTTCAGTGGTGACCGTTTCAAAAGGAATATCAAATACTTCTGCTGCCGTGGCCCGGTGAATATCCTTGCCTTCGGCAAAAGCTTTCAGTAAGCCGGCATCTTCTGACAGATGGGCCATGATGCGCAGTTCTATTTGCGAGTAGTCCGCTGCCAGGATTTTCCGGCCAGTAGGCGCAATAAAGGCCTGGCGAATTTTGCGCCCGGATTCGGTACGCACCGGAATGTTTTGCAGGTTGGGGTCGCTGGATGACAAGCGGCCGGTTGCCGCATTGGCCTGATGATAACTGGTGTGCACCCGGCCGGTTTTGCCATTGACCATTACGGGCAGCTTATCGGTGTAGGTGCTTTTCAGTTTGGTCAGGCTGCGATGTTCCAGAATGATCTTGGGCAAGGGGTAATCCAGTGCCAGTTCAACCAGGACTTCCTCGGCCGTGGATGGCGCGCCCTTGGGGGTTTTTTTGATGACCGGATAGCCGAGCTTGTCAAAAAACAGGGCCTGCAGCTGTTTGGGCGAGCCCAGGTTGAATGTTTCTCCGGCAATGTCGTAGGCTTTTTGTTCCAAGGTGTCAATTTGCCGGGCCAGTTCTTCGCTTTGCTGGGCTAACAGCATGGTGTCAATCATCACGCCGTCCCGCTCCATTTGCGACAGCACCGGGATCAGCGGCATTTCCAGTACGTCAAAGACCTGTGACAGCCCTTGCTCCTTGGTTAAGCGTGGCCACAGGTGCTGGTGCAGCCGCAAAGTGATGTCGGCGTCTTCTGCGGCATATGGCGCGGCAACTTCCAGCGGAATTTGGTTGAAGGTCAGTTGCTTGGCGCCTTTGCCGGCCACATCTTCAAAACTGATGCACTTGTAGCCCAGATATTTCAGGGCCAAGCCGTCCATGTCGTGGCGGGATGCCACCGAATTGAATACGTAGGATTCGAGCATGGTGTCAAAACGCACCCCCTGCAGCTTAATCCCCGCATTTGCCAGAATGCTCATGTCATATTTGAGATTCTGCCCGACTTTTTGGATCTCCGGGTTTTCCAGCAAGGGTTTCAGTTTGGCTAACACTTCGTCCCGGGGAAGCTGCTCTGGCGCCCCGTCATAGTCGTGCCCCAAAGGCAGATAAGCGGCTTCACCCACATTGACGGCAAAAGATAACCCCACCAGTTTGGCATCCATGTAATTAAGGCTGGTGGTCTCCGTATCAACCGCGATTAAGTCGGCGTTGGCGAGTTTATCAAGCCAGGTGTTCAGGGCATCTTGGGTGAGAATGGTGTCATATTCGGCTTTTTCCAGTGCGGGCGTCTCGTTTTGCGGCGCAATGGTTGCGGCGGCTCCCACATTGGCATGGCTGGTGAGGGGATGGGGCAAGCGATTTTCCAGCACCTCACCCAGCCAGCGCTTGAATTCCATCTCCCCGTAAAGCTGCACCAATGCATCCCGGTCGGGTTCGGCAATGTTCAGCTGCGGCCAGTCAAGTTCCAGGGAACAGTCGGTTTTAATGGTGGCCAGTTGATAGGACAATTCCAGAATGGCGGCATTTTGCCGGATTTTGGCTGCCATGGATTTGGCACCGCGGAAGGTGAGGGTGCTGACACTTTCCGGATTGGCCAGTAGCTGGGCCACGGAGTTGCCATCTTGCAGCATGGCCAACGCGGTTTTTTCCCCCACGCCCGGCAGGCCTGGAATGTTATCGGCCTTATCCCCCATTAATGCCAGTAAATCGATGATACGCTCTGGCCCAACGCCGAATTTTTCGCAGATTTCATCCGGCCCCATGACGGTGTCTGTCATGGTGTTGATTAAGGTGATGTTATGGTCAACCAATTGAGCCATGTCCTTATCGCCGGTGCTGATAAGAATGGCGCGTCCGTCTTTGCTGGCGCGGGATGCCAGCGTGCCGATAATGTCATCGGCTTCTACCCCGGGCTGACAGATGAGTGGCAGGCCAAGGGCTTTGATGATGTCATGCAACGGCTGGATCTGACTGCGCAAATCTTCCGGCATGGGGGGGCGATTTGCCTTGTATTCCTGGTACATTTCATTGCGAAATGTCGGGCCTTTGGCATCAAAAATCACCGCCATTTGCTGCGGCTGGAACTTGCCCAGCAAACTGCGCAGCATATTGACTACCCCATAAACTGCACCGGTGGCTTCTCCCTTGGAATTGGTCAGATGTGGTGGTGCGTAATAGGCGCGGTAAAGATAAGAAGAACCATCCACAAGGATTAAGGGATTTTCAGCAATTTTTGGCATAGTTGGCTTACGATTATTGGTTTCCATCAGGCTGTTAAGCATGCCACAACAGGGGATTTTCGGCCACGACAAAATGCCCCACAGCCTGTGGATAAGTCTGTGAGTTAAATAGGGTGTAAAATAACGGCAAGATAGGGAGTTCGCGTTTCTCTTTATCTAATATTTTGATTTTTATTGTTTTTTATGCTTTTTGTGAGCTTGCTTCTGTTTTGTGTAAATCTTCCCGGTTGTGGATTTCTCTCATAACTTCCCAGATTTACCTCGGAGACTGACGGCTTTCAGTGCTCGCTGGAATAGATAGAATAAGTTAGCATGATTTTTGAGCAGATCAACACTTGTACGACCGTCTGTTAAACGTAAATGACATAAGAGGGAATTTTTAATGAAAAAAATTGCGGTACTGTTAAGCGGCTGTGGGGTTTTTGATGGCAGTGAAATTCACGAGGCCGTTTTGACCCTGCTGGCCCTGTCCAAAGCAGGTGCAAGCTACCAGTGTTTTGCCCCGGATATTCCCCAAATGCATGTGGTCAATCACCTTACTGGCGAGGTGGCTCCTGACGAGCAGCGCAATGTGCTGGTGGAAGCGGCCCGCATTGCCCGGGGCGAGATTTTATCCACATCGGCCTTGAATGTTGCCGAGTATGACGGCCTGGTGATCCCGGGAGGCTTTGGGGCTGCCAAAAACTTGTGTGATTTTGCCGTGGCCGGCGCTGATGCGGTGGTGACCCCGGCTGTACGTGATTTTATTGCCCAGTTTGTGGATAACGCTAAAGTGGTGGGCTTTATCTGCATTGCCCCGATGATGATCCCCGCACTGTATGGCGCCGGGGCCAAAGGCACCATTGGGGATGATCCCCAAACCGCCGCGGCCTTTTGCGCCATGGGCGGCGAGCATGTGGCAGCTCAGGTGTCAGACATTGTGGTAGATGATGCCCGCAAGATTGTCAGCACGCCGGCATACATGCTGGCAGGCTCGATTGCCCAGGCAAACAGCGGTATTGAAAAGCTGGTGGCTAAAGTGCTGACCTTGGCATAAGCGGCGGATGATGTTGTTTTGACGTAACAAGCCGTGCAACAGCAACGGCTTGTTTGCGGTGGCGGCATGTTACTTGCGACTGTCGAACCAGCCTTGGGTCATGCCCACCAATAGCCCTGCCAGATGGGCGGTGTTGGCGATGTTCATGCCGAACATGCCGCTGAAACCGAACACCAGCCACAGCAGCATGAAGCCCACCAATGCCGGTTGCACACTAACGCCAGCAGCAGGTTTTAAGCGTCCCATTACCCAGCTATAGCCCAAAAGGCCATAGACCACGCCGGCAAGTCCGCCAAAGTTCGGGCCAACCACCACGTATTGCAGCAGGTTGGGCAAGGTGCCGCTTACCAGCAATATCATCAGTAGCGCCGTGCTGCCCAGCTGGTTTTCAATCTTGCCGCCCAGTACCCACCACCACATCAGGTTAAACACGATATGCAGGGCTGAAAAATGCAGCAAACTGGGGGTAAACACGCGCCAGAACTGCCATGTGGCGGCATCTGGCGTGCTGCCAAAAAATCCCAGGGCGTTAAAGATGCCATCGCCGCCCCCTAGCATCATCACGAGATAGATGATGATGCAACTGATCATGATGAGCAGCGTTAGCGGCCCGGCGCCGGTCAGTAGCTGGCTGAGCAGTTGCAACGTGGGCGCGCCGTAATCCGGTGCCTGGCGGTTGTCGCCATGTTCCCAGGAGGCCTGGCGGTATTTATTGTCAGCCGGATTGCGGATGAAATCGAAAAATGCCTGGCGCGCCACTTCGGTTTGCGCGGTGTGCACCACGCAAATGGCCACGCCGCGCTCCAGATATTGCAAGCGGCATTCAATGCCCTGGCCACGCAGGTAATCAATCAGTGCCAGTGCGGCACGCTCATTGGGAAGACGACCGATTTCCTGCATTTAGTCGTACCAAGGCCAGGCGGCAAAACCGCCATCCAGGCTATAAACCTCATCAAATCCCTGTTGGTGCAGGTATTCGGCAGCGCTTTGGCTGCTGATGCCGTGATAGCACACGACAACCAGCGGTTTATCCATGTCCGCCTGGGCTATAAACGTGGTCAGATTATGATTGCCAAGCTGCACCGCGCCGGGAATGTGACCTTTTTCAAAACTGGCCGGGTCACGGATATCCACAATTTGTACCTCGGCTTGTTGTTGCAGCTGTTTCAGTCCGGTGGCAGAGATGATCTGGTAGGTGGTCATGTAGTTCCTGATAGTGTAAAAAGTGATTTGTGTCACATTTTGCATCAAGGCACCGCATCCGTACAGTGCCCTGCAGTGGTTTAATCCCAGTTCAGGATGACTTTTCCGGATTGTCCGGAGCGCATGGCATCAAATCCCTGCTGAAAATCATCAATGGCGAACTGGTGGGTAATCACCGGGGAGATGTCCAGGCCTGACTGGATAAGGCTGGCCATTTTGTACCAGGTTTCAAACATTTCCCGTCCGTAAACCCCCTTGATCACTAGCCCCTTGAAAATCACCTTGCTCCAGTCGATGGCCATCTGGCCGCCGGGAATGCCGAGCATGGCAATTTTACCGCCGTGATTCATGGTATCGAGCATGGCGTGAAAAGCGGAAGGTACGCCGGACATTTCCAGGCCCACGTCAAACCCTTCGGTCATTTTCAACTCTTGCATCACTGCGTTGAGGTCTTCTTTGGCCACGTTCACGGCCCGGGTTGCGCCCATCTTGCGCGCCAGCGACAGCCGATATTCGTTAACGTCGGTAATCACCACATGGCGGGCACCCACGTGTTTGCAGATGGCAACCGCCATGATGCCGATGGGGCCAGCACCGGTGATCAGTACGTCTTCCCCCACCAGATCGAACGACAGGGCGGTATGCACGGCATTGCCAAACGGGTCAAAAATGGCTGCCAGTTCATCGCTGATGTCATCCGGAATGCGAAACGCGTTAAAGGCCGGGATCACCAGGTATTCGGCAAAGCAGCCTTCACGGTTAACGCCCACCCCGAAGGTGTTGCGGCACAAATGTGTCCGGCCGGCGCGGCAGTTACGGCAGTGACCACAGGTGATATGGCCTTCGCCGGATACCCGGTCACCGATGCTGAAGCCGCGCACTTCGGTGCCAACACCAACCACTTCACCCACATATTCATGGCCGACCACCATGGGTACCGGGATGGTTTTTTGTGACCATTCGTCCCAGTTGTAAATGTGTACATCGGTGCCACAGATGGCGGTTTTGCGGATTTTGATCAGCAAGTCGTTAGGACCCATGGCTGGCGCCGGCACATCCACCATCCAGATCCCCTGTTCGGGTTTGAGTTTACTGAGAGCTTTCATTGTGTATTCCTGTCAAAGAATTAAATAACACCCAGCTGTTTACCGATACGGGTAAAGGCGTCGATGGCTTTATCCAGTTGCGCTTTGGTATGGGCGGCAGACATCTGGGTGCGAATGCGCGCTTGACCTTTGGGCACGACCGGGAACGAGAAACCGATAACGTAAATGTGCTCTTTGAGCAGGGCATCGGCAAAGTCACCGGCCAGTTTGGCATCGCCCAGCATCACTGGAATAATGGCATGGTCAGCACCGGCGAGGGTAAAACCTGCCGCGGTCATTTTTTCCCGGAAATAACGGCTGTTTTCCCATAGGGCGTTACGCAGTTCATCGCCGTTTTCCAGCAGTTCCAGCACCTTGATGGACGCGCTGACAATGGCGGGCGCCAGGGAGTTGGAAAACAGGTAAGGGCGTGAGCGCTGGCGCAGCCATTCAATCACCTCTTTTTTGGCGGCAGTGTAACCACCGGAGGCGCCGCCCAAGGCTTTGCCCAACGTGCCGGTGATAATGTCCACCCGTCCCATCACGTCGCAATATTCATGGGTGCCACGGCCATGGGCGCCAACAAAGCCTACGGCGTGGGAGTCATCCACCATCACCAGCGCGCCGTATTGCTCTGCCAGGTCACAGACACCTTTGAGGTTGGCAATCACCCCGTCCATGGAAAACACACCGTCGGTGGCAATCAGGATATGGCGGGCATTGGCGGCTTTGGCCGCTTTCAGTTGCTGTTCCAGATCGGCCATGTCGTTATTGGCATAGCGAAAACGCATGGCCTTGCACAACCGCACGCCGTCAATGATGGAAGCGTGGTTCAGCGCATCGGAGATAATGGCATCTTCTGCCCCCAGCAGGGTTTCAAACAAACCGCCGTTGGCATCAAAACAGGAAGAGTAAAGAATGCTGTCTTCCATGCCGAGGAAATCGGCCAGTTTGGCCTCCAACTGCTTGTGGCTGTCCTGAGTGCCGCAGATAAAGCGCACGGATGCCATGCCGAATCCGTGTTCGTCCATGCCCTGCTGTGCCGCTTTGATAAGCTCAGGGTGATTGGCCAGACCGAGATAGTTGTTGGCGCAGAAGTTAATCACTTCATCATTGCCAACCTGAATGGCGGTTTGCTGCGGGGAGACAATCACCCGCTCACTTTTGTACAAGCCTTCGGCTTTGGTGTCTGCCAACTGTTGGCGAATTTGGGCATAGAATGGGGAAGAGGCCACCTGAAGTCTCCTTGATTTGATTATGCTGACTCATGGACTGGCGGCATTTTAACCCTAAAGCCTGGCGCTCTACAGTGATTTTTATCCGCCTGAGGAGGATTCACTTTTCATGGCTGAGGGCGGCTTTCATCCTGCTAGGCAGGTAGGATGAGTCGGGCTGTCAATGCCCTGATGGCCGGCGGTATTGCGCCTGCATGTGGTGACAGGAAAAAGAGGCGTGCCGCCTTGCCGGCAGACACCTTTGCGCAACGGCCCTGATTGGATTACTGGGGTTGCTGGGCCAGTGCCTGATAGTGTTGCTCCAGCCGGGCAAACGTGTTTTCAGAGCTGTCGGTAGCATAGCCATGAAAAATCATCAGTACCCGCAAGATGCCTTCATACAGGGCGGCTTTGGTAACCCCGTCGTTGCGGGACTGGGTTAGCTGGTAGCTTATCCAGAAACTGACCATCAGGCGGATGGTGTCTGCCAGCTGGCTGATTTTGCCGGGGGCGACACACAGGAAACCGTCACGGCACAACTGGGTAAGCAGCTCGGTGGCGTGGGCCTGCACCCGGGATTGGGCTGTCAGGTAGCGCTGTTTGAGGGCATCGTCACGTCCGAGAATATCCACCAGGTTGGCGTACATGAAGCGGAATTGCCACATGGTGTAAAAGATGGCGTCGAAATAGCGGATCAGCAGTTCCACATCCAGTTGTTGCGGTGTGTAGGGCTGAAAGGCGGATTCCAGATGGTCTTCATACAACGCGAAAATGCTGCGGATAATGTCTTCTTTATTACGGAAATGGTAATAGAGGTTGCCCGGGCTCATGCCCAGATGGGCGGCAATATGATTGGTGGTGGTACTGCGCTCACCATGTTCATTGAATAACTGTAGGCTGGCCTGGATGATGCGGTCACGGGTTTTCATGGGATTCCTTTGCAAACACAAGTCCTGATTATTGCAGTACCGGCGACTATGTTAACATTCTCCCCATGATGGTTGCACCTCCTGATAAATAGCCGATGAATCTGCGTTATTACTCGTTATTGTTATACCTGCTCACGCCATTGCTGTGGCTGTATCTGGCGTTTAGGGCGGTGAAAAGTGCCGACTACCGCGGTCGTTGGGGCGAGCGTTTCGCGCTTGGCAAACTGCAGCGCAGCGAGGTGTTAATTCACTGCGTGTCCATGGGAGAAACCCTGGCAGCGTTGCCGCTGATAAAAACGTTATTGCAGCAACGTCCGGATTTGCGCTTTACCGTCACCACCACCAGCCCCACCGGTTCCCGAGAGGTGTTAAAAGCCCTTGGCGGGCGGGTGCAGCATTGTTATCTGCCTTTTGATTTGCCCTGGTGCATCCGGCGTTTTTTGCGCCAGGTGCAGCCGCAGCTGCTGATCATCATGGAAACCGAACTATGGCCCAACCTGCTGCACCTGTCGCGGCAACAGGGCGCCAAGGTGTTATTGGCCAATGCCCGCCTGTCTGCCAAATCCGCTGACAACTACCACAAATGGCCCAAACTCAGCGGGCCCATGTTGCAACAACTCAATGCCATTGCAGTGCAAACCGCGACTGAGGCGGAGCGTTTTGTGGCGCTGGGCGTAGCTGCTGAGCGCTTGCAGGTCTGCGGCAGCCTTAAATTTGACGTGCAACTGGATAATGACAAGATTGCCAAGGCGCGGGCACAGCGGCAACAGTGGGGACGGGATCAGGTGCCTGTTTGGGTGGCGGGCAGTGTGCATCCGGGGGAATTCGATGCCATTTTGGCCTGCCACCAGCAGTTATTGGCGCGCTGGCCACAGGCGCTGCTGATTATGGTGCCCCGCCATCCTGAGCAGTTTGACAATGCCGCCAATGCCATTAAGCGCGCGGGCCTGGCTTTTGTGCGGCGCAGCCAGACGCTTGAGATTACGGCCGAGACCCAAGTGTTGCTGGGGGATACCATGGGCGAATTGCTGGGGCTTTACAGCTGCGGCGATGTGGCCTTTGTGGGGGGCAGCCTGATTGTGCACGGTGGCCATAATCCGCTGGAGGCCGCCGCCTTGGGGCTGCCGGTATTGATGGGCCCCAACTACCGGGATTTTAAAGAGATTACCGACATGCTGGTGGCCGCCGGCGCCATGCACATTGTGAGTGATGCCGCGCAGTTGGCAGCGGCCATTGGGCAGTTGTGGTCGAGCCCCGCCCGTTGGCAACAAGCCAGCAAGGCCGGGCTCTCGGTAGTCACCGCCAATAAAGGGGCACTGCAGCGCCAGTCCACCCTGGCGTTGGCCTGTTTAAGTGAGATCAAGGCAGCGGATTAACCCGCTGGTAGCCTGCCAGCAGCTGTTGCCAGTTCTGGGGGGTGAAGGCAAGTGAGGGCTGTTTTTTTTGCTCCTTGTTAAAGGAGCGCAGCAGCCGCGCCAGGTTGGCTTGCTGCCAGGCAGTTGCTGGGGGCTTGATGCAGCCCCGGTCAAAATCAATCAGGTAAAATTGTTCACCGGCCAGCAGAATGTTTTTGGCGTTCAAATCGGCGTGAAACACCCCATGGCGATGAAATTCGCCAATCTGAGCCCCAAGGCGCTGCCACTGCTCGTCCGTCAATGAGGTTTGGCTCAGTATGGCCACCAGATCCCTGGCATCGGCAATGCGCTCAATCAGCAGATCGGCGCGGTACCACAGGCCAAAGCGTGCCACATGGGCGGCAATGGGTTTGGGCACGGGCATCCCCTGTTGATGCAACCGCTCCAGCAACTGCAGCTCGGCCACCGCCCGGGTGCGGTGAATGCCGCTATACAGGTAAGCATCCCGGTTCATCTTGCCCACCAGTCCGCCGCGCCAGTAATGGCGCAGCACCCATTGCTGATGCTCATATTGCACAAACCAGGTGGTGTAACGCCCTTTGGAGCTGCCGATGATTGCCTGGCGTTGCTGCCAGAAGGCTTTACAAAACCATTTGGGCGTTATGTCCGCCGGGGTGGCATCGGTGGTGGCCAGATAACCGGCAGCAGTTTTTATCAGTTGCATGGGGAAATCTACGGTTAAGCGTGGAACCTGTGGCCATTCTACATTAAGATCTGCAGCTTGCATCCTAAACCGGCATTTGTTCCGATGAGTTTTGATCCCCGCCAAATCCGTTCCCTGTGTCTGTTGCGTTTATCCGCCATTGGTGATGTTTGCCATGCGGTGGCCATGGTGCAGGCCATTCAGCGTCAGTATCCGCAGCTGCGCCTCACCTGGGTGATAGGCAAGGTGGAATACCAGTTGTTAAAGCATTTGCCGGGCATTGAGTTTGTGGTGTTTGACAAGTCCCTGGGCCTGAAGGCCTACGGTACGCTCAGGCGCACCCTCAAAGGACGACGGTTTGACGTGTTACTGCACATGCAGGTGGCGCTCAGGGCCACCATTGCATCATTGATGATCCCCGCTAACGTGCGCATCGGTTTTGACCGTGCCCGGGCTAAAGAGGGACAATGGCTGGTAACCAATGCTAGGGTTGCACCGTTGGCAACGCCCCATGTGTTGGAAGGTTTCATGGGCTTTGCCGCCAAGCTGGGGGTGACGGACCTGACACCCCGTTGGAACATGCACCTGCCCGATGAGGCGCTTGCCTTTGCTGCCAGCCAGATTGGCGATAACGACAGGGTGCTGGCCATTTGTGCCGCTGCCAGCAAAGCCGAACGCAACTGGTTGCCGGAGCGTTATGCCGCTGTGGCCGAGCATGCCATTGCGCAAGGTTACCGGGTGCTGTTGTGCGGCGGCCCGGCGGCGCAGGAGCAACAGCTTGCCAGTGCCATTGAGGCGCATTGCCGCCATGAGCTGACCAATCTGGTGGGGCAAACCTCGCTGGTGCAACTGCTGGCCTTGTTACAGCGCTCAAGCGTGGTGCTGGCCCCCGATACCGGCCCGGCCCATATGGCGGTCACCCAAGGCACGCCGGTCATAGGCCTGTATGCCCATTCCAACCCCGGTCGCACCGGCCCCTATCTGTTCCAAAAACAGGTGGTGAGTGTGTACGATGAAGTGATTGCCGAGCAGTTCCCCGGTAAAACCGTGCCCTGGGGCACCCGTGCCAAGGGAGAGCACCTGATGGCGCGCATTTCCGTGGCAGCGGTTATCAAGGTGTTTGACCAGCTGATGGCTGTTCGTCAGTGACAATCCATGGATGACGTTATGACGGGATTATCCCTTAAACCGTTGAAATTTTTGTTTGTGCCGGTATCGTCCACCAAGGGCATTGGCGAGTACATGCGCTGTTTGATAGTGGCCGATGCCATTACCCGGCGCTGGCCAAATGCCAATGTGCGCTTCATCTTGAGCCGGCACGCCCCCTACGCCAGCGACTGCCCCTATCCGGCAGCGTTAATTGATAACACCCCCACCAAGAGCATCCCGGCGGTTAATGAGCAGTTGTCCGAATACCGGCCGGACATGGTGATTTTTGATGCCTCCGGCCGTAGTGCCCAGTTGCGACATGCCAAACGTTGCGGGGCCAAGGTGGTTTTTATCAGCCAGCACCGGCGTAAGCGCCGTCGCGGCCTTAAATGGCGGCGGCTGCAGGTGACGGATTGCCACTGGGTGGTACAGCCAGCCTTTTTGATGGGCAAACTCAGCTGGTTTGAGCGTTGCAAACTGGCACTGCAGAAAAAAGCGGCACCCGCGTGTATTGGCCCGGTGTTTTGCCCGCCGGATTTGCAGCGCCAGCAAGCCTTGCTGGCCCAGTATGATTTACCGGCCCAGGGATTCTGGTTTTTTAATGCGGGTTCTGGTGGGCACCGGTTACAGGGAAAACTGGCGGCTGATACCTTTGCCGCAGCGGCCGCAGCGCTATATCAGCGTACCGGCATTGCCTGCGTGATGGTGTTTGGCTCCAACTATCCCCACGCCTTACCGCAACATGAGGGGGTGATTGGCATCGCCAGTATCGATAACATGGCGTTTATCAGCTTGCTGGCTGCGGCCAAAGGTGCCGTACTGGCAGGCGGCGATACCTTATTGCAAGCGCTGGCATTGCATATTCCCGCCGTAGCCGTGGCGGTCGCGCCGGATCAGCATGCCAGGGTCAAACGCTGCGTCAGCCAGACCCTATGCCTGCAGGCCGATGCCAAGGCGGATGCGTTGGCGTGTAGCGCCATGCAGCTGCAGGTGCCAGCGTTGCAACAACGGTTAAAGCAGCAGATGGCATCACAGGGGCTGCATAACGGACTTGATGTTATGATGGCGCAGATTGAGACAATGTTGCCGGAACATTCCTAACGCCATCGCTTTCGTGGTGTGAAAGGGACGCGACCCGTGCAAGCATTAATCGTATTTAAAATGACCCATAGTTCTCGTGCAATGGATGCCGGAATACGTCTTATTGTTCGTCACAAGGCTATATGACTATATGAAGCAGCCAACCTTTCTGTTCATCCCCGTTTCCTCAGCACAAGGCATTGGTGAATTTGCGCGTTCCGTGATCATTGCCGAAGGTGTCAAAAAGCGTTGGCCCCACGCCGATATCCACTTCATCCTGAGCCGCGAGGCGCCCTATCGGGATGATTGTCCGTTTACCACGCATTTGGTGAATCAATCGCCCACCAAAGAAACAAGCGCCGTGAATGCCCTTATCCAGTCATTGCAGCCAGATGTGGTGGTATTTGACGCCTCTGGCCGGGCACAGCAACTGGCATGTGCCAAAAAATGCGGGGCAAAAGTGGTCTTTATCAGCCAGCACCGTAAAAAGCGGGCACGGGGTTTAAAAATTTCCCGGGCCCGCCATACGGATTTGCATTGGGTGGTGCAGCCTGATTACGTTATGGCGCCGGTCAGTTTGTGGCAACAATGCAAGCTAAAGGCGCTGCATCTGCCTAAGCCCCAAAATATCGGGGTGATTTACGCCACGCCTGAGCAAGCGGTGATTGAGCGCGTGCTGCAGCGCCATCATTTAACGGCACAACAATATTTTATCGTCAATGCCGGCTCCGGAGGGCATCTTCTTGGCAAGCAATTGGCCGCGGATGTTTTTGCTCAAGTCGCCCAAGCGGTGCATCAACTGACACAATTGCCGGTGATTTTCATCTACGGCGCGAATTATCCGGGGGAAACCGTTACCCTGCCCGGGGTCGAAACCCTGGATACCCTGAAAAATGACGAATTTATTGCATTGCTGCAAAATGCCCGCGGGGCGGTATTAAGCGGCGGTGGCACGGTATTGCAGGCCATAGCCATGCAGGTGCCCACACTGGCGGTGGCCGTCGCTAAAGATCAGGCAGACAGAATTGCCGCATGTGAGAAACACGGGCTGATTTTGACTGCCCCGGCAGAAGCGGATGCCATGGTGGAAAAACTCACCCGGTTAATCAATCCGCAAACCCAAGAGATGTTGAGGCAACAGATGTGTCAGCAGCACCATATGAACGGTTTGCAAATCGCCCTAGATGAATTGCAGACATATATGAAGTGAGGAATATATCCTTGAAAAGAATTGCAATAGTGATCAACAGTTTATCCGGTGGTGGCGCTGAAAAGGTCATGCTGACACTGGCAAAGGGATTGCAAGCGAAGGGGCATGAGCCTCATTTGCTGGTGCTGGAGCGGGCGGTAGAACATGCCGTACCGGCAGATATTCCCGTCCATTTCTGCTTTGCTGATGATGACAGGAATCTTGATAGTTTCTGGAAGCTGGGCGCTTCAGCTGCCAAGCTGAAACAGTTCATCTCACAGCTGCAGCAACACGTGGGCAGCTTTGATCTGTTTTTGTCCAACCTGCATCAAACCAATCTGCTGATGACCCGCACTGGCGTGGCGCCTTTATATTGCGTGGTGCATAACTCCATGAATGAGGAGCTCAAGCGCCAACGTAAGCTGGGGCCTTTTGCCTGGCTGGATATGTGGCGAGCCCACAAGGCGCTGGATGGACAGCATCTGGTCGCGGTATCCGAAGGGGTTGCGGATGAATTGCGTCATTCCCGCCGGATTACCCCGGCATCGGTGACCACCATTTACAACCCCTTTGAGCTGGATGAAATCCGGCAATTGGCACAGCAGCCGGTGAGCGAATTGCCGGCTGGTGATTACATGATCCACGTGGGGCGCTTTGCCCGGCAAAAACGCCATGACGTGCTGTTTGCCGCGCTGGCGAAGATGCAACACGACATACCGCTGGTATTGCTGTGCAGTAATCGTAAAAAAGCCCTGAAGGCGGTGCGTAAATTTGGGTTGGAGCAGCGGGTGATTGTCCCCGGTTTTCAGCAAAATCCCTTTCCGTGGATTAAGCGGGCCAAGGTGTTAATGCTCAGTTCTGATTATGAAGGACTTCCAACTGTGTTAATCGAAGCTTTGGCGGTAGGAACACCGGTTGTCAGTACCCTGTGCAAACATGGTCCCAAAGAGATATTAAGCGGTTATTTGGCCCAGTGGCTGGTGCCCCGGCGCGACCCGCAAGCGTTGGCGGCAAAACTGGATGTGGTGCTGGAGCAGTCCCCGGATGTGAGTGATGCAGACATTCTGGATAAAGTGACACTGGATGCGATTGTTGAGCGTTATCTGGCGTTGATCCCTGCGGATTAATCCCAACCGTTTGCGGGCATGGATGGTGGCGCATAGTTATGGCAATATATGGCGCCTATACAGGATGATTCCAGCGGTAGCATGGGCATTGGGTTCCTATGTTTTGCCGCAACATCCCGGGCTTGCGGAGGGACAATGCACACCAGAGCCATCTATCCAGGCACTTTTGATCCAGTGACGAACGGCCATGCCGACCTGATAAACCGGGCAGCTTCGCTGTTTCCGTCACTGGTGATTGCCGTAGCAACCAACCCGTCAAAACAGCCGCGTTTTTCCCTGCCCCAGCGGGTGGCAATGCTGCAAACCGTTACGGCACATCTGCCAAACGTGGAAGTGGTCGGCTTTAGCGGCTTGCTGGTGGATTTTGCCAAGCAGCAGCAGGCCTCGGTACTGGTGCGGGGACTGCGCGCCGTATCGGATTTCGAATACGAGTTTCAGCTGGCCAGCATGAACCGCCGTTTGTATCCCGGGCTTGAAAGCGTGTTTTTAACCCCTTCTGAAGAAAATGCCTTTATTTCCTCAACGCTGGTAAAAGAAGTGGCGTTGCATGGCGGCGATGTGCGCCAGTTTGTTCATCCCGAGGTTGCAAAAGCCTTAATGCAGCAATTCCCTAAACAAGGAAGTCATTGATGTTAAAAAAACTAGTAAAAACCCTTGGCTGCGCCAGTCCATTATGGGTCAGCGCTTTGGTGCAGGCTGCCCCTTGGGTGGATAGCCAGGATGTTTACTTGCGGGCAGACATTCAGGCGCTGGCTGATGCCGGCGTGATTACGGTACCGGTTAACACCTATCCTTTGATGTGGTCCGGCATTGGGGTCGATTTGGCCAAAGTAGAGCCAGAACTGCTGAATGGGGCACAGCAACAGGCATTTGCCCGGGTCAATTATTATTACCAGAAAGCCATGGGCAATGAGGGCAACAGCCGGATAAAAGCCACGCTGGCTACCGATGCGGCCCGTTTTCAGCACTTTGGCTCGGATTACCGGGAAAAAGGCGAATTGACCGCATCCCATGAATATGTGGGGAAATGGTTTGCGTACAAGGTTTCTGCTACCGGTGCCATGGATGCCACCGATAATAAAGCACTGCGGCTGGATGATTCCTATCTGGCGGTGATTTTGGATAACTGGGTGGTTACGGCCGGCACCTTGCCTCAATGGTGGGGCCCCGGATTTGATAGCGGTCTGATTAAAAGCAACAACGCCAGGCCCATGCCGTCACTGCTCGTGAGCCGTTATGATGCCCACGCATTTGAAACCCCCTGGTTATCCTGGATTGGCCCCTGGACACTGACCGCAGGTTTCAGTCTGGCCGATGATGAGCGTGCGGTGGAAGACACTTTGCTGTGGAATTTTCGGGGTACCCTGCGGCCATTGCGCCAGCTGGAAATCGGTTTTTCCTGGACCACCCAGATGTGCGGCAAGGATCAGGAATGCAGCCTGAGCTCTTTCTGGGACAGCATTTCCGGTGGTACCGAATGTGCCGATGGCTCAGATACCTGTGATGCGGCGCTTAATACCAAAATCGGTAACCAGATGGCCGGATTTGACATGCGCTATGCCGATGACTGGTTTGGGGTGCCGGTGGGGCTGTATCTGGAGCGTACCTGTGAAGACTCCAGCGGCCCGTCACCTTGGGAGTTGGCCGACTGCGCCATGTTGTATGGTGCCGATACCCGGTTCAATTTCAGCCAGCAGCAGTACAAGCTGTTTTTGGAATACACCGACACCATGGTGTATTGCGGCAGCGATCCCAACGCCTTTAACTGCTTTTATGAGCACAGCACTTATTTGAGTGGCTCCCGTTACTACCGCCGCAGTTTGGGTTCCACCTACGACAGCGATGCCAAAGTGTACGTGCTGGGGCTGATTGGGCAATATACCGACAGTCGCGGCATGCAGGCTTATCTGCGTTATGCCCGGCTCAATGATGACGGTAAAAACAGGGTAAACGGCTGGGTACCCTTACCCAAGAAAGAGAAACTGCTGATGCTGGAGCTGAGTTACCGCTGGGGGATGCTGGATGGCATGGTAACCGTGGGCGGCACCGCCTCCCGTTCACAGTACATCGAAAATGATCGGGATACGGACGCCAGCCTGTTTGGCAGTTACGAATACCGTTTTTAAACGGCTGCTGTAGCGATGAAAACGCCGACGCAAGTCGGCGTTTTGCTGTGTGCATCTGGCGTTATTGGCCAGGCTACAGGCCAAAGACCACTTTTTCGCTGCGCAACATGCGGGTGAGTGCTACTGAGAGCATTACCGCTAGTAGCAGAGTCAAGCCGGAAGATACGGCAAGCTCCAACCAAGGCAGGCTTTTGCCTTTAATCACTTCCATCAGTGCCTGTTGCTGGCCCGATACCGGCAGCCATTTCAGTACCTCCGGGGCAATGTTATAGCTGGCACTCATGGACAATGCCAGCGGAATGAACATCACCATGGTGAGGTAGGACTGGGCTTCCTTGAAGGTTTTTGCCATAAAGGATACAAACAGCTGCAAACCCGCTGCCAGCATGGCCACTGGCAGTCCCACTATCAGCATTAACAGCATGAACTGGGGGCTGATGGTGATGCTGAATCCCAGCTCGGCCCAGGGCACCATGGGATAGGCGAAGTGGGAGATAAGCAAAATCAGTACCAGCCCCAGCATGGCAAAAGTGGTGACCGCCAACAGTTTGGAGATCACCAGTTGCCAAGTGGTCACCGGATGGCTCAGCAGCAAGCCGAGGGAGTTGCGTTCCCGCTCTCCGGCGCTGGTGTCAATGGCCAGATTCATGCCGGAAATAAACACCGAATACAGCATGGTAAACAGCGCCAGCCCCAAAATCATGCCGCCTTTGGAGTCAGGAGTGGCCTGATCGTGCATCTGCACCTCCAGCGGTTTGAGTATACGCGGGTCTATCCCACGGGCAATCAGGCGCAGGCTGCCCATTTCCGAGGCATAGGCTTGCAGGGCTTTTTGCAGGCGACGAATGGAATCCTGCATTTTTTCATCGGAGTTGTCGGCAATCACAATCACCTCGGCGCTTTCACCGCGGGCCATTTTTGCCGGGTAATCCTGGCTGATTTGCAGCACCAGTTTGTCGGCCTTGGGGCCGGTTTCATCATTGATGCCCTGTTGCCCAAGATAGCGCACCAGATCCGGTGCCTTGTCGGCATGGATGATCTTCACGGGCAGATCTTCCGGGCTTGATAACTGGTTGATCAGCACCATAAACAGGCCGCACATCAGCAGCGGCGTGCCGATGGCATAATAAAGGCCGGCCAGTACCGACCGTTTGTCGCGGCTGGCATCCACCAGCTCCTTGCGCAGCAGGGTTATTATCTTGGCCATCATGCGGCAATTCCCTCATCGGTGCCTATCAATTGAATGAACGCTTCTTCCAGTGAGGACTGTCCGGTCTGCTCACATAACTGCTGGGGGCTGCCGATGGCGGCCACTTTGCCGCTGGACATCACTATCACCCGGTCACACAAGGCGGCCACTTCCTGCATCACATGGCTGGAAAACAGCACGCAGTGCCCTTGTTGTTTCAGTGACAGTAACAGTTCCCGCAGTACCCTGGTGCTCATCACATCCAGCCCGCGGGTGGGTTCATCAAGAATGATATTGGTGGGCTGGTGGACAATGGCCTGGGCCAGTGCGGTTTTCATCCGCTGCCCCTGGGAAAAGCCCTTGCAGCGGCGATCGGCAATATCCTCCATGCGCAGTTGGCTGAGCACCCGGGTAGTGGCGGTGTCGGCATCCTGCTTGTTCATGCCGCTGAGCACGGCAAAATAACGAAGATATTCCCGGGGGGTGAGCCTTTCATACAGGCCAAAGGGATCGGGAAACAACCCCAGTTGCTGTTTGGCGGCCACGGGCTGCTTGGCCACGTCAATGCCGTCGATTTCCGCATGGCCGGCATCGGGGGTCAACAGGCCAAAAATGGTGCGCAAACAGGTGGTTTTGCCGGCACCATTGGGGCCCAGCAGGCCGGTGATCATGCCGTTTTCGGCGCTAAAGCTCAGTTGATCCAACGCTTGTATCTTGCCGATACGCTTACTGATGTTATTGACGGTGATCATCGGGCATCCTCCGGTATGGCTTCCACTGTGCTGGCATTGAGATAAAAACTGCGGCGCACGTCTTTTTGCAGGCATTTCCCGTCAATGTGCGCTACCGAGCCGCTTTCCACCAGTGTGGCAATCAAATCGCCGGCACAGGATTGTGCCGCCACATTGTGGGTGGCGTAAGGGGATACCAGATGTTTGGCGTGGCTGAGCTTGACCATGGCCAGTTCGGCCCAGGCGGGCGGGGTTGCCGGATCTTTCTCTCCCGACAGCAACAGGGTGGGAATGTCGCTGGCGATGGGCTCGGCAAACGCTTTGGGGGCCGGCGGAATTTGCCACACGGGGCAGATCTCATCCAGACCTTGCAGCATGGCTTTGCCAATGACACTTTGGGCGGACGCTTGCCGTTGCTGTGGGGTTAACCGTGGCCAGTCTTCCCCGCAGACCACCGCGGCATGCATGCCCATGGCCAAATCCAGCGAGCCGCTTTGCAGGGATAACAGCCCCAGTAAGGGTTGATAGTTTTTGCGATAAGCCTGGTGAATGGTGAAGGGCACCAGCGCTCGCATGGCCGGGGAGTAAAGCGCCATGCGCAGCGTGCTCTGGAGCTTGTCCCGGGTCAGGGTCAGCAGTGCGGTAGCGCCGGTAACCGGATGTTGCACCTTTTCCATGACCGGATGCCGCTGCAGCTGGGCGGTTAATGTTTGCAGCTCTTGCCGTAAAGTGGGGTAGCGGGCGCCACACATCGGGTCCTGCTCGCAATCACTGAGCAATAGATCCTGGGCTCGGGCAATGGCGCTGCCAATGGTCAATACGCTTTGCTGCATGGGAACCACGCCATCCAGCGTGACACTGGCAATGGCCTGCGGATAGTGTCGCATGTACAGCTGCGCCATGCGGGTACCGTAAGAGACGCCGTAAATATGCAGCTTTTTGTATCCCAGGTGTTGCCGCACCGCTTCAAAATCTGTGAGGGCCTGCTCGCTGCCATATTGGGTGATGTCAGCACGGGCCTGCAACTGCTGTTGGCACTGGCGGGTTTCTGCGGCCATATCCACCGCGCTCTCGTCCTGGGCCAGCATGGAGAGCAGGTCTTCACCCTCACAGGTGAGCGGGTTGGAGAGGCCGGTACCTCGTTGATCAATTAGTAATATGTCGCGATGCTGCCGCACTTTGTGCAGCATGCGGGTAAAGCCGGCGGCATTTTCGATGGCCGATTGCCCCGGCCCGCCGGCAATGCCAAGGAGCGCTTCCTGGGGGGCCAGATTCTTGATGGCGGGAATGACAACGTAATGCACGGCAATCTTGCGGCCATCCGGCTTGGCGGGATTTTCTGCCACGGTGATGCTGCCGCAGCGTAAGCGCTCCGACAAACCGTTCACATAACAGCTGCCATCGGTGGTATCCGCTGTCGCGGTCAGCGGTGCGGCCATGGCGTAACTTGCCAGTAAGCCGTACACGGGGATAAGCCAGCGGGGATAACAAAGCCTCATGACGTGTCCTTGAAACATGAAGGTTACATATGATTTTTTCAGCATATCAATGCATTAAGATGATAAGCAAGTGCTTGTACAGGCGCATTTGTATCCGGGTGTGATTGGGGAAAACTGCGCTTTTAGCGCCGCGCCAACCAAGATGCCGGTGGCGGTAAAAGGCGCCGCCATTTGCCAACAGCCCTGGGACCATCGTCTGATATTGCAGCAAAAATGTTTATGCTTGCCCGGGGTTTGGGGTAAAATGCACAAAAGCGAAACAGCTGTAAGCTAAAAAGGTAAGTTGCAATATGTCTCTTGAGCAGTATCAAATTATCAGGTTGCTGGACCGTCAGGTGCAACAACAGCAGGATAAAATCGCCCTTGAAGGCTTCGAAACCAAAGCCCCTTGGGATAAAGTCAGCTGGAATCAGTTTAAAACGATTACCGATCAACTGGCGGCTGCACTGATAGACAGCGGGCTTGAGGTACAAGACCGGGTTGCCATCTTGTCTAACAACTGTCCTCAATGGACTTGTATTGACGTGGCCACCATCAAGGCTCGCGGGGTGCTGGTGCCCATTTATCCCACCTCCACGCTGGAGCAGGCCGCGTACATTATCCGTGATGCCGGTGCCAAGGTGCTGTGTGTGGCCAACGATGAACAATACCATATGGCTTGCAAGCTGCAGCAACTGTGCCCTACTTTGCAGCAGCTCATCATCTTTGATAACGAGGTAGAGCTTAAGGCTTTCAGCCACTTCTATCTGGACAAGATGATCAGCGAAGAAGCCAACCAACCCCATCCGGAGCTGGAAAAGCGTTTGGCAGAAAGCCAGCTGGACGACTTGATGACGCTGATTTACACCTCCGGCACCACCGGCGATCCCAAAGGGGTGATGCTTGATCAGCGCAATATCGCCTCTGCCATGCGCCAGCACCAAAAGCGGGTGCCATTTCAGCGTGACGATGTGTCACTGGCATTTTTGCCCTTGAGTCACGTGTACGAACGGGGCTGGAGTTTTTATGTGCTGAGCCAGGGCGGGCGCAATGTGTACCTGTCAGACACCCACAAAGTGAAAGAGGCCCTGCTGGCGGTAAAACCCCACACCGTGTGCGTGGTGCCCCGCTTCCTTGAAAAAGTCTACAGCGCCGTACAGGACAAGCTGTCCAAGGCACCTGCCTCCAGGCAAAAACTGTTTGCCTGGGCCATGGATGTCGGTCAGCGCCAGTTTGAGGTGTCCCAAGGGCGGGCCAAAGGCAATCTGTGGCTGAAAGCCCAGTGGCTGCTGGCCAGCCGTTTGGTGTATCGCAAGCTGAATCAGGCGCTTGGCGGTAATATCAAATACATCCCTTGCGGCGGTGCAGCGCTGGACCCTCACGTGAGCGCTTTTTTTGCCGCCATCAATGTGCCGCTGCTGGTGGGATACGGCATGACCGAAACCACCGCTACCGTTGCCTGTTGCAGCATGGCTAACCGGGTGACCGGCGCCAATGGCAAGCCGCTGGATGACGTGGAAATCCGCCTTGGCGCGGATAATGAAATTCTGGTGCGCGGCGATACGGTGATGCGCGGTTACTTCAATCGGCCGCAAGATACCGCCGCCGTGTTTGATGATGGCTGGCTGAAAACCGGCGATGTGGGCCGCATTGATGATCTCGGCAATCTGTTTATCACCGATCGCCTCAAAGAGCTGATGAAAACCTCCAACGGCAAGTACATTGCACCGCAACGGGTGGAAGGCAAAGTGGGCTGTTGCCCGTTCATTGAACAGGTGGCCATTATTGCCGATGCCCGTAACTATGTGACCGCCCTGATTGTTCCGGCGTTTGAGGCACTGGAAGAGTGGGCCACACAGAAAGGCCTGAGCTATGAATCGCCCATGGAGTTGATCCGCCATTCTGCCGTGGTGGCCCATTTTGATGAGCGGCTAAAACAGTTGCAACAAGGCTTGGCGGGATTTGAGCAAATCAAGAAATTCACCCTGTTGCCGGAGGCGTTTTCCATGGAAGCGGGGCTTATCACGCCAACGCTGAAACTGCGGCGCAAGATGATTTACCACAAATACGCCAACGAAATTAATGCCATGTACGGCCATTAAGCACAAACATGAAAAGGCTGCAGTGATGCAGCCTTTTTCATGTCTGGATGAGGGTTAATGGGCGGCGGCTTGCTGCTGCAGGGCGCGTTTTTCCTGTTTGTACCGCAGCGCCTGGGGCGGCACCTTGCTGACCTTTCCGGTATGCAACCAGCGTTTCAGCCGTCCGGCATCGCCAATATGGGTGTATTTGCCAAAGGCGTCCAGCACCACAAAAGCCACCTGCCGACCGGCCATTTCCGTCAGCATCACCAGGCAATGTCCGGCGGCATCGGTGTAACCGGTTTTGGTGAGTTGTATCTTCCAGCCCGGTTTGTTCACCAATGGATTGGTGTTGTAAAAGGCCAGGCTGTAACGGGGCTTGCGCAAGGTAACGCTGCGATTTTTGGCGCTGCTGAGTTTCCCGAGCAGCGGATAGCTACGACTGGCCACCAGCAGCTTGACCAAATCCCGGGCGCTGGACACATTGGCGCTGGAAAGCCCGGTGGGCTCCACAAAATGGCTCTGCTGCATGCCCAGCGCTTTGGCTTTGGCATTCATCGCCTTGATGAACGCAGGAAACCCGCCGGGATAATGATGGGCCAAGGTGGCGGCTGCGCGGTTTTCAGAAGCCATCAACGCCAGTGCAATGGCCTCTTTGCGTTGCAGGGTGCTGCCTATGCGCAGGCGCGAGACCACATTGGCCATGCCCGGAATGTCGCTCACATTCACCGCAATCCGTTCACGCAAGGGTTGCTGGGCATCCAGCACCACCAGCGCGGTCATCAGTTTGCTGATGGAGGCAATGGGCAGGGGCATGTCGGCCTGTTCTGCGTACAGCTCTTCGTTGCTGTTAATATCCACCAAGAGGGCGCTAACGGCGGCCAGGGGCTGGTGGCTGTCAGGCAGCGGTTTGGCACCAAGGCCAAAAGGGAAAACCAACAAGCAACACAGGCAGCACAGGAATTTTGCTCTCATAAACATCGGCCTACAGCAGGGGTCGGATGAAAAGATTGGCCCAAGTGTAATTTAATGTCCCCGTGCCGCAAGGGCTGTTATCCCATTATTGCTGCAACCGTTGCAGAATTGCCCGCAAATCCGCCGGTAACGGGATTTTTTTACCTTGGGCAAAGTTGAACATGACTCCCACGGAGCTGCCGGTGGTGGTAATCCGCTGCTGCTGGGTGCTGAAAACCTCATAATGAAGGGTAAAGCGGTCTTCCTGGATATCGCTGCCGTAAATGCCCACCAGCAGGGTGTCCGGGTAAACCACCGGCCGCCGGTAACTGGCATGGTTTTCACTGATCACCGGGCCGATACCGCGCTGATACATGTCGGTTAACGGAAACTCCCGGTTAAAAAACTCAATTCTCGCATCTTCAAAATAACGAAAATAGGCCACATTATTCACGTGTTGCAAGGCATCCATATCCCCCCATGCGACTTTCACCTGGCAGGCATTGGGATAGCGGCGGTTGAAATCATCCATAATAAAACGCTCGTTTGAAATTTACCCCAGCATAACAACCCCGTGGCGGTGGCACAAGCGCATTGATTCAAGCAGGGCGGGCAGATAACCGCAGCGGCAAATTCGTGCCGCTGCGGTGTCTGGAAAATGCTTCGGGTTAGTCGATGGGCAGTTCGCTGAAGTCATGGGCGATACGGAAATCCGCGGTTGTGACCGCACTGTCCCGTACCATCTGGCAGGTTTGCATGCCAGCGGCGGCGGCCGCCTTGAGTTCGCCCAGCAGATCGGAGACAAACAGCACCTGCTTGGGCGTGAGGCTGATGGTGTTGAGAATGTTGCAGTAGGCCTGTTTGTCCAGTTTGCCGCCGGTCCGGGTATCAAAATGGCCGTTGAACAGCTCGGTAAGATCGCCACCATCGCTGTGACTGAACAGCAATTTTTGCGCATCCACCGATGCGGAGGAGAAGCTGTATACCCGCAGCCCTTGGGCCCGGTACAGTTTTATGGCCTCAATGAAATCCGGGTAGATGTGGCCGGTAAAGTCATTTTGGGCATAGCCTTCTTTCCAGATCAATCCCTGCAGGGTTTTCAATGGAGTGGCCTTGCGGTCTTCTTTAATCCAGCCCTGCAGGATTTCGGCCACTCTGGGCAAGTCTGCATCGGCTTCCAGTGCAATATCCCGGGTATCGCTGATACAGGCATCCACCAGAAAATTTTGTTGGTGGCGTTGCAAAAAGTCGGGCAACGCCTTTACGGAATAGGGAAACAATACATCCTGAATAAAGTTGAGATCGGTTGTGGTTCCTGCTGTGTCCACAATAATGGCTCTGATGCCCATGAGGTTGATACTCCATAATCTTTTGATCTGCGACAGCACACAGATACTAATCGTTATCGGCAGCTTTGACCAGCAGGCTGATGGCCGGTGAGTGGGCACATGGCGGCCAGCCCGTCATGTTTGCCTTTAGCCGTTTAGGCGGCATCAGGGCGCTGCAAGGGGTAAGTTTTTGCCTTTCCTTGGCGGCAGCTTGTACTATTAAGCCATGTTTTCTTTTGCCATGGATGCCCCATGATGCCACCCGTTATCGTTTTTGGACGCCAACAGCGCGGTTTTACCGGCATGCAGGTCATGCTGTTGTTACTGGCTGCCGTGGTGCTGACCGCCGTGGTGAGTTTTGTGGTGATCCGCACTTACATTTTTCCCAAACCGCTGACACCGGTAAAGCTTAATGCCAACGAAACCCGGGTGCTTGATGACAAACTGCAGCAACTGGGGTGGCAGGTGACACCCAGAACGCCCCCAAAAAACGCGGAAAGCGCCGAGTTGACGCCAGAGCCTTACCGGGAAGATCCCAGCAAACGGCAGGTGACGTTCAGCGAAAAAGAGGTCAATGCCATGATTGGCCGCAGTCCGGATTTTGCCAAGCGGGTGGCCATCGATTTTTCCAATAGTCTTGCCAGCGCCAAGGTGCTGGTTCCCATTCCGGCGGATTTTCCGGTGATGGCCGGTGAGATTTTGCGGGTGAATGCCGGGCTGGACATCCATCTGGATGCCCAGCGCCGCCCGGTGGTGGCTCTGGTTGGCGTGAGCTTGATGGGGGTTCCCATCCCCAATGCCTGGCTTGGCAACATGAAAAACGTCAACCTGGTGAGTGAGTTTGGGGATGGCGGGTTTTGGACAACCTTTGCCGACGGTGTGGAAGACATCCAAATCCGTGATGGCGAGCTGTATATCAAGCTGCGGCCGTAGTTGCGCTAAAGGCCAATGCAAAAATACCGGGCTGCCTGCCCGGTATTGGTTTTCATGGTTTCATCTTTTGAGGCAACGGCCCTTATTTTTTCGGGCGGAAGGGTTTTATCACCGCTTCATTGCATTCGAGATAAGGCCCTTCCATCAAGTCGATGCAGTAAGGAATGGCAGGGAACACCGCATCCAGGCATTCGCGGATGGATTTGGGTTTCCCCGGCAGGTTAACAATCAGGGAATCGGCCCGCAGTCCGGCAGTTTGCCGCGACAAAATGGCGGTAGGCACATACTGGAGGGACACCTGCCGCATCAGCTCACCAAAACCGGGCATCATGCGGTCACATACCGCTTCGGTGGCTTCCGGGGTGACATCGCGTTTGGCTGGGCCAGTACCGCCGGTGGTCACAATCAGGCTGCAGCCATCTTCATCCGCCATGCGTTTCAGCGTGGCTTCAATCTGTTCGCGCTCGTCGGGAATGACCTCATAAACCGCTTCCCATTGGCTCACCAGATACTCTTTCAGGGTATCCATAATCGCTTTGCCTGACAGATCCTCGTAAATACCGGCACTGGCCCGATCGCTCACGGTGACAATCCCGATTTTGGCTTTTTCCATGTTGTTCCCCTTGGCAAAAATAATGCGTTGCAATGGCGCATAACATATCACAATTCCCTATTGTGGCTCATCCGGCAGGGTGGGATTTTGCCTTTTGGCACGCCTAAAATGGGGCCAACCGCTCAGCCCCAGCAGATAAAGAGTGGCAACGCCAAATGCCAGCACCGTGCCACCGGCAATGCCCACGACCGGATAAAGCCAGCTGACGCTAATGGCATAGCACATCAGGGCGCCAAGCCCCCGAGGATAGTGTTTGATGATGGTTTGGGCCTGCGCCGGGCCGTAGGCTAAATGGATAATCAGCAAAAACGGGTAGAGGGTGATGGGAAAGGCCGCCAGAATGCCCGCTGCTGCCGGGGGCAGCCATTTGGCGGCAGCGGTGATGGCCAATACCAGCAGCGCGGCGCCACCGGCCCGGAGCAGCAGTACCAACGGGCTGAGCCTGACCGGGCGGACAACCGTGGCATCGGGCATTTTGGCCAGTATGTGGCCCATGAAGCACAAGGCCAGTAGCAGCGCCACGCTGCCGCCTGCCAGCCCGAGTTGCAGCAGGCTTAACAGATAACCGCTGATGCCAAAGGCCAGCAGCCCCAGGCTCGACCCCAGCAAAGCCACCATGACCCGCGGCTTTTGGCCACTCAGGCGCATGCCCCAGGAGTAACCCCATACCAGCAGCAGCGAGGCAATAAACCCTGAAAGTGCAGCGGTGGCACTGGCCGCTGCAAATGTGGTCCCCAATTCAATACCCATAAAAAACAGTGCAATGGCGGTGCCCAGGGGGTATCCGGATAATACCCCGGCAACTTTGGGGCTGACCCGCTCCGCCACCAGCGACAACCCCAGTACGGCCAGTATGGCGGTGATGATTTTTGCCAATAACAAACTGTCCATGCGGCACTCCCCCGGTGCTACAGCAGGCGCCTTGCCTGCCAGAACGTTTGCTGCCAATAGGGATTATCCAATGACGACACCATTACGCCCTGACTGGTCGAGGCATGTAAAAATTCATGATTGCCAAGATAAATGCCCACATGGCGACTGCGCCAGCCGGTTTTGAAAAACAGCAAATCCCCCACCTGCATCTGGTGTTTGGGCACTTTAACCCCCAGTTGCTGTTGGGCAGCAACGGTGCGTGGCAGCATCAGGGAGGTGAGCCGCTGATAGGTCATGCTCACAAAGGCGGAGCAATCAATGCCCTTTTTGTTCATGCCACCCAAACGATAGGGCACGCCTTGCCACTCCTGGCCAATGGCCTGCAACCCCGATGACAGGGGCATGTGGTTTGCGTGGCGCAACTGGGCGGTTGTCTGAGAAGACGGCACCGTACTACAGGCGGCAAGCCCGCCCAGCAGTGTCAGGATGATCAGCGCCTGCCAGCATTGCATACATGTTCCCTTTCCGGTGGCCTTGTTGAGCTTACTGTGCAATAAGCCGCCGGCATTTGCAAAAGCGGGCGTGGGTAAAAGGGGAGGCACTGGGAGCCCTGGGTGCCATGATGGGGCTCTGGCACGGTCGGACGAAAAAGGCCACCGCCATGGGTGGCCTTAACTGATAGGCAGGGAGTGGCCCGTGTGTTACCAAATACGCACTCTGTCTTTGGGTGCCAGATACAGGGCGTCACCGGGTTTTACATCAAAAGCCCGATACCAGGCATCCAGATTGCGCACGGTCAGGGCGCGGTAGTTGCCGGGTGCATGGCCATCGGTGGCAATCCGCTGGCGCATGGCCTGGTCGCGCATTTTGGTGGCCCAGGTCTGGGCATAACCGATGAAAAAGCGCTGATCGCCGCTGAATCCGGCAATCACCGGTGCCGCTTGGCCATTCAGCGAAGCGCGGTAGGCATCATATGCGGCGGCAAGGCCGGCTACGTCAGCAATGTTTTCGCCCAGTGTCAGCTTGCCGTTCACATGCAGATCTGGAAACGGTGCATAGCGGTCAAACTGCTTGGCCAGGGCGTCACCCTGGGCGGCAAAATGGTCAAAATCCGCCTGGGTCCACCAGTTGCGCATGGCGCCGGTTGCATCAAAGGCCGCGCCGTTGTTATCAAAGCTGTGGCTGATTTCATGGCCGATCACCGCGCCAATGGCGCCGTAGTTATAGGCATCGTCAGCCTTGGCATCGAAAAATGGCGGTTGCAGGATCCCGGCCGGGAAATTCAGCGCATTTTGCACCGGCAGGTTTACCGCATTGACAATCTGCGCATTCATCCACCATTCGCCCTTGTCCTGGGGCTTGCCGATTTTACCCAGCTGGTGGGCATATTCTGCCCGTTCACCGGCCAGGGCATTGGCATAGGCGCTGTGGCCAACCGCATAATGGCTGTAGTCGCGCCAGTTATCCGGATACCCCACACTGACCACAAGGGTATTCACCTTGGCCAGCGCTTCTTGTTTGGTAGCGGGTGTGAGCCAGTCAATGGCGGCCACCCGGTTGTGGAAAGCGCCCACAATATTGTCTACCAGCTCGCTCACTTTGGCCTTGGCCGATGCCGGGAAATAACGGCTTACATAGGCGCGGCCTACCGCATCGCCCAGATAGTTATCCAGCGCTGCCAGTGCCCGCTTGTCACGGCTGCGCTGCATGGGCGTGCCAGACAAAGTGGTGCCGTAAAAGGCAAAATGGGCATCATCCAGCGCCCGGGGCAGCACGTCGGTATGGCTGTTAATTTGATGGAAGGTTAACCAATCCTGCCAGCTTGCCAGTGGTTCAGTTGCCACCAGTGCTGCAAGGCCGCTGATGGCCGGGCCGTGGTAGGCGGCAAAGCGGGATTGTTGCCCCAGGTGAGCCGCCTCAAAAAATGCTTGCCAGTCAATGCCCGGTGCCTTGGTGTCAAAATCTTCCCGGTGCCATACGGCAGATGATTTGGCAAAATCCTCACTGGCTTCACGGCTCACATGGGCGGCGGCAATTTTCATCTCCAGCGCAAAAATCCGCTCAGCGCGGGAGGTGGCGTCACTGATCCCGGCGGTTTGCAGCAAGGTGGCAATGTAACGGCGGTATGCCTGGCGCAATTGCTGCATTTTGGGGTCATCAGACAGGTAATATTCCCGTTCTGGCAATCCCAATCCACCCTGTAGCAGGTAAGGCAGCACTTCGCCCGGCGTGGCCAAGCCTTGGGTGACGAATACCCCCAGCAGATTTTCGGTGTGGTAATGGGTGGCGTTTAACGGGTCCACATCGGCGCGCAGCGTCGCTCCGAGGGTTGCCGATAACTGCTGTTTGTTTTGCAGCGCCGCGATTTTTGCAAGATCGGCCTGCAGTGGTTGTAACCCGGCTTTTTCAATGGCATCGGTATTGACATAAGCGCGATAAAAATCGGCAATGCGGGCTTCATCACTGCCCGCCGGGTGGGGTGCATTCACCAGCTCGGCTATCAATGCGGCCTTGTGGCGCTCGGTGGCGTCAAAAGCCACCATAAAAGCACCGGTAGAGGCCCTGTCGGCCGGAATTTGCGTATCCCGCATCCACTGGCCGTTGGCGTAGTTGTAAAAATCATCGCCGGGTTTTACCGAGGTATCCATGGCCGCCAGACTGATACCGATGTTGCCATGGGTAGCATTGGCGGCCTCTTGATGATGGTCAGCCGTGGCTGACGATTGGCACGCTGCCAATCCACCGGTTAGCGCCGCTATGGTCAGCAGCGCCAGTAGATTATGTTTGAACATGTAAAATTCCTTGATGCAATGCTTGAATGGGAAGGGCAAACGCCTGCCTTGAGTCTACTCCACATCCGCTGCGGTCAGGCAAGCAGAAAAATGTCAGAGGATATGAAACGCCAAAGGCCATCCAGTATTGACTACAGCTATCGAGATCCTAATGCCTGTAATGTACCAATGAGGGCAGTTTGAGCGCTTGCGGTGATTAGATAGCGCTGTTAGCACTTTCACATGTGAAAGTTTTTGGGATATTTGTAGGAAAGCGATATAGGTTCACACTCGCCGTGGACACCCTATCTGGGCCCGGCCACAGCTGAGTATTAAAGTATCATGCTAGCTGTAGCGTAGGTTTGGACAAAAGTTTGTTAGGATGGTGGCTAAATCAGGCGAATTTCAGATAAGAATTTTTATGGGCTAACGCTGCCAGCACGCGCTGCTTTGTAGTGAAGGCGAAGCCGTAACAGAAAAGCGGTCGCCGTGCCTGGCCTTGTTAAAATCATTTAGTCGAACTTGATATTGTTGAGCTTATCGATTTCAGCTTTTTGAGCATTGGCACGCTCTTGTTCCCGCCGATCATCACGCTCCTTTTGAGCAAGATACGCTTTATATCGCTCGTTTGTTTCATCTGCGATTTTCCTAAGTTCCGGCAAGTGATCATTTTCTAACTCATCTGGAACGCAGTGAATCGTCAGTAGGCCACCAGATACTCTTGCTCGTCTCTTCATCATATAGATGTGTTGCTCCCAACGAGAATTGAAGTATGAAGCCCAATCCGCAGGAGTGCTTTTTGACAAAGTGAGAACCACATCAACTAAGGCTGAGCTACCATCACCGCCTCCGGAGGCAGCAGTGTCGACACCAGTGATCTTTATATCTTCGAATTCTACAGTCATCTAATGATCTCCTTTTCCTTTTAACGCCCCAAGCAGCGGAAAACGCGAGCGTTTTGGCGCAGCCAGCGAGTGGTTTTCCGATGACTTGGCTTGTTATGTTTTAAAACACTCAATTTAATATCCCAGTATTTATCATTTTCAGGTAGCCGCTTATTAATGTGTTGTAGGCAGCAAACAAGCAGATACTAATAACCAAAATAGTTTTACACCATGAACTAAAACCCTTTGATTCTAGTTTCTGTTCCTTAACGCCCATCACAAACAAAAAGATGGCGGCAACGACAAATAGAATTCCAAAAAAGAATGTAGCGATGGCGGTTATTTGTTCCAATGTCCGATTTCTACCTTAAAACATAACGCCGCATTAAGGTGTGAGCAGCGCTTGGCTAAACTTGAGCGAAGCGAAACTGCCAAGCGTTGCGAATCCGCCTTAAACGCTTGTATGGATAATAAGCAAGCCAAAAGGGTAAAGTGAGACCCAGGCTTTAGCGGCAACTAAAGCTTTCTATGTGGCAGTTCGGTTGAACGCTGGCTCCTCTGTCGAGAGACCGATAACAAACATGAACGCCTCATAGGACTCCAAGCATAAACCTCGAATAGTCGACTGGGTCTCGAACCCGCATTTCGCAAGCAAGAGCTAGCTTATTATGAATACAAACCCACTTCAAAACATTAATATTGGTGTTGATACTGGCAAATCACAGCTCGACATTTACATCCGTCCACTCGATGTCTTTTTTACCGTGCCAAACAACGAAAAGGGTATCAAACAGGCCTTAACTACTATCAAAAAACACAACCCACAGCGTATCGTTATCGAAGCGACTGGGCGCCTAGAAATGCCCTTCGTGTTAGCGTGTACCGAGGCCAAGTTGCCTATTGTTCGTGCCAATCCTGTTCATATCAAACGCTTTGCCGGTGCTATTGGTCGTAGAGCCAAAAATGACCGCTTAGATGTACAGCTTATCGCCCATTATGGTGAAGCCATTAAACCTGATTTGACGGTCATAAAGGCTAAGAACATACGTTTAATGAGTGACTTAGTAATTCGCCGCAATCAGCTGCTCGCGATGCAGACCATGGAGAAAAATCGTATTCAAATTTTGCCTAAGCACCTACATTCGACAATGACACCCATCCTGACTGCGATAAAAAATCAGGTCTCAAAGATTGAAAATAAGCTTGTTAAACTCATCGAAGATTGCCCCGAATACCAAACTAAAAATACCCTCTTACAAAGCGTACCTGGTATTGGCAATATCGCCGCTGCGTCTATCATCAGCAATGTGCCTGAGTTAGGCTACATTACCAACAAACAAGCGGCTTCACTCATCGGCGTCGCCCCTATTACACGAGAAAGCGGACGCTACAAAGGGAAACGAGTCATCCAAGGAGGCCGCGCACAGGTGAGAACCGTTTTGTACATGGCCATGATGTCAGCCATGCAATGTAACCCTGTTTTCAAGGACACTTACGCTCGATTACTCGAAGCTGGAAAACCAAAGAAAGTGGCAATTATTGCCTGCGTTCGCAAGATGGTGGTCATCCTAAACTCTATGCTTCGAGATGGCATTATGTGGGACCAAAACATCGCCCAAAATAAAGGATTGACGCCATAGTCGTTTGTTA
>NZ_JBKOUD010000019.1:0-46594 GCF_046765975.1 Shewanella mytili | reverse complement strand
CACAGATGATTTACCGAATAACGGCGCTTATTGCTCTGATTCAGCTTCTCGATTAACGAGAGTATTTCATGGAGTCCGACATCAACAGAGCAGAAGCCTTTTTTAAGATTTCCTTCTCTAATTCAAGGCTTTCAATTTGCTTCTTCAATTCACGAATTTCACGTTGCTCGGGCGTCATAGGCGCTGCCTGCGGGGTTTTCCCCGCACGTTCTTCTCGCAATTGTTTAACCCATTTGCCCAGAGTTGAATAACCAACTCCCATGGCTTCGGCCGCTTCTCTATTCGTATAACCTTGGTCAACAACCAGTTGTGCTGTTTCCAGTCTGAATTCAGAGCTGAAATTCGGGCCTTGTTTCTTTGTCATTTTGTCACCTAACTTTCTAATGCCGTCATCATAGCAGCTCTAATTAGATGGCCAAATTCAGTATGCCACTACAATGCCTTGTTGGATGAGCTTACGTTGTTGGAAGGCCGCATCGCGTGCATCTGCAAGGGATAGCTCTGGGAAGGACCCAAGTGTCATTTCTGGACGACTGCCGTTGATTGAAAATCGCAAGATCCAAAACGGTTCTCCAGATGCGGGTACAACGAAGTACAAGCCATTACCATCTGCGGTTTTGCGTGGTTCATCTTTGGCTAAAGCGGCGACTTTACGTGCATTGAGCTTGCCCATAGTGTTCTCCTTGTCATGGAAAGTTACTCACCATTTAAGGGCATACTAGATCAATCCTACTCACCACTAAACTCACCAGTTGGTTGAAAACAGAGGCAAAGACCTGAAATCTTCTGAAAACAAAAAGCCCCTATTTACAGGGGCTTGGTAAGATTAAGTAAGCTCAAAGAGACTCAAAATACCTTATTCAATATTCTGGATCTGCTCTCTCATTTGTTCAATAAGCACCTTCAATTCCACGGCGGCAGAGGTGGTTTCGGTACTGATGGATTTGGATGCTAGGGTGTTGGACTCACGGTTGAATTCCTGCATCATGAAGTCCAGACGGCGTCCTTCTGCGCCTCCCTTTTTGAGGATGCGGCGAGCTTCTTTTACATGGGCTTCCAGGCGATCCATTTCTTCGGCCACATCCAGTTTTTGGGCAATGAGCACCATTTCCTGTTCCATGCGTACCGGATCCAGTTCCCCCTTGACTTCAGCCAAGCGGTTGGTGAGTTTTTCCCGTTGCCATTCAATAATTTTGGGCATTTGTTCCCGTACAATGGCAATTTGCTGCTCTACGCCTTCAAGCCGGCTTTGTAACATGGCGTTGATGGCTTCGCCTTCGCGGGCTCTGGCTTCAATAAACTGGTCGATGGCGCTGTCAAAGGCAGCCAGCAGTTCGTTGCCGATGGCATCCATATCCTGCTCCTGGGCAGACATCACGCCTGGCCAGCGCAAAATATCCAGGAGTTCCAAACGGCCTTCGCTGGCTTCATCCTTTACCCATTGGGCAGCTTTAAGCAGTTGTCTGGCCAGGTTTTCGTTGAGGCTTAGCTGATTATCCTGGTCCCCTTTTAATTCGTAGCGCAGGTTAACTTCCACTTTGCCCCGGTGCAGGCGTTTGCGTAATTTTTCCCGCAGGATGGGTTCAAGGCTGCGTAATTGTTCCGGCAGGCGCAGGTAGGTTTCCAAATAACGTTGGTTGACGGAACGGATTTCCCAGGACGCATTGCCCCAGGTGGCTTTATGCTCAACGCGGGCATAGGCGGTCATACTGTGGATCATGAAGATATCCCGTAACTCAGTTGTGATGATAAAGCCTTGATTATAGTCATCTGTCACCTTGGGTGAAAGGGAGCGGGCGGGGAATCACGCCTGTGTCATCAATGTGGCATAGCACTCGCTGGTGTCAGGTTCTATAATAGGCGCCACATTTATTAGCAGATATCAGATTCAGGAAGTTGTTATGCGTCCCAGCAGCAGAACGCCGGCTCAAATTCGCCCGGTTACCATCACCCGCCAATACACGGTTCACGCTGAAGGTTCAGTGTTAGTGGAGTTTGGTAATACCAAAGTATTGTGTACCGCGAGTTTTGAAGAGGGGGTTCCGCGCTTTTTAAAAGGGCAGGGGCAGGGCTGGATTACGGCTGAATATGGCATGTTGCCGCGCTCAACCCATAGCCGCATGGATCGTGAAGCAGCCAGAGGCAAGCAATCTGGGCGGACTCAGGAAATTCAACGTCTGATTGGCCGTTCTTTACGTGCTGCCGTGGACATGAAATTGCTGGGCGAGAACACCATCGTGATTGATTGTGACGTGATCCAGGCCGATGGCGGCACCCGCACTGCGGCCATTACCGGTGGCTGTGTCGCATTGGTGGATGCCCTTAACTGGGCACGCAGTAAAGGCATCATCAAAACCAACCCGTTGAAGTTTTTGGTGGCGGCGGTGAGCGTGGGGATTTTTGACGGCGAACCCGTGTGTGACTTGGAATACGTAGAAGATAGCGCTGCCGAAACCGATATGAACGTGGTGATGACTGAAACCAGCAAAATCGTGGAAGTTCAGGGCACCGCAGAAGGTGAGCCATTTAGTCATGACGAGCTGGAAAGCTTGCTGGAACTGGCCAAGCACGGCATTCGGGAAATTTTTGATGTGCAAAAAGCCGCTCTGAGCTAACAGATTGATTTTATCTCCCAAAATACGCAACAACATCTAATAACAGGAGCTGATGTGAAAGCTTACCAGCGTGAGTTTATTGAGTTTGCCCTGCAGCGTAATGTGCTGCGCTTTGGTGAATTTACCCTGAAATCCGGCCGCAAGAGCCCTTATTTTTTCAATGCGGGCCTGTTTAATACCGGTGGCGATCTGGCGCGGCTTGGGCGTTTTTACGCTGCGGCGTTGGTGGATGCGGGTATTGACTACGATTTGTTGTTTGGCCCGGCCTATAAAGGCATCCCCATTGCCACCACCACCGCAGTAGCGCTGGCGGAGCATCATCAGCAAGACGTCCCTTACTGCTTTAACCGCAAGGAAAAGAAAGATCACGGTGAAGGCGGCAACCTGGTGGGCAGCGAGCTCAAAGGCAAAGTGATGCTGGTGGATGACGTGATTACTGCGGGTACGGCCATTCGCGAGTCCATGGAGATTATCCAAGCGAATGGCGCTTCTTTGGCTGGCGTGTTGATTGCACTGGACCGACAGGAAAAAGGCCGTGGCGAACTGTCTGCCATTCAGGAAGTTGAGCGGGATTTTGCCTGCCAGATAGTGGCCATTATCAAGCTGGCGGACTTGATTGCTTATTTGTCTGAAAAACCGGGCATGGAGCAGGAATTGGCCGCGGTTACCGCTTATCGCGAACAGTACGGTATCTAATGGTATTGTTGTGACATGCGTTTGTAGCAAAAGCCTGGGACGATCGCCCAGGCTTTTTTGATGGCAAGCGGCAGGCTGTTAGCGTAATGGATGCAGGAATTCAGCCCGGGTTGCCGGATTGGATTTGAAAATGCCGCCAAGGGCTGTGGTGGTGGTTGAGCTGGTGGAGTCCATCACCCCACGGGCTTTCACGCAGTAATGTACCGCGCTGATTTTTACCGCCACATCTTTGCTTTCCAGCAAGGTTTGCAGCGCCACCAGAATTTGCTGTGTCAGCCGCTCCTGCACCTGGGGGCGCTGGGCAAAGAAACGCACGATGCGGTTGATTTTTGACAGACCGATGATTTTCTTCCGGGGCAGGTAGGCGATGGTGGCGGTGCCATCAATGGTCACCAGATGATGCTCGCAGGTGCTGGTGAGGCTGATGTCCTGTACCCGTACCATTTCATCAAAACCCATTTTGTTGTCAATGAGGGTGATTTTGGGAAAATTCTGGTAATCCAGCCCGGAGAAAATCTCATCCACATACATTTTGGCAATGCGTTTGGGGGTATCGGCCAGGCTGTCATCGGTCAAATCCAATGACATCAGTTGCAGAATATCCCGCATGTGCCCTTCAATTGCATGTTTTCGTTCTTCATTGCTCAGGTGGTTGGGTACCATGGGGGTTTCTAAGCCCTTTTCCATGAGAGCTGCCTGAACAGTCTTGGCTGCGTCAGATAACGCCATTTATATTCCTCCTGTGCAGATACTGCCGGTACACCTTCTGCACACCACGGCGATTGTGATAAAACTCACATTATATCGGGATGCGGAGCATACCGCTATTCGCCTTAATTTCATACAACACTTGCCGGAAAATTTGCCAGTGACGGTGTTTTCACAAAAAACGCCGGTGACACAGCAAGTGGCCGCCAGTGCATACAGACGGCCACGTTAGCCATCAGGGCTGCAGGTGGCGGTTAAGGAAGTCCAGCAACTGCTGATAAAATGCGGCCCGGTGCGCATCGTTGAAAAATCCGTGGCCCTCATCATCAATCACCATTTTCTGGTAAGGGTACTGCTGTTGCTGCAGGGCGCTTTCCAGTGTTTCCAGTTGGGCAATGGGCGCTCTTTCATCATTGCCGCCGTGGACAAGCAGCAAGGCGGCTTTGAGTTTATCCACATGGCGGGCCGGTGACATGCGCTGCAATGTGTGCTCATCGTTACCCAATACCTGGTTTAAATAACCGGTGCCGGATGCGGATTGCTGCACATCCCCCTCCTCAAACAGCAAGGGCAGATCATAAACACCGGCAATGCCCACGGCGCATTTAAATAAATCGGGTGCCAGCTCGGCGCTTTGCAGCGCGCTGTAGCCGCCAAAACTGCTGCCGACAATGCAAATCTTTTGTTTGTCGGCAATGCCCTGGTCAATCAGGTGGCGAGTGGCATCAATGATATCGTGTTGAATATCGCTGCCCCACTTTTGGTAACCCGCAGTCTGGAAATTATCACCGTAACCGCCAGAGCCCCGGTAATTGACTTGCAGCACCGCATATCCGTGCACGGCAAGGAACTGGTTCTGCGGCACGAATCCCCAGCTGTCACGTACGAAATGAGGGCCACCATGGGGATTTACAATCAGCGGCAGGGGCTGTTTGGCCGGGGCATTGGGCAGGGTGAGAAATGCCTGCAGCATCAGGCCATCCCGGGCTTTGATGTCAAGGGGCCTGACTTCTGCCATGTGGGCAGGATTAATGTTTGGCATCACATTTAACAGCCGCCGCAATTTTTGCTGCTTGGGGGTATAGAGGTAATAGGTGCCGGGATCCCTGTCATTGAAAGCCAAAACCACCAGTTTTTCACCGTGGCGATCTTCACTGACAATTCGTACCTGATAGCCAGGCAGGCTATGCAGCAGTTGTTTCAGGTGATGGCTGCGCTGATCATCGGGGTTGATGAACGTATAGGATGGATAACCGTCTTCAAATTCCACCGCGTACAACTGGCGTTTTTGTGGATTAATCCAGAATGCGGCGGGATCAACCCGGGGATGGTCGACAATTTTTTGCTGCTCGCCAGTCTTTAAATCCACGCGGTACACCGCATCCGGTTCGCCGTTGCTGTTGGCGAGTGCGTAAAGGCTGTGATTATTGCCGGCAAACGACACGGGATGGAATTTGTGTAGTTGCAGCGCTTTGCTGTTGATCCAGTCGCCATCCTGACGATAAAACACCTGGGTTTCATCCTGACTGTTTTCACCAACGGCAATGCGCACATCGCCGCTGTTATCAACCAGGAAACGGGCATTGCCTATCGGCGCTGTCATCTCCTTTTGGCGAATGCCCCGGTACACATCCACACGGTAAACCTCTTGGAGAATATCCGGTGACAGGCGGTTGTGATTGCCCCAGGGCTTGGCGCTTACCAGCATGTGGCGTTCATCGTCCGGGAGCGGGTCAAGAATGTAGGCGGTGGCGCGTATGGCCGTATTCTTTTTCAAGTGGGAGCCCACCTGTTGCACCGCCGAGGCATAACCGAACAGGTAAGCGGATTTTTTACCGTCGGCATTAACGGCCATCAGCTCGCCGTAATATTGGGGCTGGGCATCCCATCCCCGGAGATATTCTTTACTGACAACCACCCGCTCATCATTGACCCAGGCATAATCCCCCACCTGGGCATTGCCGGCAAAATAGACCGAATGGATTAACGCCATGTTATCGGTGCTGAACATCAGCAAACGCTGTTTGCCTTCATGTTTCATTTTTACCGCAAGGTAGTCACCACCCGGAGAAAGTTTTACCTGGGAGAACTCAGCGCCTTTGCTGAACAGCTTGGCGGCATCAGAGGGGTTTTGGGCGAAAGATACTGAACTGAATAACATGAGCCCCATCAGGGCCCACCGCATTGCTATGCTCATACAACATCCTTGTGGGGCTCAAGCGTGCGCCCCTGGTCATTACATTGTCATTACGGACTAACTTTGCAGCAGCTGCTTTTGGATGAATTGCCACTGTGTTGCAAAGTGTTGTGTGGGTTTTTGCTGGAATTCACTACGCACAAACTGGGTGATATGCCCTTCAGCCAGGGCTAATAACATGTTGGCCAGTACACCTTCATCAATATGAAATTTCTGCCCTTCCCGCAGGGATTTTTCCCGCAAAATCTGCTTGAGGTTGGTTTCGAATTTGGCAAAAATCTGGTTGACCCTTTCCCGCAGGCGTTCATGTTCGCCCAGTAAGGCATCGCCGTTGAGCAAGCGGGAGATGCCGGGATTACGCTCGGCAAACACCAGCAGCAGTTGCAGCATTAATTGGCAGCGGCGCATGGTGTCTTTTTCTTCGGTCATGATCAGATTGGCGCGGGATAGCAAAGACTCCTCAATGAACTCAATGAGGCCCTCAAACATGCGGGCTTTACTGGGAAAGTGGCGATAAAGCGCCGCTTCTGAAACACCCACTTCAGAGGCTAATTTGGCCGTAGTGATACGCTGACCGGGATGGGTTTCCAGCATTTGCGCAAGGCATTGCAGGATTTGCTCCCGGCGATTGATTTTTCCTGTGGTCATTGACTGCTCCGGAACTTATTTGGTACCGGAGTGCCCGAAACCGCCTTCACCACGATCAGAGGCGGCAAATTCATCCACCACGGTAAACTGCGCCTGTACCACGGGAACAAACACCAGCTGGGCCAGCCTGTCGCCGATTTCGATGGTAAACGGCGTGTCGCTGCGGTTCCAGCAAGAGACCATCAGCGGCCCCTGATAGTCCGAATCAATCAGTCCCACAAGGTTACCCAGCACAATGCCGTGTTTATGGCCCATCCCGGAGCGTGGCAGGATAACGGCGGCCAAGGCGGGGTCGGCCACATGGATGGCAATTCCGGTAGGAATAAGCACGGTTTGCCCCGGCATCACGGTAAGCGGGGCGTTAAGCATGGCGCGCAGATCCATACCGGCGCTGCCGATGGTTGCATATGCCGGCAGGGGAAAGTCACTGCCGATGCGGCCATCAAGAATTTTAAGTTCAATTGGTGTTTTCATGGTTATTTTTTGTAATTGGCGATTAGTTGCAAAAGTTGGATTGCCAGGCTCAGTTTATCGGTGGAGGGCAATTCGTGACAGTCATCTTTTGTAAATACTTTTAGCGCGTTGCGCTCGGCATTAAAGCCTTGATTGGGAATGGAAATGTCATTGGCGGCAATCATGTCTATACGTTTGCGCTGCAGTTTGTCGCGGGCGTATTGCTCCAGATGATCGGTTTCCGCGGCAAATCCCACGGTGAACGGGCGGTTTTCCTGTGCCGCTACCGTAGCCAGAATATCCGGGTTTTTCACCAGTTGCAGTTGCATGGTGTCGTGGTTTTTCTTGATTTTGCTGTCAGCGGGTTCTGCCATCCGATAGTCGGCCACGGCTGCGCAGCCAATGAAAATGTCCTGTTTGGGCAGATGGGCGGTAACGGCAGAGAGCATCTGCTGGGCAGACTCCACATCAATGCGCTGCACGCCCTTGGGCGTGGGCAGATTCACCGGGCCACTGACCAGTGTGACCCTGGCGCCCATGGCGGCGGCGGCACTTGCCAGCGCAAAGCCCATTTTGCCAGAGCTATGGTTGGAGATATAACGCACCGGGTCGATTTTTTCCCGGGTGGGGCCGGCAGTGATCAGCAGTTGCTGCCCTTGTAAGAGGGGGGCAGGGGTGGCGTCAGCCTGCAAAAAGCGGCTGGCCAGTTCGGCAATTTCCAGGGGCTCCAGCATGCGGCCAGGGCCAATTTCGCCGCAGGCCTGGCTGCCGATGCCCGGTCCCCAAAGGGTAACGCCACGGCTTTGCAGCATGGTCAGGTTGTCTTGTGTTGCCGCATGTTGGTACATCTGTTGGTTCATGGCCGGGCACATGGCCACCGGCGCGGATGTGGCCAGCGCAATGGTGGTAATCAGTTCATCGGCCATACCGGCACGAAAGCGTGCCAGCAAATTAGCGGTTGCCGGTGCCACAATGAACAACTCCGCCCAGCGGGCCAGTTCAATGTGGCTCATGCCGGCTTCAGCCGCAGGATTGAGCATCTCGGTGGCTACCGGATGACCCGATACCGCTTGCAGGGTGAGTGGCGTAATAAACTCGGTGGCGCTGGCGCTCATCACCACTCTGACTTCTGCGCCCCGTTCTTTCAGTCGTCGCACCAGATCAGCGCATTTATAGGCAGCAATACCGCCGCCGATACCCAACAGGATTTTTTTGTGCATCAGACCCATAGGAAGATCCAGCTTGATGGAGTTATTGGCGCTAAACATACCATAAAGCGTACGGTCTGTCGTAGCCACGCTCGGGAAAAGTTACGCCATACTTATCTCACGATAAAGACAGGATTTGCGTTGGCAAAAGGAGTTGCAATGGCGATAAGTGACTGGCCTGACGGCGAAGGCCCACGGGAAAAAATGCTGCAACACGGCGCGGCAGGCCTTAGTGATGCCGAATTGCTGGCTGTGTTACTGCGCAGTGGCTTGCCGGGGCAAAGTGCCGTGGATATCGGCCGGGAAATGCTGCTGGCTTTCGGTTCATTACGGCAATTGCTGGCAGCCCCAGCGCAACAGGTTTGTCGTTTACCCGGTGTGGGACCGGTGAAATTCGCCCAATTACAGGCGGCTGCTGAAATTTCCCGCAGAATTTCCCGGGAAAAACTCCTGAAAGGGACAGTTTTGGCAAATCCTGATTTAACTCGTGACTATTTAATGAGACAATTGACAGACCGAGCCTACGAAGTGTTTGCCGTATTACTGCTGGACAGCCAGCACAGGGTGATCCAGTTCGTTGAACTGTTTCGGGGAACACTGGATGCGGCTTCTGTCTATCCGCGTGAAGTTGTGCGTCTGGTGTTGGAAAAACAGGCTGCAGCGGTCATTGTTTGCCATAATCATCCGTCCGGGGTGGCAGAGCCCAGTCTGGCGGATAGGCGAATTACCGAGCGATTGAAAAATGCGCTGACAACTATTGATGTTCCCTTGCTGGATCATATGGTTGTGGGCGATTGTGAGATAGTTTCTTTCGCAGAGCGGGGCTGGTTGGGGTGATCATTGGCTTGATCTTTATTCAATTATCTTGTATAACATGCGCCCTCTTTGTGCCTCGGGCGACGGCCATACGGGGTACATGAATGCTCGAGCGTTAGAAATTGTTTTTGGAGAAGATTGACATGTCTAGAGTATGCCAAGTTACTGGCAAGCGTCCGATGGTTGGTAACAGCCGTTCTCACGCTAAAAACGCAACTCGTCGTCGTTTTTTGCCTAATCTGCAGAACCACCGTTTCTGGTTGGAAGACGAAAAGCGTTTTGTTCAATTGCGCGTTTCTACTAAAGGTATGCGCATTATCGACAAGAAAGGTATCGAAGCAGTTGTTGCTGAACTTCGTGCCCGTGGCGAAAAGGTGTAATAGAAAATGGCTAAAGCTAAAGGCAACCGCGAAAAGATCAAACTGGTATCCAGCGCTAAGACCGGTCACTTCTACACTACCGATAAAAACAAGCGCAACATGCCAGAGAAAATGGAGATCAAAAAATTTGATCCCGTTATCCGTCAGCACGTTATCTACAAAGAAAGCAAAATCAAATAATTGCTTTTTTCTGTAATGCGTTGGAAAGCCCTTTAACTTCGGTTAAAGGGCTTTTTTGTTATCCGGGCCCATTTCAGAGCAATATTTCACCACTTGATTTTCCCGGCGCATGTTTGTCAGGGGATTGTCATATCTTCGCTGTATAACAAAGGGCATAAAACACCCGCAATGAAAACAAATGCTTTAAAAGTGAATTTAAATGCATTAGCATGATAGGCAATGTATCCTGTCAGCGCGCGTTTTTGGCGCTGTTATTCATTTAGTAAGAGGCCAAATAAAGGTGCGTACCACTGAATTGGTTGACTCCTTTCGTCATTCCGCTCCCTATGTTAATGCTCACCGAGGCAAAACGTTTGTTGTCATGCTGGGAGGGGAAGCTGTTGCCCATGGCATGTTCCGCTCCATCATCAATGATGTGTCCTTGTTGCACAGTCTGGGAATTAAAGTGGTGCTGGTTTATGGCGCCCGCCCCCAGATTGATGCGGCGCTGGCACAGCAGGGGATTGAGCCTGCCTATCACAACGGCGTGCGCATTACCGACGAGAATACCCTGAAGATCATCAAGCAGGTGGCGGGCTCCTTGCAGTTTGATATTACCGCCAGGCTGTCCATGAGCCTTTCCAATACTCCCATGCAGGGCGCCCAAATCAACGTGGTCAGCGGTAATTTCGTGATTGCCCAGCCGCTGGGCGTGGATAACGGCGTGGATTTTTGCCTGTCAGGCAAAGTGCGCCGCATCGATACCCAAGGCTTGAAGCATATGCTGGATACCGGTGGCATTGTGCTGATGGGGCCGATTGTGGCCTCTGTGACCGGCGAAAGTTTTAACTTGACTGCTGAAGAGGTGGCCACACAGGTGGCGATAAAGCTCAAGGCCGACAAGATCATCGGTTTTTCTTCCCGCCATGGCATTGAAGATGAGCTGGGGGATGTAATGGCGGAGCTGATGCCCAATGACGCCCAGAAAATACTCTCCAAGCTGGTGGAGCAGGCCGATGTGGACAGGGGCACCCTGGCCTTTTTGAAAGCCAGTATTGATGCCAGTCGCGCCGGTGTGCCGCGCTGCCATCTGGTGAGTTACCAGGAAGACGGTGCGTTGCTGCAAGAGCTTTTTACCCGGGAAGGCATTGGTACCCAGATAGTCACCGAAAGTGCTGAAAGACTGCGCCGGGCATCCATTACCGATATCGGTGGCATTCTTAACCTGATCCGGCCGTTGGAAGAACAAGGCGTGCTGGTGCGGCGCTCCCGTGAGCAGTTGGAGCGGGAAATTGAACAATTCATGGTGATTGAACGTGATGGCTTGGTGATTGGTTGTGCCGCACTTTATCCCTTTGAGGAAGACAATGCCGGTGAGTTTGCCTGTTTGGTGGTGCATCCCTCATATCGGGATGCGGATCGGGGCAGTTTGCTGCTGAAAAACATCATTAACCAGGCCAAGGTGCGAGGGTATGCCCATCTGTTTGCCCTCACCACCCGCAGCATTCACTGGTTTTTGGAACATGGTTTTGACATGGTGGAGGTGGATGCACTGCCACAAAAGAAAAAGCAGCTGTATAACTACCAGCGCCGTTCTAAAATCCTGCGTTTGAAGCTGTAGTCGCAGGGAATCGGATTTGTCATCTCACGGTTGGTGGTGGCAAATCCGCGCATCACGCTTTGTTTATGTTCATGAAATGCGGTTTGCTCTGCCGCCTGGGCTTAGGCGGCAAGGATGCCGGACATGGCCGTAGCCGCATCTGCACCGTTGGTGAATCTCCCCTCATTTTTTAGTCCTGTCTTGCAACGTGCTATCCGTGGCGTGGCACCTTCATGTGGCAAATTCTGTTTGACATAATATGTCTTGCCGACAACAATTGGATCTCGGTATTGTGAGACAGGGAGATGTTATGGACAGCCACTTGTTTGCTCTTGCCCCACTAGGGAAAACCGCGCATATCAGTTTCTTGGTTTTGTTTGGTGTGCTGGGGGGATTGTTGTTGTATCTATTGCTGAAGCCGAAGCCGGGCACAATCAGAGCCGTACCTGCCACCATACTGCTTGCCATTATGGGATTTACCGGATGGCTGTACTGGCAGGCGAATGCCGCCGGGTTGACGCTGTCGGCCAAAACACTGGATATTCGCGTGCCTTTATACAGCCAAAGCATTGCGTTGACCCATTTGCAGGTATCGCAGGCAAAGGTGATCAATGGGGCTGATGAGGCGCGCCCGTCGCTGTCTTTGCGGACCAATGGCGTGGGCATGCCGGGCTACCACTTGGGATGGTTTCGGCTGGATGCGGGGACCAAGGCTTTTGTGGCTGTCTCAGGCGTCGGTGACATGCTGTGGATCCCCACGGATTTAGGCTATGACCTGTTACTGGCGCCCGCAGAGCCACAGGCCGTACTGCAAATGCTACAGGCGCGCTTTTCGGCGCCTGCGCCCTAATGCCATATCCGCCGTGAAAATCATCAGCGCCGCCCAGATAAAGCCGAAGGTGATGCTTTTTTCCATGTCAAAGTGTTCATGAAAGTAGCCAATGGCCATGATGAACATGATGCTGGGGCCAATATACTGGAAAAATCCCAATGTGCTTAAGGGAATGCGAATGGCGGCGCCGGCAAAACACAGCAGCGGAATGGTGGTGATAACACCGGCGGCCACCAATAGCAGGTTTAATTGCCAGCTGTTATCCAGCATGTGGCTGGTGGTTGGCGCATCACCCAACATCACAAACAACAAAGCGGGGGGTACGAGTACGGCGGTTTCCATCAGCAATCCTGTGGCGGCATCCACATTGACTTTCTTTCGCAGTAACGCATAAATGCCAAAACTTGCCGCCAGTCCCAGGGATACCAGCGGGATGGAGCCAAACGAAAACAGCTGAATGGCAACGCCTGCTGTGGCCAGTAGCACCGCTAACCACTGCCGACCATTGAGTTTTTCCGAGAGGAACAGCATGCCCAACATCACATTGAACAACGGATTAATAAAATAGCCAAGGCTGGCATCCAGCATGTGGTCGTTATTGACGGCCCAGATGAACAGCAGCCAGTTGCCGGCAATCAACAAGGAGGTGACAAGCAACACCAGTAACTGCCTGGGTTGGCGCAGCAAGGCCCGCAGGCGGCCGAAACCGTTATTGAAAGACAGCAATATGCCCATTAGCACAAATGACCACAGAATGCGGTGGACAAGGATTTCGATGGGGGACACCATGTGCAGCAGTTTGAAATACAGCGGGGCAAACCCCCAGAAGATGTAGGCACAAAGCGCGAGAATAATGCCTTTTTGGTATTCAGATTCAGCCATGATGTGAGAGTAAAGCCGCCATAAAGAGACTGGATTGTAGGTGGCATGGGACTAAATAAGCAAGCATGGATATTGCCAGCCATGGCGCGGATAAATCTTCGTGTGCATAAAAAATGGTGTTTGGCTGGTGCCAGGCCCATTGAGTCCGCTAAAATGCGCCCATGAGAGGCATATTAATCAATGATGGAATACGCAGTTAACTCCCCTGTCAGCGCGCACGCCCCGAATCTGTTGGCACCGTTAACACTGACGTTGCGCCAAGTGTTTGGCTATCAGGAATTTCGCGCCGGACAACGGGAAGTCATGGAGCAGATCCTGGCAGGACAGGACTGCCTGGTGGTCATGCCCACTGGTGGCGGTAAGAGTTTATGCTATCAGTTACCGGCGCTGGTGATGCCGGGGCTCACGGTGGTGGTGTCGCCCCTGATTTCACTGATGAAAGATCAGGTGGACAGCCTTTTGCAATCTGGCGTCAATGCGGCGTATTTAAATTCATCCTTGCCCCGAGAGCAGCAGCTGCAACATTTGCGGCAACTGCATCAAGGGGAAATCCGCCTGCTGTATATTTCGCCCGAGCGGCTATTGCAACCGGAGTTTCTGGAGCGTTTGCAGTATTTGTCGGTCTCCATGTTTGCCATTGATGAAGCCCACTGCATCAGCCAATGGGGACATGATTTCCGGCCGGAATATGCCCAGTTGGGCGTGCTGAAACACACTTTCCCCCAAGTGCCGATAATGGCGCTTACCGCCACGGCGGATGATGCCACCCGGCTGGATATTTGCCAGCGCCTGCAGATCCAGCCCTATGTGCTGCTGTCCAGCTTTGACCGGCCGAACATTCGCTATACCGTGGCTGAAAAACTCAATGCAACCAACCAGCTCAAGCAATTTGTCAGTGCGCAGCACGGTGCTTCCGGCATTGTGTATTGCGCAAGTCGTCGCCGAGTGGATGAAGTGGCCGAGCGCCTGCGGCAACAAGGTTTTTCTGCCGAGGGCTATCATGCGGGCATGACCCAGGAAGAGCGCAGCAGTGTTCAGGAGCGCTTTCTTAAAGATCAGTTGGATATTGTGGTGGCCACGGTGGCGTTCGGAATGGGCATCAACAAGTCCAATGTGCGTTATGTGGTGCACTATGATTTGCCCAAAAGCATCGAGTCCTATTACCAGGAAACCGGTCGGGCTGGCCGAGACGGCCTGGAAGCGGAAGCCTTATTGCTGTTTGAGCCGGGTGATATTGGCCGGGTACGCCATTTGATAGAACAGGGCTCCCCGGGCCAGCAACAGGATGTGGAACTGCATAAGCTCAATACCATGGCGGCCTTTGCAGAAGCCCAGACCTGCCGTCGCCAAGTGCTGCTGCACTATTTTGGTGAAGTCGCCGATGAGCCGTGTGGCAACTGTGATATTTGCCTGGATCCCCCCAAGCGTTATAACGGCACGGAAGATGCGCAAAAAGTGCTGTCTTGCATCTATCGGCTCAAACAGCGCTTTGGCATTAATCACCTGATTGATGTCCTGCGCGGTTCAAATGCCGCCACGGTTGTGGAGCGCGGACACAATAAATTGTCCACCTGGGGCATCGGCAAGGATAAGCCCCATGAATACTGGATTAGTGTTATTCGCCAGTTAATCCACTTGGGGCTGATTCACCAGGATATTACCCGGGGCTCCTGCCTGACTCTTAACAATGCCGCCCGTCCGGTATTGCGGGGAGAGGTGGCACTGATGCTGGCCGAACCGCGCTTGACACTGCCAACTCGCCATCGTCGACATGGGCATAAGGCGCCGATGAACTACGACCGCCAGTTATTTGCCCGCCTTAAAGCGTTGCGCCGTACGGTGGCTGAAGCGTTGGACGTGCCACCCTATCTGGTTTTCAATGATGCTTCTCTGGCCGAGATGGCGGCCATGCTGCCCACCAGTGCCGGAGAGTTACTGGCGGTAAACGGGGTGGGCGAGCGTAAATTGGCCCGTTTTGGCGATCAGTTTTTAGATGAAATTGCCGCTTATCTCACCGGCGAGTGAGCGGTCTCTTCCGCCAACTCTTCACGGCTGCGATTCAATTGGTTGACCCTGGCGCGTTTCAGCAGGGATTGCAATGTGTCCGGTTGAGTCAAAGACGCGATACCCACATGCACTTTAGCGCCATGCCAATGCTGCAATGCGGGCTGCAACTGGGTTAGCACCCGCTCAGCGCCGCTGGCCGAGGTATAGGGCAACAGCAGCAACAACTCTTCTGGCGAATATTGTAACAGCCTGTCCTGTTCCCGTAATTTTTGAGCGAGATCCTGTTGCAGCAGCGGCAAGTCCACCTGCCGTACATGGCGGATATCCAGTAATAAGGCGCTGAATGGCTGTCCGGATTTTTTGGCGTTGTGGAGCATGTATTCCGCCTGCAGCTCGTCACCATTTTGATTGGGGCTGACCACCAGATGCCAGCCACGGCTCTTGCCGATTAACCACACGAACAGCGCGAAAATAATCAGTAACAGGCCGGCGATAATCCCGTAAAGCCATTCCAGGCGTTGTTGCTGGCTGACGGTTGTGGCACGGATTTGTTGCTGTGCCTGACTTTGCTGCTGCTCCTGTAGCGCCAACTTGGCTTTATAACGCATGAATTGGGTGTTGTTGAGTTTTTCTTGGGCTTGGTGCTCAGCATCACCAGCCAGTTGCAAACTCTGGTAGGCCAGGGGGTAATTGTCCGTTTCGGCATAAATTTTGGCTTTAAGGGAATAGGCTCTGGCCAAATCGTCATACTGCGCTAACCTGGCAGCAATATCGGCGGATGACTGCAGATATTTAAGGGCTTCATCGGTGCGCGATTGGGCCATCAGTATCTGTGCCATGATGCGTTTTACCCTGAGCAATTGGTAAAAATTGCCATGATCTATCAGGATGGTGGTGGCGGCATTGAGGATGCGCTCGGCTTTTTCTGCATTTCCCAATTTGAATTCAATCGCAGCAATTTGAATTTGACTCACGGCATATTCTTGGGGCGAGCCAATCTCAGGCAATAGTGCCTCCACGTTTTTTAACATAGAGACGGCTGTGTCTTTATCACCGGAATCCAGCGCCACCAGGGTTTTCATCACCAGAACCGATTGCAGAATTTTATGCTCGGTGTCGGGTTCTTTAAGCGCCAATGTCAGGTAATGATCCGCTTGAGGTAAATCCCCAGTGGCGTACATGACACTGGCCATATCGGCATAAAGATAGGCTAATGGCGGCCATACCCAATGCTCTTGTTGTTGACGGATTTCCGGGTATACATCCAAGGCGAGCCGTAGACTTTCAATGGCAGAAGTATAGTTGCCTATTCCCAGTTCAAATTGTCCTTTAAGCCGCAGGGCACTGACCATTGCCTGGGGCTGATAATGTTTTTTGGCATCACTGATTGCCGCATCGAGGAGCGGAAACGCAGCGGCTAAATTGTCGGTATAACCGTAGCCATCTGCCTGACATTGCTGGAAATAGGGAATGGCCATGGTTTGTTTTAGGGCCAGGGCGTTTTTTTGTGCTTGCTGGGCCAATGCGATGGCGGCCTCGTGATCCCCCAGTTGTAATAACAAGTGACATTTTAACAATTGCAGCCTTAACTGCTGTTTGTCGGAGAGAGGGCGCTGTGCCAGCAAGTTCAGTTGTTGCTGGGCATGAATGGGGGATTGATACACCAATGTAACTAACGCATCTAAATCTGCATCCGACTTGTTATTGTCTGCGGCGATAACCGGCATGACCAATAACAGCAGACTCAACACTATCATACGTAAGTCCATTTACTCTCCGTCTTGTTTCGGTGGCTCAGGCACTGAAAAATCTGTGGGGATTATAACGTGTTTGTATGAGGATGTTGCACAGAAAAAGCGGCCATGACATCTCCAGATCATATCATTAGCATCATCCAGGGTTTATTTAACATTACCAATCTGTAGCCAAGAGGTAAAAAAGGTGTTGACAGCGGCGTGACTGCTGGTTAATTATTGGGGCTCGTTAAATTTGTATATTGATACATAACAACTGAATTTTTATTAGTATCGGCATGAATATTTACAGCAAAGCACTTTCTCTCCTCCTCCTTACTCTCGCAAGCGCTGCGCGGAGGAGTTGATGCTGTCTGTCCGATAGTAAACAGGAAACTCAAAACCCCGCGCCAATCACGCGGGGTTTTTTGTTTTCAGAATGGTAAAAATCTCAATGGTATCTACCCGATGGAGGAACCAGATGTCTGATCAAGTATTTATTTTTGATACCACATTACGCGATGGAGAGCAGGCGTTGGCTGCCAGTTTATCTGTGAAGGACAAATTGCAGATAGCCTTGGCGCTGGAACGTTTGGGGGTAGACATTATGGAAGTGGGCTTCCCGGTGTCATCTCCCGGCGATTTCGAATCAGTGCAGACCATTGCCCGCACGGTGAAAAACAGCCGGGTATGTGCGCTGTCCCGTGCCCTGGAAAAAGATATTGATGCCGCCGCTCAGGCATTGTCGGTAGCGGAGCAGTTCCGCATTCATACCTTCATTTCCACATCTAACATTCACGTGCAAAGCAAGCTCAAGCGCTCTTTTGACCAAGTGCTGGAGATGGCGGTAGGCGCCGTCAAATATGCCCGCCGCTTTACTGATGACGTGGAGTTTTCCTGTGAGGATGCCGGGCGCACACCCATCGACAATTTGTGCCGCATGGTAGAAGCGGCAATTGCGGCAGGTGCTCGCACCATCAACATCCCGGATACGGTGGGTTACACCATTCCCAACGAATTCGGTGGCATCATTCAAACCCTGTTTAATAGGGTGCCGAATATCGACCAGGCGGTTATCTCGGTGCATTGCCATGATGATTTGGGGCTGTCCGTGGCCAACTCCATTACTGCCGTGCAGCAAGGGGCACGTCAGATAGAGTGCACCATGAACGGTATCGGCGAACGTGCCGGTAACTGCTCACTGGAAGAAGTGGCGATGATCCTGGCCACCCGTAAGGATTTGCTGGGGCTGCACACCAATATCAACGCCAAAGAGATATACCGCACCTCAGCACTGGTAAGCCAAATCTGCAACATGCCGGTGCAGCCCAACAAGGCGATTGTGGGCACCAATGCCTTTACCCACTCTTCCGGTATTCATCAGGATGGCATGCTGAAAGCCAAAAATACCTATGAAATCATGACGCCGGAGAGCATTGGCCTGAATCGCAACAACCTGAACATGACCTCCCGCTCCGGGCGCCATGTGATTAAACACCGGATGCAGGAGATGGGCTACGGGGATAACGACTACTCCCTGGATACCCTGTATGACAACTTCCTGAAACTGGCGGATAAAAAAGGGCAGGTATTCGACTACGACCTGGAAGCTTTGGTTTTCATGGAAGGCAAAATGGAAGGGGATGCCTATTACCGGATGGAACAGCTGGCCATTGCATCCGACTCCATTCAGGGTGAAGCCTCGGCTACCGTGCAACTGGTTATTGGCGGTGATGTGGTCAATGCCACTGCCAGCGGCAATGGGCCAGTGGATGCGGCCTACCGTGCCATTGCCAAGGCCAGCGGCACGGAAGTGAACCTGAACAGTTACCAATTGAGTGCCAAAGGTGAAGGGCAGGATGCGCTGGGGCAGGTGGATATCACCGCCCGGTATTGCGGGCAGAATTTTCATGGCGTGGGGCTGGCCACCGATGTGGTTGAAGCCTCCGCATCGGCACTGGTGTATGTAATGAACCTTATCCACCGTGCCGATCAGGTAGCGGATCAGAAACAGAAGATATTGGAAAAGAAGGAATTGGGTGGCGTATGAGTTACAAAATTGCGGTATTGGCGGGTGATGGCATTGGCCCGGAAGTGATGGTCGAAGCCCGTAAAGTGTTGGCGGCGGTAGAGCAGCGCTTTGGTTTGACCATGGAATATGCAGAATACGATGTGGGTGGCGCCGCCATTGACAACCACGGTTGCCCGTTGCCGGCAGCAACGCTGCAGGGGTGTGAGCAGGCCGATGCCATCCTGTTCGGCTCGGTAGGCGGCCCCAAATGGCAGCATTTGCCACCAGACAGCCAGCCGGAGCGGGGCGCCTTACTGCCGCTGCGGGGGCACTTTGAACTCTTTTGTAACCTGCGCCCGGCCAAATTGCATGACGGGCTGGAAGCCTTGTCTCCCCTGCGGGCGGACATCTCTGCCCAAGGTTTTGACGTGGTGTGTGTCCGTGAACTGACCGGCGGCATCTATTTTGGCAAGCCCAAGGGGCGTCAGGGGGAAGGTGAAACCGAAGAAGCGTTTGACACCATGCGTTACAGCCGCCGGGAAATTCGCCGCATTGCCAAAATCGCCTTTGAAACCGCCAGACTGCGCCGTAAAAAAGTGACCTCCATCGACAAGGCCAATGTATTGGCATGTTCGGTATTATGGCGTGAAGTGGTGGAAGAGGTGGCCGCGGATTATCCCGATGTGACGCTGGAGCACATGTACATTGATAACGCCACCATGCAGTTGCTGCGCCGTCCATTCGATTTTGACGTGGTGCTGTGCTCCAACCTGTTTGGTGACATTCTGTCGGATGAAATTGCCATGCTGACCGGCTCCATGGGGCTGCTGTCCTCCGCCTCCATCAACGGCAGCGGTTTCGGCTTATACGAGCCCGCTGGTGGCAGTGCGCCGGATATTGCCGGCAAAGGCATTGCCAATCCGGTCGCGCAAATCCTCTCGGCAGCGCTGATGCTGCGTTACTCCCTGAAACAGGAAGAGGCGGCCTGTGCCATCGAGCGGGCAGTGGGTAAAGCATTGGCCGAAGGCTTCCTGACCGGCGAGCTGTTACCGGCATCGCAGCGGGAACAGGCCAAAACAACCAAACAGATGGGTGATTTCATCGCCCGCGCCATTGAAGAGGGTGTGTAACATGGGAAAAACATTATACGAAAAAGTGTGGGATGCCCATGTTGTGGCCACCCCGGAAGGGGAAGCTCCCATCATTTATGTGGACCGGCATCTGGTACACGAGGTGACATCCCCCCAAGCGTTTAGCGGCCTGAAAATGGCCGGGCGCAGTTTGCGGGCACCGGAAAAAACCTTTGCCACCATGGATCACAACACTTCAACCCGCAGTGCCAGCCTGGAGGCGTTGAGCCCCATGGCCCGCACCCAGGTGGAAACCCTGCAACAGAACTGCCAGGCGTTTGGGGTGCGCTTGTATGACATCCATAACCCGCGGCAGGGCATTGTGCATGTGATGGGGCCAGAGCTCGGGATCACCCTGCCGGGCACCGTGATTGTGTGTGGCGATTCACATACCGCCACTCATGGCGCCTTCGGGGCGCTGGCGTTTGGTATCGGCACCTCGGAAGTGGAACATGTGCTGGCTACACAGACATTGCGCCAGTTACCCGCCAAGACCATGAAAATCGAAGTGTGCGGGCACGTGGGCGAAGGCATTACCGCCAAAGACATCGTACTGGCCATTATCGGCAAAATCGGCATGGATGGCGGCACCGGATATGTGGTGGAATTTTGCGGCGATGCCATTGAGGCGTTGTCAATGGAAGGGCGGATGACGTTGTGCAACATGGCCATTGAAATGGGCGCCAAAGCCGGCATGGTGGCACCGGATCAAACCACGTTCGATTACCTGCAAGGGCGGGAATTTGCCCCTAAAGGTGCGGCATGGGAGCATGCCGTTGCCGCCTGGCAACAACTGCGCACGGATGCCGATGCCACTTTTGACAAAACCGTCATGTTGCACGCTGCAGAAATTGCCCCGCAGCTGACCTGGGGCACCAATCCCGGGCAGGTGGTGGCCATTGATGAGCCCGTGCCCAACCCCATGGATGAAACCGATCCCGTTGTGCGCGGCAGCATGGAAAAGGCCCTGCAATACGTGGACTTGACACCCGGCACGCACATGACTGACGTGGCCATAAACAAGGTGTTCATCGGCTCTTGCACCAACTCCCGCATCGAGGACTTGCGCAGCGCCGCCGCGCAAATTCGCGGGCGCAAAGTGGCTGCCAGTGTGAATGCCATTGTGGTGCCAGGCTCCGGTCAGGTAAAAGCCCAGGCAGAAGCCGAGGGGCTGGACAAGCTCTTTATGGCTGCCGGTTTTGAATGGCGTTTGCCAGGCTGCTCCATGTGCTTGGCCATGAATGATGATCGTTTGGCACCGGGAGATCGCTGTGCCTCCACCAGTAACCGCAACTTTGAAGGCCGTCAGGGGCGCGGCAGCCGCACCCATCTGGTGAGCCCTGCCATGGCCGCCGCGGCAGCGATTGCCGGTCATTTTGTTGACATCCGCCAGACTGCCGAGGAGAACTAAGATGCAGGCTTTTACTGTTCATACCGGGATTGCCGTGCCACTGGATAACGCCAATGTGGATACCGACCAGATCATTCCCAAGCAATTTTTGTCCAAAGTCACCAAAGACGGCTTTGGGGTGCACCTGTTTCACGACTGGCGTTATCTGGATGATGCTGGCACCCAAGCCAATGCGGATTTCGTGATGAATCAGGCGCGTTATCAGGGGGCATCCATTTTACTGGCCCGGGAAAACTTCGGGTGCGGCTCCAGTCGCGAGCATGCCCCTTGGGCTTTGGCTGATTACGGTTTGCGCGCCATCATTGCCCCCAGCTTTGCCGATATCTTTTATGGCAATGCCATTAATAACGGCTTATTGCCGGTAAAATTGGCACCGGCAGAAGTGGAGCAGTTGTTTGTGGAAGTGGCGGCGACGGCGGGCGCTGAAGTGACCGTGGATTTGGAAGCGCTGGCAGTGATTTCGCCCAGCGGTAAACGCTTTGCTTTTACCCTGGCGCCTTCTGCCCGCCACAAATTGCTGAATGGTCTGGATGCCATCGGTTTGACACTGGCTTACAGTGCCCAGATTTCCGATTATGAAGCGCAAATGCCTGACTGGCGGGCATAAAGATGTTTTGCTGATCATCAAAAGAGCCTGCGGGCTCTTTTTTTTTCGGTGAACATATGTACGGATGGGAGGATGCATCTCTCCCACCAACACCCTCTTGTATGATGAACTACTGTTAGGAAAACTGATATAAATAATATTATTATTTATTTTTCAAAGTGTTATTGCATTACTGCTGATGGCTTTCAGCGAAATCCTGCATCTGGGCAGTGATTTATCCTGTATCATTCCGTTTCAAATAGAGAACGCTTGTTTAGGTTTTTTTGCTTAATAAAGTTATTAATAATCATAAAGTTAATAAACAAGTAGGGTTATCCCCTGCACCCGTCCGTCGACATATTCAGCTGAAACGTACCGTTTATTTTGTTTGAAACAGATGTTTCATACAAGAATATGGCTGTCTTGTGGCCATCCACAGGATAAAAGTCTGAATTTTTTGTGAAGCTTGCAAAGATGTCCTGCAGCGGTAAACTTCTGCGCCACTTCCATTAGAAGTATTTCAACAATTGTACTCAACTACTAGAAGAGAATAACAATGAAGAAACAACAGATTGCTGTAGCATTATCCATGGCGATTTTGGGGATCGCGGCTAACACGCAAGTTTATGCAGCAGGTTTCCAATTAGCTGAATCTTCTGCCACCGGCTTGGGTCGGGCTTTTGCCGGTGAAGGTGCATCTGCAGAAAACGCCTCCGTTCAGGCGCGTAACCCGGCGATGCTGACGTATCTTGAAGGGCGGCAGATGTCCGTGGGGGCCATCTACGTGATGCCTTCTGTCAATACTCCCGGTAACGTCACATTGGCTTCTCCCTTATTACCACAGGCCGTGACGGTTAACGCCGATGTGCTGGATGTGGCCAACAATGCACTGGTACCCAATTTTTATTATTCCAGCCAGTTGAACGATCGCTGGACCTGGGGCTTGGCCGTCAACGCCAACTACGGGCTTTCCACCGAACTGGACGGCACCGCTGCCGCCGCCATTTTCGGTAACAAAACCGCGGTTACCACCGTTGAACTCAACCCCAATATTGCCTACCGCATCGATGATCGCTTTAGCGTGGGTGGCGGCCTGCGCCTGGTGTATGGCGAAGGGGAAATTGGCGCTTCTGTCCCAGGGTGGATTGATGCGGTACGTGCCGTGCCTGGCATCCCCGCTACAGTCGCGGCGGCATTACCGCCTGCCGACACTGAGCTGAAATACATGAAAGGCGATGATTACGGCTATGGTTGGCAGGCCGGTGCCAGCTGGCAGTTAACGCCTGAGCATCGCATCGCCTTGTCTTACCACAGCAAGGTTGATTTGGAACTTGACGGCCATGCCAGCGGTTTGGTGTACACCGGCGGTGCCAATAAAGTGGAAGGGTACCTGCCGCTGGAGCTGCCAGCATTTGCCGAGTTGTCCTCTTTCCATCAGCTAACCGACAACTGGTCCATGCAGGCCAGCATCAACTGGACCGACTGGAGCGTGTTTGAAAAACTGGTGGCCTATTTCCCCGGGGAGCAAAAACCTTTGGGTGACATCAGCAGCGACTTGGTAAAAGAAGAGCACTTCAAGGACAACTGGCGCTTTGCCTTGGGCACCATGTATCGTCTTAACGAAAGCTGGTTGCTGCGTGCCGGTGTGGCACTGGATAAAACCGCCGTGAGTGATGAATACCGCACCATTACCATTCCTGATAGCGACCGTCACTGGGTGAGCGTTGGGGTGGGTTATGCGCCCACTAAATCACTGAACGTGGATTTGGGGATTAGCTACCTGCGCACCCATGGTGCCGCGCCCATCAACGAAAGCATGAACATGATGGATATGGCGCAGGTCACGTTTGATGGCAAGTCCACCGGACATGTATGGCTGGCGGGTTTGCAACTGTCTTACAAGATTTAATCCACAGGCAAATGTCAAAAGCCCTGCAATCGCAGGGCTTTTGTGTAACGGGCGCATCGCCTTGTCTGTGAGGCTATACGTCAATGTCAATGTAGGTTCCCTTGCCTTCCTCAACGGCTGTACTGGCTGAGGCCGGTGCTTGGCGGCGCATCGCCTTGCGGCGCTCTTTGGCAAAGGGACGCTGTTTTTGCCGGCGGTCGCGGCGTACCCGACGCTCATTGGTGACGGGTTGCTGAAATTGCGGATTGTTTTGGTCATACGCCGCCACCGGGGTGGCGCCATTAATCTGCTTGACCCCTTGCTGAGGCTCATAAGTGGCTTTTGCTGTTGGCGCTGTCATGGCATAGATACTGTCTAATCCCATCGCGGTTCCCCGAACATCTCAATGAAAAAATCGCTTAAACATAACCCGTCTAATATGATTATCGGCCAAACGTGATGAAAATTTAGGCACATGTGTAATATTTGTGCAATTTTTGCAAAAGATGGCTTTTATCCCCAAGTGGATTTTTGGCAAAAATCCCCCCAATCACGGCAGACTTTGCCACATCCTGCCCTGCAATGGCCTCAACAAAGCCCTCTATCACGTTAAAAAGCAACAAAATAGTCGTTATTTCCCACAAAAAACCACATTGATAGCCAATTTGGCAAATGGCCAAAACTCGCTGCTAACCCGCTTGGTGACTGGATTTAAACGGGATCCCATCCCTTGACAAGCTTTATTGTCTATCCCTACACTTAGCATTCGTGGGAATTTGTGGGTATTTGTGGATCAAAAAGGATCGGTAAGGGTCTGACAAATGTTTTCCGGAGCTAGCGCACTGAATCTGGACGCCAAGGGGCGGATCGCCATGCCAACGCGATACCGCGAAGCCTTGTGCGCCGAAGATGCGGGAAAGCTGGTGGTCACGGTGGATTTTCAGTCTAACTGCCTGCTCATCTATCCCGCCCGGCAATGGGAAACCGTGCTGGAAAAATTATTGCAATTGTCAGATACCCAACCCCAGGAGCGGGCGCTCAAACGCCTGTTATTGGGGTATGCCCAAGAGTGCCAGTTGGATGGTAATGGCCGCTTTTTGCTAACGCCGCCATTGCGACAATATGCGTCGCTGGATAAAAAAGCCATGCTGGTGGGGCAATTAAATAAATTTGAGCTGTGGGATGAACAGGTTTGGCAGCAGCAGTTGACTGACAGCCTGGATTTGCTCCGTAACGATGGACTGGGCGCCAGTGAGCGGTTGGCGGATTTTTCACTCTGAAGCCACTGAATAACAAAAGAAGAGATTGATGAGTCAGAATTATGCGCACCAGTCGGTTTTGCTGCAAGAGGCAATCGACGGCCTGAACATTCGCCCCGACGGCATTTATGTTGACGGCACTTTTGGCCGTGGTGGCCATTCACGGCAGATCCTCAAACGACTGGGGACTGGCGGCCGTCTGATTGCCATCGATCGGGATCCCCAGGCCATCGCTGCGGCCGAGGCGCTGGCGGATGATGCCCGTTTTTCCATTATTCACGGCGGTTTTGGCGAGCTGGCGCGTTACATGGATGAACTGGGGCTGACGGGCAAAATTGATGGCGTGTTGCTGGATTTGGGGGTTTCTTCCCCCCAACTGGATGACGCCGAGCGGGGCTTCAGTTTTCTGCGTGATGGCCCGCTGGATATGCGCATGGATAACAGCAAGGGCGAAACTGCCGCACAGTGGCTTGCCCGGGCGGATGTGGAAGATATGGCCTGGGTATTCAAAACCTACGGTGAAGAGAAAAACTCCCGCCACATTGCCCGCTGTATTGCCGCGGATCGGGACAAAACCCCTTTTTTGCGCACTAAGGATCTGGCATCACTGATTGAGCGCATCACCAAGCATCGCGAACGCAACAAGCACCCGGCTACCCGGGTGTTTCAGGCCATCCGCATTTATGTCAACAGCGAGCTGGATCAAATTCAACAGGCGCTGGATGGTGCATTGGCCGTGCTGGCTCCCGCCGGGCGGCTGTCGGTCATCAGCTTCCACTCCCTTGAAGATCGTCTAGTGAAGCGTTTCATGCGCCGTTACAGCCAGGCCGCACAAGTTCCTTACGGGTTGCCGGTGACGGAAGCGCAATTGCAGCAGGGGCGTAAGTTGCAAACCATCGGCAAGGCGATAAAGCCTGGCGAACATGAAATTGATGAAAACTCCCGGGCACGCAGTTCCGTGCTGCGGGTGGCCGAACGTTTGGATAACTAACATGGTTACGGCTAAGCAACAGCCTAACTTAGCGCGGATTGTGATGCAGGATATCCTGCATCACAAATGGCTATTGCTGGTGGCGGGTCTGGTACTCGCCAATGCGGTGGCGGTGGTATACACCAGCCACATCAGCCGTCACCAAACCAGCCAGCTGAGCAAGTTGCAACAGGATAGGGATCGCCTTGATATTGAATGGCGCAATCTGCTGCTGGAAGAGCAGTCACTGGCGGAGCACAGCCGTATCACCCGCATTGCCACCAAGGAACTGGATATGGCAAGGCCATTAACCAACCAAGAGATCATAGTGAGACTGCCATGAGAAAACAGGCCAAAAGGATCACTAAACCCCAACCCATACACTGGCGACTCAAGGCGGTGGTGGTGGTGGTGTGCCTGATGTTTTTCTCTTTGATGGCCCGCGCCGCGTACATTCAGGTGATGCAGCCTGAAATGCTGCGCCATGAGAGTGACATGCGCACGTTACGCACCACCTCATCAGAGGTGCAGCGCGGACTTATTACCGATCGCAACGGCGAAATGCTGGCCGTGAGCGTGCCGGTGAAAGCCGTTTATGCCGACCCTAAAGTGGTACACGATGAAAATGGCTTTGCCGACATGCGCCGCTGGCAGGCACTGGCAGATGTGTTGCATCAGCCTGAAAGCCAGTTGTTGCAGCGGGTGAAATCCAATCCCAAGCGCCGTTTTACCTATATTCAACGGCAGGTCACCCCGGCGGTGGCAGATTATATCAAGCAGTTGAAACTTCCCGGCATTTACCTCAAGTCGGAATCCCGCCGTTATTACCCCGCCGGTGAAATCACCGCCCAGTTGGTTGGCATTACCAATATTGACGATGTGGGCATTGAAGGCCTTGAAAACACGTATAACAACTGGCTGACCGGCACCCCGTCCAAAGAGCAGGTGCGTAAATCCCGTGACGGGCAGGTAGTGGAGCGGCTGGGGATCATCCAGCAGGGTGAACGCTCCAATGATTTGGTGCTGAGTCTTGATCAACGCATTCAACAGCTGGCTTACCGCGAATTGAAACGGGCCACCGAGATGTACCAGGCCACCTCGGCTTCACTGGTGATGATTGATGTGCATACCGGTGAAATCTTGGCCATGGCCAATACCCCCTCTTACAACCCCAATGCCCGGGACGAACTGGAAAGTTACCGCATGCGCAACCGGGCGGTAACCGATGCCTATGAGCCCGGCTCCACCGTGAAACCTTTCGTGATGGCCGCTGCGCTGGAAGCGGGGGTGGTGAAACCCGGAGACCTGGTGGATACCTCGCCGGGCTGGATGCGGATTGGCGGGCGCCAAGTGCGCGATGGTCATAATCTCGGGGATATTTCACTGGCCACCATATTGATCAAATCCAGCAACGTGGGGATCAGCAAGCTGGCGCTGGAGATGCCCATTCAGCAATTGCTGGGCACTTATCAGTCCTTGGGGCTTGGCAACTACACCGGCGTGAACCTGACCGGTGAAACCACCGGCCTTATTCCCGACCGGCGCCGCTGGTCCGATTTTGAACGGGCCACGCTGGCCTTTGGCTATGGCCTTACCGTAACGCCGCTGCAACTGGCACGGATGTATGCCACCCTGGGCAGCGGCGGGATTTTGCGCCCGGCATCAGTACTCAAATTGAAACAGTCCCCAGAAGGGGTACGGGTGTTGTCAGAAAGCTCCGCCAGAGAGGTGCTGAACATGCTGGTGGGGGTTACCGAAGCCGGTGGTACTGGCACCAAGGCCCATATTGACGGCTATCCGGTTGCCGGTAAGTCCGGTACCAGCCGTAAGGCGGTGGCCGGTGGTTACGGGGATGATTATGTGGCGCTGTTTGCCGGTGTGGCACCAGCCAATAACCCACGCTTGGCCATGGTGGTGGTAGTGAATGAGCCCAAAGGCGATCATTACTACGGTGGTGATGTGTCCGGCCCGGTGTTCAGCAAGGTGATGTCAGGAGCATTACAAATGCTCAATGTGGCGCCGGTGACCCACAAAGAGCAAGTGCGGCTGGCAGGCACGCCGGGGAGGAAAGAGTAATGCTACTGAAAGATCTTTTGGCCCCGTGGTTTCATTATGCCGGCAGCGAGGAGGTTAACGCCCCCACACTGGATAGCCGCAAAGTGGTTGACGGCGGGCTGTTTGTCGCCATCCCCGGTTTTAAAACCGATGGGCGCACCTATATTGCCGCCGCCTTGGCAAATGGCGCCGCGGCAGTGCTGAAACACACCGACAATCCGGATGACCATGGCGCCGTACACCGGGATGACGGACTGGTGATTGAATTTTTCCGTCTTAACCGCCAAGTGTCGGCACTGGCTGCCCAATATTATGAGCTGCCTGCCGGCAAGCCCAGAATCGTGGGGGTTACCGGTACCAACGGCAAAACCTCCGTGACCCAACTGATTGCCCAATGGGTGGAACTCTATGGCCAGCAGGCAGGGGTGATGGGCACCTTGGGAAATGGCCGTCCGGGCCATTTGCAGGAAACCGGTAACACCACTGCCGATGCGATTACCCTGATGGCCCAGTTCAAGCAGATGAGCCGCACCGGGGTGGAGGTATGCGCCATGGAAGTTTCCAGCCACGGGCTGGTGCAAGGACGAGTGGATGCGGTGCCCTTTGAAGTGGCGGTATTTACCAACCTCAGCCGTGATCACCTGGATTTCCACAAGACCATGGAAGCCTACGCCGCTGCCAAAAAGCGGTTGTTGCGTTTCCCGTCCGTGAAAAAAGCCGTCATCAATCTGGATGATGCCACCGGCTCGCACTGGTTTGATGATCTGGCTGCCGCCCATCTGCTGGGTTTCAGTTTGCATGATGATCCCCGTGCCGCGTTAGTGGCGCAGGCGGCAGATTATCATCACGCTGGGATCAGTGCCCGGGTTCGCTGGCCGGAGGGTGAAGGCCAATTGCAAACGCCGCTGTTGGGCGAATTCAATCTGTCAAACCTGATGGCAGCGTTGTCAGCCCTTTATGCGCTTGGCTATCCGCTGCCGGCACTGCTGGCGCTAGCACCCAAGCTGCGGCCCGTGCCGGGGCGTATGGAGTGTTTTGCCGCCGCCGCTGGTGGTTACGCTCTGGTGGTGGATTATGCCCATACTCCGGATGGTCTTGAACAGGCATTGCGGGCCGCACGCCATCATTGCACCGGGCAGTTGTGGTGCGTGTTTGGTTGCGGTGGCGATCGCGATACAGGCAAACGCCCGGAAATGGGGGCAATTGCCGAGCGTTTGGCAGACCGGGTGATGGTAACCAGTGACAACATCCGCAGTGAGGACCCGCAGCAGATTATTAATGACATTCTGGCCGGTTTGCAGCATCCGCAGCAGGCGCTGGTACAGGTGGATCGCATCCGTGCCATTCGCGATGTAGTCGCCCAGGCCAAGGCGGGTGACTTAATTGTACTGGCAGGGAAAGGACATGAAACATATCAGGAAATTGCAGGCGTGAAACATCACTATGATGAACGGGCGTTGGCCCGGGAACTGAGCGGGGCGCAGCAATGATCCCGCTGACATTGGCCGAGATAACCACTGCGGTGCAGGGGCAATTATTGCCTGGCGAGCACGCCGCGCTGCAGGTCAGGCATGTCAGCACCGACAGTCGGGAGATTGAGGCCGGCAGTTTGTTCATTGCCCTCAAGGGCGAGACGTTCGATGGTCACGATTATGCCCAAACCGCGGTGGCTAAAGGCGCTACCGCCTTATTGGTGAACTGCCGGTTACCGCTGGCATTACCGCAAATCTTGGTGACTGATACCCACAAGGCGTTGGGGCAGTTGGCGGCGCTGGTGCGGCAACGGGTTAATCCCCGCTGTGTGGCGTTAACCGGCTCCAACGGTAAAACCAGCGTCAAAGAGATGGTGGCCACCATTTTGTCGCAGCAGGCCGCAGTGCTTTATACCGCCGGCAATTTTAATAACGACATCGGCGTACCGCTGACCGCCCTACGGCTTGAGCCCCACCACCAGTTTGCCGTGTTTGAGCTGGGAGCCAACCACCCCGGTGAGATTGATTACACCTCGGCCATCGTGCAACCGGATGTGGCACTGGTCAACAATGTGGGCAGTGCCCACCTGGCGGGATTCGGTTCCGAAGCCGGTGTGGCAGCGGCCAAATCAGAGATTTTCAATCATCTTAAGCCCCAGGGCATTGCCGTGATTAATGGTGATGACGCTTACGCCAACGTGATGCGGCAAGCCGCATCCGCACACCGGCAACTGGCGTTTGCCATTGAGGGCGAAGCGCCGCTAAAGGCGATGAACCTGCACCATGATGGCAGCGGCCATTATGGATTTGAGCTGCACTGGCAAGCTGAGGTTCAGCCAGTAATGTTACCCTTGGCCGGCCGCCATCAGGTGTATAACGCACTGGCGGCAACAGCGGTGTGTCTGGGATTGGGGTTGGCGCTGGCCGACATCGCCCGGGCGCTGGCCACCATGGAACCGGTCAAGGGACGGATGCAGCCTACGCCATTGGGGCGCTTTACGCTGGTGGACGACAGCTATAACGCCAATCCCAATTCCGTTAAAGCCGCCATCAACTGGCTGAAAGAAATTGATGGAAATCGAGTTTTGGTACTGGGCGATTTGGGTGAATTGGGCGACAATGCTGCGCTTTTGCACCAGCAGTTGGGGCACTGCGCCCGCGAAGCGGGAATAGACGCACTGTTTTGCTGCGGTGAATTGAGCCAACACACCAGTCGCGCTTTTGCCACGGAACATTATCAGGAAATAAGTCCACTGGTGGACGCATTAATTGCACATCTCAACCGGTTGTCAGGGAAGGTCACCGTGTTGGTTAAGGGTTCGCGAAGCGCGCGCATGGAGCGGGTGGCGCAAGCCCTTGTAGTAGCCTTTGGGCGCGGGGAGTTAGTATAAATGCTGGTTTATCTGGCGGAGTATCTGACCCAGTTTTACACCGGGTTTAACGTGTTTTCGTATGTCACCTTCAGGGCCATTTTAGGGCTGTTGACGGCATTGAGTTTTTCGCTGTGGTTTGGCCCCAAGCTTATCCGCAAATTGCAACTGATGCAGATTGGCCAGGTGGTGCGTAACGACGGCCCTGAATCCCATTTCAGCAAACGGGGCACCCCAACCATGGGCGGTTTGCTGATTTTGGCGGGCATTTTCATCAGCGTGCTGCTGTGGGGCGATCTGGATAACCGTTACGTCTGGGTCATGCTGTTTGTGCTGGCCGCTTTCGGGCTTATCGGCTTTATGGATGATTACCGCAAGGTGATCCGCAAAGACCCCAAAGGGCTGGCGGCCCGCTGGAAATATTTCTGGCAGTCGGTAGCGGCGCTGGTGGTGGCGGTGTATTTGTATTTTTCCGCCGCCGTGCCTGGTGATACCCAGTTTGTGGTGCCGTTTTTCAAAGAGGTGATGCCGCAACTGGGACTGTTTTTCATGGTGCTGGCTTATTTCACCATTGTGGGCTCGAGCAATGCGGTGAACCTCACTGACGGGCTGGATGGCTTGGCCATCACCCCCACGGTGATGGTGGCCGCAGCTTTTGCCTTGGTGGCGTATCTGTCCGGGCATGTGCAGTTTGCTTCTTACCTGCATATCCCCCACTTGCCTGATGCCAGTGAACTGGTGATTGTGTGTACCGCCATTGTGGGCGCCGGGCTGGGTTTTTTATGGTTCAACACCTATCCGGCACAGGTTTTCATGGGGGATGTGGGTTCCCTGTCACTGGGGGCGGCGCTGGGTGCCATGGCGGTACTGGTGCGCCAGGAAATCATGCTGGTGATTATGGGCGGCGTGTTCGTGATGGAAACCGTCTCGGTGATTTTGCAGGTGGGCTCTTACAAATTGCGCGGGCAGCGGATTTTCCGCATGGCGCCCATCCACCACCATTACGAATTGAAAGGCTGGCCGGAACCACGGGTCATTGTGCGTTTTTGGATTATTTCGCTGTTTCTGGTGCTGCTGGGTCTGGCGACCCTGAAGCTGAGGTAGGGATATGAACGGGCGTTATTCACATATTGTGCTGGGATTGGGTGCCACCGGAAAATCCGTGGTGCGTTATTTGATCTCCCAAGGCATTTTGCCCATGGTGATGGACAGCCGCCGCAATCCGCCTTGCGGTGATGAAATCCAGGCCATGTATCCACAGCTGGAATATCACTTTGGCGGTTTTGACTGCCGGGCGCTGGTACAGGCCAAACAGATCATCATCAGCCCCGGCGTGCCGCTGGATACGCCGGAGGTGAGGGTTGCCCTGGACATGGGCATTGAGGTGATTGGGGACGTGGAGCTGTTTGCCCGCGCCATTGCCGAGCGGTCGCCCTGCGTGTTGGCCATTACCGGCTCCAACGGTAAATCCACGGTCACCACGCTGGTGGGCGAAATGCTCAAAGCCGCCGGCTTACCGGTAGCCGTGGGCGGCAATATCGGGGTGCCGGCACTGGAATTGCTGCAGCAACCTGCCAGCTTCTATGTGCTGGAGTTGTCCAGTTTCCAGTTGGAAACCACCCACAGTCTCGACTGCCTGGCGGCCACCTGCCTCAATATCAGCGAAGACCACATGGATCGCTACAGTGACATTGAGGCTTATCGCCGTGCCAAACTGCGCTTGTTCGAGCAAAGCCGTCTGGCGATTTTCAATCGTGATGATGCGCTCACCCAACCGTTGAATCCCATGAACAACAACAGTTTTGGCCTGGGAAATCCGGAAAGTGACGAATGGGGCATTACCGACGGCAAAATCGTGCACGGCAGCAGCGAGATCATGAATGTACTGGATGTCGCGCTGCTTGGCACCCATAACCAGTCCAACATACTGGCCGCTATGGCCTTGGCCGATGCCGCCGGCGTTGACAAAACCGCCATGGCCACGGTGGCCCGTGAGTTCAAGGGGCTGGCTCACCGTTGCGAGCGGGTGGCGGTAAAAGATGGCGTAACCTGGGTCAATGATTCCAAAGCCACCAATGTGGGTGCCACGTTGGCCGCCTTGCAGGGCTTTAGCGACTATCTTGGCGACATCATCCTGATTGCCGGCGGTGATGGCAAAGGGGCTGATTTCAGCACCATGGCAGCTGCCTTGAAAGACGTCAGCACCCTGATAACTCTGGGGCGTGATGGCGACAAGATTGCGGCCCAAAAAGAGGGCGCCATCAAGGTGAATACCATGGCGGAAGCCGTGGCCAAAGCCCATGAAATCGCCAACTCGGGTGACATTGTATTACTGTCGCCCGCGTGTGCCAGTTTGGATATGTACAGCAACTTTATGGCCAGGGGCGATGATTTCCGTCATCTGGTGGAGACGCTGGATGAGCAGCAAGACTGACCAACGACAATTAAACCTGTTTGCCGGCGCCATCAAGTGGCCCTGGTCAAACTGGTTTGCCGAGCGCAGCAATCAGGCCATGCCGTTGTATGACCAGCCGCTGCTATTGGCCATATTGTCGTTAATGGGGTTCGGTTTTGTGATGGTGATGTCGGCTTCCATGCCTGAAGCGCAGAGCCTCACCGGCGATCCGTTCCATTTTGTGGAGCGCCATGTGGGCTACCTGTTGGGCTGTGTGCTGATTTCCGCCGTGGTGTTGCAAATCGACATGCAGCGCTGGCAACAGCTCAGTCCGTTAATGCTGCTGCTGGTGTTTTTCATGCTGATAGCCGTATTGCTGGTGGGCACCTCCGTAAACGGTGCCACCCGCTGGCTAACACTGGGGCCTATCCGCATACAGGTGGCGGAAGTGGCCAAGTTCGTGTTTTCCGTGTATTTGGCCGGCTATCTGGTGCGGCGCCATCAGGAGGTGCGGGAAAATGCCAAGGGATTTTACAAGCCCATAGCGGTGCTGGCCGTATATGCGGTGCTCATTCTGATGCAGCCCGATTTGGGTACCGTGGTGGTGCTGTTTGTGATCACCGTGGGGTTGCTGTTTCTTGCTGGCGCCCGCTTGCTGGACTTTTTCGCGCTGATTTTGGCGGGGATGCTCGCGTTTGTGTCGCTGGTGCTGTTAGAGCCTTACCGGATGCGGCGGGTGACCTCGTTTCTGGATCCGTGGCAGGACCCTTTTGGCAGTGGTTATCAGCTGACCCAATCGTTAATGGCCTATGGCCGTGGTGACTGGTTCGGTCAGGGGCTGGGCAACAGTATCCAGAAATTGGAATACCTGCCCGAGGCCCATACGGATTTCATCTTTGCCATCATCGGTGAAGAGTTGGGTTTTGTCGGCATTGTTGTGGTGCTGGTAGTGTTGTCGTTTGTCTCATTACGGGCGCTGCGCTTGGGGCACCAATGCTTGGCCAGTGAACACACCTTCGAAGGGTATCTGGCCTACGCCATCGGCATCTGGATCTGTTTTCAGACCGTGGTTAACGTGGGCGCCAGCATTGGCATGTTGCCCACCAAAGGGCTGACATTGCCGTTTATCAGCTATGGCGGCAGCAGTTTATGGGTCATGACCGCCGCGGCAATGGTGCTGTTGCGTATCGATTATGAACGGCGTTTGAGCAAGATCCAGGCAGTACAGGGGAGAATGAAATAATGGCGGCAGCTGCACAGGGTAAACGCCTGCTGGTGATGGCAGGCGGCACTGGCGGACACGTGTTTCCGGCGCTGGCCGTGGCCCGGCAGTTGGCGCAGCAGGGCTGGCAGATCCGCTGGCTGGGCACTGCCGAGCGCATGGAAGCCCGGTTGGTGCCACAGCATGGCTTTGATATCAGCTTCATCAATATCAAAGGGGTGCGGGGTAACGGCTTGCTGCGTAAGCTCGGTGCACCCTTCAAGGTGCTGCATGCCATCTGGCAGGCGCTGCGGGTCATTCGCGAGTTTCGCCCGGACGTGGTGCTGGGCATGGGCGGTTACGCCAGCGGTCCGGGCGGTGTGGCTGCCAAACTGGCGGGGATCCCGCTGGTGTTGCATGAACAAAATGCCGTGCCTGGCATGACCAACAGGCTGTTATCCAAAATCGCCGCCAAAGTGCTGTGTGCCTTTGATAACACCTTTACTGACGTGCCGGCCCAAGTGGTGGGCAATCCCGTTCGCGCCGAATTGGTCGCACTGGGAGAAAGCCCCAAAGCGGTCAGTAACGATGCGGTAAAAATCCTGGTGGTGGGCGGCAGTCTGGGTGCCAAGGTGTTTAACGAGATGCTGCCCGAAACCGTGGCCCGGATCAGTCAGTCATTATCGGTCACGGTCTGGCATCAGGCCGGGAAAGGCAATCAGGCCGCCGTGCAGGCCCAGTACCAGCACTGGGGGCAGGATGATCGGGTAAAAGTGACCGATTTCATTGATGACATGGAAGCGGCTTACCGCTGGGCGGATTTGGTGATTTGCCGCGCCGGGGCGCTCACGGTATCGGAGCTGGCCACCGTCGGTTTGCCCGCCATTTTCGTGCCGCTACCCCATGCGGTGGATGATCACCAAACCCGTAATGCCCGGGTACTGGTGGACGCAGGCGCCGCCAAGCTGTTGCCGCAGCTACAACTGAATGTAAGCAGCCTGTCTGCCGCGGTGCAGGCATTGGCGCAAGACCGAACACAATTGGTGCAAATGGGCCAACAGGCCAGAACCGTTGCCGTACTGGATGCCACCACCAAAGTGGCAACCGAGTGCCGTACTCTGGCTGAGAAAGGATAAAGATGACAACAGATGCTGTGAAATACGAACAGGTAAAAGCCTCGATTCCTGAAATGCGTCGGGTTCGGCGCATCCACTTTGTGGGGATCGGCGGCGCCGGCATGGGCGGTATTGCCGAAGTATTGCTTAATGAAGGGTATCAGGTCAGTGGCTCGGATATTGCCCGTAACGGGGTCACGGACCGCTTGTCAGCCTTGGGGGCGCGAGTGGTGATAGGCCACACCGCAGAAGCCGTGACCAATGTGGACGTGGTGGTGGTATCCAGCGCCATTCATCCTGACAACCCGGAATTGCTGGCGGCCAAAGCCAACCGCACGCCGGTGGTGCGCCGGGCTGAAATGCTGGCGGAATTGATGCGCTATCGCCATGGCGTGGCCATTGCCGGTACTCATGGCAAAACCACCACGACCAGTTTGATAGCCAGCATTTATGCCCAGGCAGATCGCGACCCCACTTTTGTGATTGGGGGGCTGCTTAACAGTGCCGGCACCAATGCCCGTCTGGGGCACAGCCGTTACCTGATTGCCGAAGCTGACGAAAGCGATGCCTCGTTTTTGCATCTGCAACCCATGGTGTCAGTGGTCACCAACATTGAAGCCGATCATATGGACACCTACGGCGGGGATTTTGAAAAACTGAAAAGCACGTTTGTGGACTTTCTCCACAACCTGCCGTTTTACGGTGTGGCCGTATTGTGCACCGATGATGCCACCGTTTGCGACATACAGCCGCGCATCGGCCGCCATCTGGTGACTTACGGCTTTAACGGCACCGCAGATGTGCAAGCGCTGGATTTCAGCCAGCAGGGTGGCCAGTGTCATTTCACCGTGCGGCGCAAAGGCAAGGATGATTTGCCCTTGCTGCTGAACCTGCCGGGCAAGCACAACGTATTGAATGCCCTGGCGGCAATTTCGGTGGCCACCGAAGATGACATTGAAGATGAGGCCATCATTAAAGCACTGGCAGAGTTTCAGGGAATTGGCCGCCGCTTCCAGCATTTGGGGGATTACCAGACCCCCAATGGCACCATCATGCTGGTGGATGATTACGGGCACCATCCCAGCGAAGTGGCCGCCACCATTCGTGCGGCCCGGGCCGGTTGGCCGGATGAACGGCTGGTGATGATTTTCCAGCCCCACCGATACACCCGTACCCGGGATCTTTATGAAGATTTTGTGGATGTGTTATCGCAGGTGGACTGTTTATTGATGCTTGAGGTCTACTCCGCAGGGGAAAGCCCCATTGCGGGCGTTGACAGTAAAGCCTTGTGCCGCAGCATTCGGCTCAGAGGGCAGGTGGACCCCATATATGTGGCCACTCCGGAGCAGTTGTCCGACATTTTGCCGTCGGTACTGAAAGACGGCGATCTGCTGCTGACCCAGGGGGCAGGCAATATTGGTGCCGTTTCCCGGGAACTGGCCGGCAACTGTTTGGGATTTTCCAAAGAAAATGCCGACGACAATGTTGCCTGAGAGGCAAAGCGTTCGGGTAACAGCGGCCTTTTTTGACCACGGGGATCGAGCCGATATAATGGCCGCCTTTGTGCCCAGGTGACACGGAATAAGCCAATGACACTGAAGCAAAAATGGCAGAATGGCAAAACCCGGCTGACACAGGTGAACTGGTATCTGTACAGCGGCGTGGTGTTTTTACTGCTGGTGGTGATTGGCTTTGCCGTAGCGGGCTGGAAATTGAATATCCTGCTGAATGATGCCGAGGCGTTGCCGATTGAGGCCGTGGCTATCAAGGGCAGTCGGCAATATACCAGTGATGCTGAAATTCGCAGCGCGCTGCGGGATTTGATGCAACGCAGTTTTTTCAGCGCCGATGTTACCCAGGTGCAACAGGCGCTGGAGCAGCTGCCATGGGTGTATCGGGTGTCGGTACGTCGCGACTGGCCGGCAAAACTCAAGGTTTACCTGCAAGAGCAGGTGCCGGCCGCGCACTGGAATCAGGATGCTTGGCTGAATGAACATGGCGAGGTGTTCAGTGCGCCGCCCAAACCGGGACTGGAGCATCTGCCCTGGTTATCAGGGCCGCCAGCGCGCGGAGGCGAAGTGCTGACCGCCTTCAGGCAGATGGATGAGCTGCTACGGATTAACAGTTTCAGCCTGAAAAAATTGAGTTTGACCCCCCGCCTTGCCTGGGAAGCCGTATTGGGCAATGACATCGTACTGGCATTGGGGCGGGAAGATAAAATATCGCGGATACAACGGTTCATTAACGTATATCCGCAATTGTTGAAGCAGGACAAGAGCATCGCCAGAGTGGATTTACGTTACGACACCGGTCTGGCGGTGGGTTGGCAAGAGCCACAACAAGAGAGTCGGTGATTGATGACCAAGAACCTAGAGAGAAATTTGATCGTCGGGTTAGATATCGGGACTGCCAAAGTCGCGGTGATTATTGGCGAAGTGTTGCCGGATGGCGAGATCAGCATTGTCGGCCTTGGCAATCATCCTTCCCGTGGCATGGACAAAGGCGGCGTTAACGATCTGGACTCCATTGTCCGCAGTGTGCAGCGGGCGCTGGATCAGGCAGAGCTGATGGCCGACTGCCAGGTATCGTCGGTATACCTGAGCATTTCCGGCAAACACATTGCCTGCCAGAACGAAAACGGCATGGTGTCAATTAACGACGAAGAAGTGACACAGGAAGACGTGGAAAACGTCATCCACACCGCCAGATCGGTAAAAATCCCCACAGAACGGCGGATTTTACACGTATTGCCCCAGGAGTATGCCATTGACGTGCAAGAGGGGATAAGAAGCCCCATTGGCATGTCCGGCATGCGCATGGAAGCCAAGGTGCATATTGTCACCTGTGCCAACGATATGGCGAAAAACATCACCAAAAGCGTTGAGCGCTGCGGCCTGAAAGTGGATGACCTGGTGTTTTCCGGCATCGCCTCAGCCGATGCGGTGCTCACTGCAGACGAGAAAGACCTGGGGGTCTGTCTGGTGGATATTGGCGGCGGCACCACGGATATTACCGTGTATACCAACGGGGCGTTGCGCCATTGCGCGGTGATCCCGGTGGCGGGCAATCAGGTGACCAATGATATTGCCAAAATCTTCCGCACGCCGTTATCCCATGCGGAGCAGATTAAAGTGCAATACGCCAGTGCCCGCAGTGCCACGGTGAGCCGGGAAGACAGCATTGAGGTGCCGTCCGTGGGCGGACGCCCGTCACGCACCATGTCACGGCATACACTGGCCGAAGTGGTCGAGCCCCGTTATCAGGAGCTGTTTGAACTGGTGTTCAAGCAGCTCAAAGACAGCGGATTGGAAGATCAGATTGCCGCCGGGATTGTGATCACCGGTGGTACTGCCTCCATAGAAGGCGCGGTGGATATCGCCGAAGCCACATTTGGCATGCCGGTGCGGGTGGCATCACCCTTGCCGGTCAAAGGATTATACGAATATGTGGATCAACCCATTTACTCCACCGGAGTCGGGTTGCTCCACTACGGCGCCCGGCGGGTGATTGAACGTCAGTTCGAACGCCCGGAGCGCCCAGGGGTAACCAGCTTGTGGAATCGGGTCCAGAGTTGGTTTAAAGGCGAGTTTTAACTCGCATTAACGCAGGTAGATGGAGAATAAAGTCATGTTTGAGATCATGGATACTCAAGATGATGCGCTGAGCGATGCAGTGCTCAAGGTCATCGGTGTGGGCGGTGGTGGCGGTAACGCTATCGAGCACATGGTGAAACACAATATTGAAGGTGTTGAGTTCATGGTAACCAACACCGATGCCCAGGCGCTGCGAAAATCAGCGGCAGGCACCACCATTCAGATTGGCCGGGATGTCACCAAAGGGCTGGGCGCAGGCGCTAATCCTGAAGTGGGCCGTGCCGCGGCAGAAGAAGACAAGGAAAGCATTCGGGCCGCCATCAAAGGTTCCGACATGATTTTCATCGCGGCCGGCATGGGCGGCGGCACCGGCACCGGCGCTGCCCCCGTGGTGGCACAGATTGCCCGGGAAGAAGGCATCCTGACCGTTGCCGTGGTAACCAAACCTTTCCCGTTCGAAGGCAAAAAGCGCATGGCCTTTGCGGATCAAGGGATTAGCGAACTGGCAAAACATGTGGACTCGTTAATCACCATCCCCAATGAAAAACTGCTGAAAGTGTTGGGACGCGGTACTTCCCTGCTGGATGCCTTTGCTGCCGCCAACAACGTGCTGCTTGGCGCCGTACAGGGGATTGCAGAGCTTATCACCCGTCCCGGCCTGATTAACGTCGACTTTGCGGATGTGCGCACCGTGATGTCTGAAATGGGTAATGCCATGATGGGCACCGGCGTTGCACGGGGTGAAGACCGTGCTGAAGAAGCTGCCGAAGCCGCTGTTGCCAGTCCGTTACTGGAAGATATCGACCTGGCGGGTGCCCGCGGGGTTCTGGTGAACATCACCGCCGGTATGGACATGAGCATCGAAGAGTTTGAAACCGTGGGTAACCATGTGAAGGCCTATGCCTCTGATACCGCAACCGTGGTTGTGGGTGCGGTGATTGATCCGGAAATGAGCGAAGAGCTGCGGGTGACCGTGGTGGCCACCGGTATCGGTGCCGACAGAAAACCGGACATTCAGCTGGTTTCCAAAAATACCCGCAGTGAACCGATTGTGGATACCCGTGTCGAAACCGTAGTGAAAGAGGAGTCCATGGCAGCGGCGCCTATGATGAAGGGCAATGCCGTACCAGCTTCACAACCACAGCAGGTACCGACACATAAAAACGATGCGGATTACCTGGATATTCCGGCGTTTTTGCGTAAACAGGCAGATTAACGGTTTGTGAGCCGGATCTGATTAATCTGTGTACAAACGCTGATGATTGTCAGGACGGCAGTATTTTTTTGTGAAATGGCTTGATTATGCTAGGATATCCGACCAGTCCAAGGCCTGGTGCGGTTTCTGACGGTAATATTTAGCATTAATTGTTGCAATTTTGACGGGTAACAACATGATTTTTCAAAGAACTCTTGAAAATAAGGTAAAAGCGACCGGAGTCGGATTACATTCTGGCAAGAAGGTTACTTTGACGCTGCGACCCGCGCCGGTAAACACAGGCATCCTGTTGGTGCGTACCGACCTGCAACCCAATGTCACGATTCCGGCCAAAGCGGAAATGGTGCGTGAAACCACCATGTGCACCGCGCTGGTGAACGATGACGGGGTGCGTATTGCCACGATTGAGCATCTGTTTGCCGCTTTGTCCTGCCTTGGCATTGACAACGCCATTATTGAAGTGGATGCACCGGAAATTCCGGTGATGGACGGCAGTGCCAGTCCCTTTGTTTTCCTGCTGCAAAGCGCAGGGATCAAAGCCCAGTCCGCGGCAAAAAAATACCTTCGGCTCAAACATGCCGTACGCGTGGAAGATGGTGATAAATGGGCAGAATTACGGCCTTACAAAGGTTTTAAAGTGGACTTTGAAATCGACTTTGCCCATCCCGAAATCGCCCGTAGTCAGCAACATATGGTCATGGATTTTTCCTCCGCCGCCTTTATCAAGGATATCAGTCGCGCCAGAACCTTCGGGTTCATGCGGGATGTGGAATACTTGCGGGCCAATAACCTTGGCCTGGGGGCAAGTATGGAAAATGCCGTGGTGCTTGATGAATATCGCGTCCTCAACCCCGATGGCCTGCGTTATGAGGATGAATTTGTTAAGCACAAGATTCTCGATGCATTTGGGGATCTTTACATGGCAGGACATGCCATTATTGGTGAGTTCCGCGCTTTTAAAACCGGCCATGCACTGAATAACCGTCTGGTGCGCGCCTTATTGGCACAGCAAGATGCCTGGGAAGTGGTCAGCTTTGATAAGGAAGCCGATGCCCCGGTGAGTTTCAGCATGCCAACCGGCGTGGTGATGGCCTAACTACTCTTTAGTGCCTTGACGGCTGGCTAATGCAGCCAGCCGTTTTAGTTTTTGGCCCAGTGTACCTTCGGTATGTTCGGCCAGCGCATTGATATGGGCCGCTGCAGTTTCACTCAGTGCCCTGTGAGTCACCTTGGGTTTTGTTGCCGCAGGCATCAGTGCTGGGTTGACTTTCACTTCAATAGCGGTAAGCATTGGGAGCGCCTGTGACTGGAGTTGCTGCAATAACTTTCCCTTCTGGAAGTTGATTCTGGCAGCCCAGGCGGATGTGGGTGTTTCAAGTACCAGTACATTCTGGCGTAAATTGGCCACGGTTACTTGGTTTTGTACCGGACCGGTCAGTAGCTGTTTAACGTACTTGTCCAGATACAATAAAAGCTCTGCTCTCTCGGCCAGATCCGGCAACGGGCCTGACTGGTGCACTAACTGACGGAGGTCTTGAGGGCGCTTTTTCATTACGATAATAAGATGGCTTACTGAGGCTATGAGTGTAACAGTTTTTATTCAGGGTCGAAATGGCATGACGCGCTGGCAGCCGGGGAAGTACTGGCTGCTGTTGCCTATGCTGTTGATTGCTGCAGGCGCAGGGCTCTATCAATACAATCATCAGCGATTTGCCTCCCAACAAGCCAGCGTGGATCAAGAGCGGCAGGCCCGCGAGCAGCAGCAAAAGCAAGTTAAACAACTCAAACAGGCCACTGAGTCCCAACTCAGTACTCTGGTGGCACACGTCGCCCGCATGCAGGCAAAACTGACCCGGCTTGAAGCCCTGGGGCAGCAACTGGCACAAAATTACCAATTAGAAGAACAGTTCGATTTTGATAGCGAAGTCGGACTGGGCGGTGGCAGCGATATCGGTGCCACCATCGAGTTAGAGCAACTGATCGCCGATATGGATCGGTTGGCTTCAGGCATTGATAAAAATAACGCTAAGCTGTCACTCCTTGAAACAGTGACTTCCAACCTCAATATTAATGAGGAGCGTTATGTATCAGGGCGTCCGGCCGCAAAAGGCTGGTTATCCTCGCCCTACGGTTTACGCAATGACCCTTTTACCGGCCGTCGAACGATGCATAAAGGCATCGATTTCGCCGGCGCAGAAGGTACGGATGTGATCGCCACAGCAGCAGGAGTGGTGACATGGGCCGGAAAGATGTTTGGTTATGGCAATCTGGTGGAGATTGATCACGGGAACGGGTATCGCACCCGTTATGGCCATAATGAAGCTTTGTCAGTAACTGTAGGTGATGTGGTTGCCAAAGGCGATAAAATCGCCGTTATGGGAAGTACAGGGCGCTCAACCGGGCCCCATGTACACTACGAAGTACTGCGCAATGGTCAGCAAATTGATCCACAAAAATTTGTTTACCGCCGCGCAGGTTAATCGGAATTGGCCGCCAGACTCAGTTGAGACCTGGCCTACAACTAAAAAGTGATTCAGATGTTAGGTAAATTACTGACAAAGATATTTGGTAGCCGTAACCAACGTACCCTCAAAGCGCTTGGGAAAGTCGTTACAAAAATCAACGCGCTTGAAGCGGAATATGAAAAGCTCAGTGATGAGCAACTGAAGGCCAAAACCGCAGAATTCCGTGAGCGTCTTGCCAACGGCGAGTCGCTGGAGCAAATCACCCCGGAAGCCTTTGCAACCGTGCGCGAAGCCTCCAAACGTGTTTTTGAAATGCGCCACTTTGATGTGCAGCTGCTGGGCGGCTTGGTGCTGGACAGCAACCGCATTGCCGAAATGCGCACCGGTGAAGGTAAAACCCTGACCGCCACGTTGCCCGCCTACCTCAATGCCCTTACCGGCAAGGGCGTGCACGTGATCACCGTCAACGATTATCTGGCGCGGCGCGATGCGGAAACCAACCGCCCGTTATTCGAATTCCTCGGCATGACCGTGGGCGTCAACGTGTCCGGCATGGGCCATCAGGAAAAAGTTGCCGCTTATGCCGCCGACATCACCTACGGTACCAATAACGAATTCGGTTTTGACTACCTGCGTGACAACATGGCCTTTTCGCCCCAGGAGCGGGTGCAGCGGCCATTGCATTATGCCCTGATTGACGAAGTCGACTCCATTTTGATTGATGAAGCGCGCACCCCGCTGATCATCTCCGGTGCGGCAGAAGACAGCTCCGAGCTGTACGTCAAGGTTGATAAACTCATTCCCCATCTCATTCGCCAGGAGAAAGAAGACTCCGATGAATTTACCGGTACCGGTGATTTCTCCGTGGATGAAAAAGCCAAACAGGTCAACCTGACCGAACGCGGCCAGGAAAAAATCGAACAACTGCTGATAAAGGCCGGCTTGCTGAACGAAGGCGACTCCCTTTACTCCGCCGCCAATATCTCATTGCTGCACCATGTACATGCCGGCTTGCGGGCCCACAACCTGTTTGAAAAGGATGTGGACTACGTGGTGCAAGACGGCGAAGTGATCATTGTGGATGAACATACCGGCCGTACCATGCCGGGTCGCCGCTGGTCAGAAGGCCTGCATCAGGCGGTGGAAGCCAAAGAAGGTGCCAAGATCCAGAACGAAAACCAGACACTGGCCTCCATCACTTTCCAGAACTACTTCCGCCTTTATGAAAAACTGGCCGGGATGACCGGGACCGCCGACACCGAAGCCTTCGAATTCCAGCACATTTACGGCCTGGATACAGTGGTAGTGCCCACTAACCGCCCCATGATCCGTAACGACATGGCCGATCTGGTTTACCTGACCGCCCAGGAAAAATACGCCGCCATCATTAACGACATCAAGGGTTGTCGCGACCGCGGGCAGCCGGTACTGGTGGGGACGGTTTCCATTGAACAATCAGAGCTTTTGTCCCACCTGCTACAGCAGGAAAAAATCCCTCATCAGGTACTGAATGCCAAGTTCCACGAACATGAAGCGGAAATTGTGGCTCAGGCCGGACGCGCCGGCGCGGTAACCGTGGCCACCAACATGGCCGGTCGTGGTACCGACATCGTATTGGGCGGCAACTGGAAATCGGAAATCGAAGCACTGGAAAACCCCAGTGAAGAGGATATTGCCCGCATTCGTGCCGACTGGCAGCAGCGTCATGACGACGTAGTGGCTGCAGGTGGCCTGCACATTCTGGGTACCGAACGCCACGAATCCCGCCGTATCGACAACCAGCTCCGGGGCCGTTCAGGCCGTCAGGGCGATCCGGGTTCCTCACGTTTCTATCTGTCGCTGGAAGATACGCTGATGCGCATCTTCGCTTCCGAGCGCATGGGCAACATGATGAAAAAAATGGGCATGGAAGAGGGCGAAGCCATCGAACACCCTTGGGTGTCCCGCGCCATTGAAAACGCCCAGCGTAAAGTGGAAGCCCGTAACTTCGATATCCGTAAGCAACTGCTGGAATACGATGACGTGGCCAACGACCAGCGCCAGGTGATCTATTCCCAGCGCAATGCCCTGATGGATGCGGAAAACATTCAGGAGTCCATCCAGGCCATCTGTGCCGATGTGATTAACGGCGTCATTGATCAGTACATTCCGCCTCAGTCAGTGGAAGAACTGTGGGATGTGCCGGGGCTTGAACAGCGTCTTGAACAGGAGTTCGCCCTGCAATTGCCATTGCAAACCTGGCTTGATCAGGAAGATGATCTTCATGAAACCACCCTGCGCGAGCGCATCGTGGAAAAATGGCAGGAAGCTTATGCCGCCAAAGAGCAGATGGTGGGATCCGCAGTCCTGCGCCAGTTTGAAAAAGCGGTCATGTTGCAAACCCTCGATGGTTTGTGGAAAGAACACCTGTCCGCCATGGATTACCTGCGCCAGGGCATTCACCTGCGCGGTTACGCCCAGAAAAACCCGAAACAGGAATACAAGCGTGAATCTTTCGAACTGTTCCAGCAAATGCTCGAGCAGCTCAAGCACGACATGATCAGCATCCTTTCCAAAGTGCAGGTTCAGGCACAAGAAGATGTGGATGAAATGGAAGCGCGTCGCCGCGAAGAGCAGGCACGGGTTCGTCATCAATACCAGCATGCCCAGTCCGAGTCACTTACCGCCGAGGATGAGCCTGCAGCTGCACCGGCCCAGAGCCCGGTGATCCGCCATGGCGAAAAAGTCGGACGTAATGATCCATGCCCCTGTGGTTCAGGTAAAAAATACAAACACTGCCATGGCAAGTTGTCCTAACTGGCCAGGTAACCCATAAAAGGCGAAAGAGGTGACAATATGTCACCTCTTTTTTTTGGCCAAATCCCCGGTGAAAATAGCATCACCATGGCCACCGTTGTGGATAAATCTGGGGATATGCAGTGGGTCACATGTGGCTAAGCGCAGAAGATCCAAAAAGATCGTAATTCTCTTAAAAAAGCCCTTGCGCAATCCTAAATGCTCCCTATAATGCGCCCTCGTTGTCTGGCAACACGGCGCGATTAGCGCTGCGGCGAAAGCCGATGGTTAACCGGAACAACAGGGCAAAAAGCCTTTGTATTCAAACGCTGCATCGCAATTAACCAATTGCGGCAACGAACTGAAAAAAGGGCTTGACGCTAACAACGGGATGTGTAGAATACGCAGCCCTGAGCCGATGAAGTCGGCGCCTTGCAAAGCATGAGAATGCCATCAAGGTTCGCTCTTTAACAAAATATCAAGCAATCTGTGTGGGCACTCACAGTGAAGATACATCGACAACGATTTATCTCATTGAAGAGTGTTCTATATAAGAACAGTCATTCATAGAGTCGCTTCTTAGGAAGCAAAAAACTTTCAATTGAAGAGTTTGATCATGGCTCAGATTGAACGCTGGCGGCAGGCCTAACACATGCAAGTCGAGCGGTAACATTTCAAAAGCTTGCTTTTGAAGATGACGAGCGGCGGACGGGTGAGTAATGCCTGGGAATTTGCCCATTCGAGGGGG
>NZ_JBKOUD010000018.1:0-49757 GCF_046765975.1 Shewanella mytili | reverse complement strand
TTCACAATGTTAAAATAATGCAACAGTCTGCCATGGGCAGCTATTGCCCGGCCACGCCAGCGCCCTCTAGAATCCCGCCGTTATTTTAAACTGCACCACGGGTGTAGTGTCATCACCACCAATTTCTGGAGACTATTTGTGAGCGAAAAACTGGCAAATCCAGCGCCTCTTGGCCTGATGGGATTTGGCATGACCACCGTCCTGCTTAACATACACAACGCCGGCTTTTTTAGCCTGAATGCCATGATCCTGGCCATGGGGCTGGCTTATGGCGGCTGCGCCCAAATCATTGCGGGCATACTGGAATACCGTAAAGGCAACACCTTTGGGGTTACCGCTTTTACCTCCTACGGCTTTTTCTGGATAAGCCTGGTATTGCTGCTATTACTGCCCAAATGGGGCTGGGCCGAAGCGGCAGACGAGCTGTCCATGGGCTGCTATCTGCTGATGTGGGGCATTTTCACCCTGCTGATGTTTTTCGGCACCCTCAAAGGGCCCAAGGCATTGCAAGTGGTGTTTGGTTCACTGGTAGTGCTGTTTTTCATGCTGGCCATAAAAGATTTCACCGGCAATAAATGGCTGGGCACCATGGCGGGCTTTGAAGGCATTTTCTGTGGCGCCTCGGCCATTTATCTGGCCATGGCGGAAGTGCTCAATGAGAAATACGGCAAAACCGTATTGCCCATTGGCGAGCCCGCATAAACACCGGGCCAAAGGGCCTGAAAAGTCAAGACTGGCAGCGCATGTCCATGGGCTGCCAGCACAATATTTGTAACAATTCCCTGCGCCAGTACGCCGGTTTACCACGCCGGCGCTACTCGTCTCCCGTGCTGACACTTGCTATCTTATGCAGTCTGTTTTGTGAAGGCTGACATCCTTATCAGCCAAACACCCCCTGAATAACATGAAAGGAATGGTTATGTTTCACTGGTTCAGGTTCTGTGCCGTCCTGATGACACTTGGCACTGCCGCCGTGGCAGCGCCGGTAACCGCGCAGGACACATTTGATCCTCAAGCACTGTTTGCGCCTTTGACACTGCCGACCCCGGCCAATGCGCTGCGTACCGGTGCCGGCAAACCCGGCGCCATGTACTGGCAAAATCGGGCCGATTACAAATTGCATGCCACGCTCGATACCCACAGCAACACGCTGCACGGCAAGGAAGTGATCACTTACACCAATAACAGTTCAGATAGCTTGCCGGTGTTATGGTTGCAGCTGGATCAGAACATGTACCGCAAGGACAGCCGCGCCACCATGGCCTCGGAGTGGCGCCGGGGGAAATATACCGAAGGATATCAACTTGATACCGTCAACGTCCGCATGGCAGGTGAAACCCATGCGGCAAAATTCCTGATAGACGACACCAGAATGCGGGTGGATTTACCCCAAAAGCTGGCGGCAAAAGGCGGCAAGCTGCAACTGGAAATCCACTATCATTACCAGTTTCCCGGCACCTGGGGCGGACGCACGGCGGTCACGCCATCATCCCGTGGCAACATTTTTGAAGTGGCACAATGGTTTCCGCGCATGGCGGTTTATGACGATCGTCATGGCTGGAACAACAATCCGTACATCACCTCAGAGTTTTATCTTGAATACGGCACCATCGACTACATTGTTACCGTTCCGTGGGATTACTGGGTGGTGGGCTCAGGGCAACTGATCAACCCCAAGGACGTGCTCACCAAAACCGAGCAGCAGCGGTTGAAACAGGCCCAGTCAAGTGACCAGACCGTGTACATCCGCCGCGCAGATGAAGTCGGCAAGGCCCACAGCCGCCCAGTAACCCAAGGCACGCTGGACTGGCATTTTCGCATGGAGCATACCCGTGATGTGGCCTTTGCCGCCTCACCGGCTTTCATTGTGGATGCCGCCCGCATCAATCTGCCCAATGGCAAAAGCTCGCTGGCCATGTCCGCCTATCCGGTGGAAGCCGTGGGGCCCAACAAATGGGATCGCTCCACAGAATATGTCAAAGCCAGCATTGAGCACTTTTCCCAGTGGTATCCCTACCCTTGGCCGGTGGCGGTGAATTTGGCCGGGCACGGTGCGGGCATGGAATACCCCGGCATTGCCTTTGACGGGATGGATGACAAGGATGATGTGCTGTTCTGGATTTCCGCCCACGAACTGGGGCATAACTGGTTTCCGATGATTGTGGGTTCTGACGAGCGCCGCCACGCGTTTATGGATGAAGGCTTTAACACCTTTATTGACGTTTACGCCTCCGATGCTTTCAATAATGGCGAATACGCCCCCAAACGGGACGGCGAATACGCTCCCAAAGGCGGCAATCCGGTGGATGAAATCCTGTCGGTGCTGGCGGATGATGCGGCCCCCAACCTGATGATGCCCGCCGAAGCCACCGCGGAAAAATACCGCCACTCCGTCACCTATTTTAAAGGGGCGCTTGGGCTTATCCTGCTGCGGGAGCAGATTCTGGGGCCAGAGCGTTTTGACCCGGCATTCAAAGAATACATTGCCACCTGGGCCTATAAACATCCCTCACCTTCCGATTTTTTCCGCTTTATGGAAAGCGCCGGTGGTGAAGATCTGTCCTGGTGGTGGCGCGGCTGGTATTTCAATAACTGGCAGCTGGACATGGGCATTACCGCCATCAACGCCGTGGAAGACAAAAAAGGCAAAGCCACGGCAGTAAGCCTTACCAGCAAACAAAAGCTGGTGATGCCGGCCACGCTGCGCCTGCACTATGGTGACGGCAGCCATGAGGATTTTCGCATTCCGGTGGAAAGCTGGATGCACAGCGCCAATCCCACCCTCATGTTGCCCGTTAGCAAATCCGTGAAAAGCGCCGAGCTGGATCCTGAGCACAAGCTGCCGGATGCCAATCGGGCCAACAACAGCCTGACGCTGTAATCTCCCAGTGATGCCGTGCCCACCGGGTGCGGCATGCTATCCCCTCTTTAGGCTAATGCCTCATTTAAAGGCTGGTATTTGGCACATGATTATTGCAGTATGAATCCCCTGCTGTCGCTACTGTTTATAATCACCATCACATGCTTATCCAGGATCTGAAATACCAAACTGCTTCCAGCAAACTGTTGATTGAAAAATGGCAAATCGCCGCCGGTGAACACTGGGGAGTCTTTGCCGGACAAGGCCAAACGGCGGAATTGTTGGTGGGACTGCTCACCGGCGAGCTCACGCCCCATAAAGGCAGCATTGAAGGGCTGCCAGACAATGTGGCCTGCGTGTCACTGCAACAGCAGCAAAAACTGCTGGAGCAGCAGATTGCCGACGATGAAAGTGAAATGCAAAGCGGCAATAGCGTGTCGCAAATCCTGTTAAGCAGCGGCTGTGATGAAACCTCCCTGCCCGAGTTGCTGGCCATCACCGATTTGACCCATCTTGAGCATCGGGGCTTTCGGCTGTTATCCACCGGCGAAACCCGCCGGCTGATGCTGGCAAAAGCCATTGCCAGCCAGCCCCAATGGCTGATACTGGATGAACCCTATGCTGGGCTGGATGTCGCGCACCGGGCGGCATTGACCCGCCTGCTGGGCGTACTTGCCAAGCACACCCAATTGCTGCTGCTCACCAGTCGTGAAGACGAGCTGCCGCCATTCATCAGCCATATGGCACTGTTTGATGACCAGCAGCTGACCCAGACCCTGAGCCGCAAAGCCTGGCAGCAGCATCCGTTGCTGGCGCAAATGCGGGCATTGTCGGAGGAAAAAAGCGATCGCTTGCTGGCACTGCTCAAACAGCAGGAACAAGTCAACCATCCCGACCCTTTGGTACAACTCAAGGATGTGCGGGTGGCATACACCGACAGCCTGATTTTTGAACACGTGAACTGGTGTATCCGCCCCGGTGAACACTGGCAACTACGCGGTCCCAATGGCGCCGGCAAAAGCACCCTGCTGGGGCTGATTCTGGGCGATCACCCCCAGTGTTACAGCAACGACATCACCATCCTCGGCGTCAAACGGGGCAGCGGCGAAAGTATCTGGGAAATCAAAAAGAACATCGGGGTGGTGTCTTCATCACTGCACCTGCAATACCGGGTCAACTGCAGCGCGCTGGAAGTGCTGCTTTCCGGTTACTTTGACTCCATTGGCCTGTATCAGAAACCCTCGGCGCTGCAAATCAATAATGCCCATACCTGGCTGGAAATGCTGGAAATGGGTGGCCTTGCCAAAACCGGTTTCCGCTCGCTGGATTATGGCCAGCAGCGGCTGTTGCTGATTGCCAGGGCCTTGATAAAACAGCCTGCCTTGCTCATTCTGGATGAGCCCTATCAAGGGCTGGATTACCTGAACCGCAAACTGGTTTTCCATGCACTCAACCGCATTGCCGCCAGTAATATCAGCCAGTTGCTTTATGTCACCCATCACCATGAAGACACACTGGACGCCATACAGAATTTTGCCGACTTTGTGCCCACAGGCGATGGCAGCCACAAACTGGTGCTAACCACGGCGGGTAGCCACTAGTCGCTCCAGCGCATCTTTGGGCGCTGGCCAGGCGCCCAAAGATGCTTGCCATGGCATAAGCCGCCTTGGGAGATTGCCAGCTAACGCCATTGAGGGTCAGCCGTGAGCAACTCCTTTGCGTTCGCTGCTTTGTTAACCTTTAACCTGCAAGCCGCTTTAGTGTAGAATCCCCTATTCCCGAAAGGTTCTCCAAAGGCATTTCTGACACATGAGCCAAGCGCTGTTTTATCTGCTGCCCGCCAATCCGGATGCCCATGCCGGCGAAGATGTTTCGCTGCTGGCCTGCCGTATTGCCAGACAGCATTTTCAGCAGGGACAATGGCTGTACATTCATTGTGAAGATCAGCCACAGGCGTACGCCGTTGATGAACTGCTATGGCAGTTTGAACCCAGTGCCTTTGTGCCCCATAACCTGAAAGGGGAAGGGCCCAAAAACGGCGCGCCGGTGGAGATAGGTTTTGACCGGTTAGGGCCCAATGCAAGACGGCCCTTACTGATTAATCTGGCGCAAGAGGTACCTGCATTCGCAGCCAATTTCAGCCAGATATTTGATTTTGTTGCGGGTAATGAAACACTGAAGCGACAAGCCAGGCAACGTTACCGCCAGTACCGTGCCCAGGGCATTGCGCTCAGCACCCAGGATTTAGCAACACACCCCATTAATTTTGTTTGAGAAAACTGGTTCCCATGGAAAAAACATACAACCCCAAGTCAATTGAACAGGCGCTTTATCAAGCCTGGGAAGAGAAAGGCTACTTCAAACCCAGCGGTGACAGCAGCAAAGGCAATTACAGCATCATGATCCCGCCGCCCAACGTCACCGGCAGCCTGCACATGGGGCATGCTTTCCAAGACACCATCATGGATACGCTGATCCGTTATCAGCGCATGAAAGGCAAAAACACCCTGTGGCAAGTGGGTACTGACCACGCCGGCATTGCCACCCAGATGCTGGTGGAGCGCAAGCTTGAAGCCGAACAGGGCAAGAACCGCCACGATTTGGGGCGGGATGCCTTTATCGACAAAGTGTGGGAGTGGAAAGAACAATCCGGCGGCACCATCACCAAACAGCTGCGCCGCATGGGCGCCTCGGTGGACTGGGACCGGGAACGTTTCACCATGGATGAAGGGCTGTCCAAGGCCGTACAGGAAGTGTTTGTACGCCTTTACAAGGACAACCTGATTTACCGCGGCAAACGCCTAGTGAACTGGGATCCGAAACTGCACACCGCGATTTCCGATCTGGAAGTGGAAAACAAGGAAAAACAGGGCCACATGTGGCACTTCCGCTACCCATTGGCAGGCGATGCCCTGACCGCTGACGGCAAGGATTACCTGATTATTGCCACCACCCGTCCGGAAACCATGCTGGGCGACAGCGCGGTGGCAGTGCATCCGGAAGATGAGCGTTACGCCTCCCTCATCGGTCAGGAGATCATCCTGCCCATCGTCAATCGCCGCATTCCCATTGTTGCCGATGACTATGTGGACCGGGAGTTTGGCACCGGTTGCGTGAAAATCACCCCGGCCCATGACTTCAATGACTATGAAGTGGGCAAACGCCACAACCTGCCGATGTTCAACATCATGACCCTTAACGGCGATATCCGCAGCGTGGCGGAGGTACTCAACAGTGACGGCAGCCAGAACACCACTCTGGATAACAGCCTGCCCAGCCGTTATGCCGGGCTGGAGCGTTTCAAGGCCCGTCAGGCCATTGTGACCGAATTCGAAACCCTGGGGCTGCTGGAAAAAATCGAGCCACATGCCCTGAAAGTGCCTTACGGCGATCGCTCAGGAGTGGTGATTGAACCGTTGCTGACCGACCAGTGGTACGTGTCGGTAAAACCGCTGGCCAAAACCGCCATTGAAGCGGTGGAAAACGGCGACATCAAGTTTGTCCCCCAGCAGTACGAAAACATGTATTTTTCCTGGATGCGCGACATTCAGGACTGGTGCATCTCCCGCCAGCTGTGGTGGGGCCACCGCATTCCCGCCTGGTATGACGACGCCGGGCATGTATATGTAGGCCGCAACGAAGCGGAAGTGCGCGCCGAGCATCAACTGGATGACAGCATTGCGCTGCGCCAGGACGATGACGTACTGGACACCTGGTTCAGCTCGGCACTGTGGACTTTCTCAACCCTCGGCTGGCCGGAACAAACACCGGAGCTGAAAACCTTCCATCCGTCAGATGTGCTGGTGACAGGTTTTGACATCATCTTCTTCTGGGTGGCGCGCATGATCATGATGACCATGTACTTCATCAAGGACGAAGACGGCAAACCGCAAGTGCCCTTCAAGACCGTGTACGTCACCGGCCTTATCCGTGACGAGCAGGGCAACAAGATGTCCAAGTCCAAGGGCAATGTGCTCGATCCACTGGACATGATTGACGGCATCGATCTGGAATCACTGGTGACCAAGCGCACCGGCAACATGATGCAGCCGCAACTTGCCGCCAAGATTGAAAAAAGTACCCGCAAAGAGTTTGCCGACGGCATTGAAGCCCACGGCACCGATGCACTGCGCTTTACCCTGGCGGCCATGGCCTCTACCGGCCGTGACATCAACTGGGACATGAAGCGCCTTGATGGTTACCGCAGTTTCTGCAACAAGCTGTGGAACGCCTCACGCTATGTGCTGATGAACACCGAAGAACAGGACTGCGGCCCGGCGTCTCCCAACAGCCAGGGCGGCGAGCTGCAATTGTCACTGGCAGACCGCTGGATTATCAGCCTGTTCAACGACACCGTGAAAACCTTCGATGAACAGATCAGCGCCTTCCGCTTTGATCTGGCTGCCAACACCCTGTATGAATTCACCTGGAACCAGTTCTGCGACTGGTATCTGGAGCTGACCAAACCGGTATTGCAAAACGGCAGCGAAGCAGAACTGCGTGGCACCCGCCATACGTTAGTGACCGTGCTGGAGCAACTGCTGCGCCTGATGCACCCGCTGACCCCCTATATCACGGAAACCATCTGGCAGCGGGTAAAACCGTTGGCAGGCGTGAGTGGCGACACCTTGATGCTGATGCCATTCCCCGAATATCAGGCAGAAAAAGCCAACCCGGCAGCCGAAGCGGATCTGGAATGGGTGAAACAGGTGATTACCGCCGTGCGCAATATCCGCGCCGAGCTCAATATCGGGCCGGGCAAGCCTTTGAACATGCTGCTGCGGGATGTGAGTGCACAAGATCAGGCCAGGCTGGATGACAACCGGGCATTCCTGATGGCACTGGCCAAACTGGACAGCATTCAGGTATTGGCTGCCGATGAAACCGCCCCCATGGCAAGCACACAGCTGGTGGGCGACATGGAGCTGCTGATCCCCATGGCCGGCCTCATCGATGTGGCCGCCGAAATGGCCCGTATCGACAAACAGCTGGAAAAACTGCAGCAAGAAGCCCAACGGGTTGAGAAAAAGCTCGGCAACGAAGGTTTCGTGGCAAAAGCCCCTGCCGCCGTGATTGACAAGGAACGCGCCAAATTGGCCGAGTTCAAGCGGGATCAGGAAAAACTGGCCGAGCAAAAACTGGAACTGGCCAAGCTGGAAGGCTAAGCCGCCTGAATATCAAGGGAACGGGCGCCCAGCGCATTTCCCTTGAAAACAGACAAACCTGCATGAGTGAGCACATTACCCCAATATCACGGGTTAACGGCTCACTCATTTTTTATGCCGGAATAACCTCAAGCACGTTTGCACCTTACCTATCCGCCTTTTCTGGCGTGTCCATGAGCTTTTACCCGCCCTGCTGCAAGTGCCAACCAGCAGGTTTTCTCTCCTGGGCTTCACGGTGTTGTCATCATCTGCCGCTATTTTTTAGCGATCATCCGAACGATTGTCATAATTCGTTGATCATTTTCAGATAGCATTTTTTGCAACGGCGCTTATGTGATTAATCTCACAGGCTATTTGGGCAACAGCGCGAGATGGAAGATTGGCGCTACCGGCACAGGCGTTGCCGCATTCATTCATCAGTAATGGCCGGTACCACCGCATGACATCCGCCTTATGCCACCGATAAAAAGATTGCCATCGCGCCTGGAAATGGCGCTGACAAGCAAGGTTTTTAGCAAATGTCTGGCATGAATGATTCAGCAATGCTGCGCTTCACCGCCAGCACAACAACCAGGGAAAGACAATGACAGGCAGCCTTTATTGTGTGGGCGTGGGCATGACATTAGGGGCGCATATCTGCCCGCTTAGTCGCAGTTATATTGAAAACGCAGACGTGGTGTTTTCCGGCGTCTCGGACGGTTTAGTTGAATTATGGCTCCATGAAATGCACCCGGATGTGCGCAGCTTGCAACCCTTTTACGGCAAAGGGAAATCCCGCCATATCAGTTACCGGGAAATGGTGGATGCCATTTTGGCGGAAGTAAAACAACACAAGAATGTTGTGGCCGCCTTTTATGGCCACCCCGGCGTATTTGCCAAAGTGCCCCACGACGCCATTGCCAAAGCCCGCGAATTGGGATTCGAGGCAAAAATGATCCCGGGGATCTCGGCAGGTGACTGCTTGTTTGCCGATTTGGGCATGGACCCGGGGCAACACGGCTGCCAGCATTATGAAGCCAGCCAATTCATGTTGTACCAGCGCCGGATTGACCCCTCGGCCCTGCTGATTTTGTGGCAGATAGGACTTGCCGGCGATTTGACCATGGGCATTGAAGCCACCGGTACCGCCGAGCGCCGCCTGTTGCTGGAGCTGTTATCCCAGGATTACCCGCTGGATCATCAGTGCTGGCTATATGAAGCGGCCACCACCCCGCTGCAAAATCCCCGAATGGAGCGCCTGTCGCTGCAATCGTTGCTGTTTGCCGAAATATCCCTGCACACCACGCTGGTCATTCCGCCCTTGACGCCGATGATCCCCAACCCCCACTTGCGCAGTCGCCTGCAACAGCTCCAGCATCGCGAAAAAGTCACTACCCAACAAAACAATGTCATTCCGTTCAGTAAGAAAAAGAAAAGGAAACAGTCATGCAAAAATTGATGGATTTATTGGAAAAACTCGCCAGCGACGGTACATTACAAAACGAAGCGTTGCGCAAAGCATATATACAGCAAAGTGGCTTAAATGCCTCCCTGACACACACCGTGTTGCACGCAGATGAGGCGCATCTGAAAACGCTTTTAAACATTGCACCGTTATGCTGCATAATGGTGCCGGCAGAAGATGCCCCCGATGAGCCAGAAGAGAAAGGGAATGACAAACAAGCACAAGAGCATATCGCGATGCGCTAACGCTGGTCTGGTAATCCTCTTTTCCCTGTGGATGGCACCAACGGCAACGGGTGCCTCCTATCTGCAACAACTGCAGGCCGCTGACAACATCCGCTCCAGCAAGCCCCGGCAATTTGCCGAACAACTGGCAAACCTGCAGCAACATCAGGCGCAGCTTTCCCCGTTTGAACAACATTACCTGCGCTATCTCATCGGCTACCAGTATTCATTTAACGGCGATTTTGAACGCGCCATTGACACCTATCAGCAACTGCTCAATGCTGATGCCACCCTGGCACAAAAAATCCGCACCAAGCTGTCGCTCATCAATATTTACGCGGTGAAAAAAAACTGGTTGGCAGGACTGCAGTACCTGAACAACACCACGGCAGAACTCTCCCAACTGCAGGATAAAGACCTGCAGGCCAACGGGCTGGCCGTGGCGGCCGTTTTTCTCAATGCCTTAAACCAGTATCCCCAGGCATTAAGCTATGCCCAGCGGCTTAAGCTGGCAGCCGTCAACAACCGCCAACAATGTATGGCCGTCCAGCTGTCGCTGGAAGCGCAAGCCGAGATGGGCACCATCGGCGCGGACGATCCCCAATTTGCAACAGCCTACCAACAATGCCAGCACATCAATGAAGTGGTGATTGCCAGTGTGATTATCGCGACCCAGGCCAAGCTCTATCTGACACAAGGGCAACCCCATACAACCATCGACTTGCTGGAAAGACATCTTTCCGCCTTGCAGCTCACGGCCTACAAACCCACATTGGCGGTGTTTTATGCATTGCTGAGTGAAGCTTACTGGCAACAACAGCGCCCCCAGCAGGCCAAGCTGTACGCCCAACAAGCCATTGCCATTTTAGATGAACAGGCACCGCTTAACGGCCCACGCACCCGGGCTTACCAGGTGCTCTACCAATACTATCGGGCACAGGGCAATTACCCGGCCGCGCTGGAAGCCCATATTCAATATGCCAATACCCAGCAGGCCAATCTGGACGAAATCAAGACCAAAACTGTGGCTTATCAACTAGCCCAGCACCAAGGCATTGAACAGCAAAGCCGCATCACCCTGTTAAACCAGCAAAACCGCTTGTTGACCCTGCAACAAAAACTGGCCGACAGCGAAAGCCACACCCAAAGAGCGCTGATCATTGCCCTGATTTGCGTTATCGCCTTACTGCTGCTGGGCACGGCGCAATTTTGGCGAAACCAACGCCATTTTCGCCAATTGGCACAATATGACGGCCTGACGCAAATCTTCAGCCGCAACCATTTTACCGTCATGGCCCAGCGGTTACTGGAGCAAGCCCAACGCTACCAGGAGCCGGTCAGTTGCGTGATGTTTGACATTGACCACTTCAAACAGATTAACGATACCAAGGGGCACAAAACCGGTGACTGGGCGCTGCAAAAAATTGCCGCACTTGGCCGCAAGGTGTGTCGTCATAACGATTTGCTGGGACGGGTGGGCGGCGAGGAGTTCTGCATCTTGCTGCCCCAGACCCAACTTTTGCAGGCCCGGGATATGGCGGAGCGTTTGCGCCAGCAACTTGCCGCGCTGCACACCGGTGACAGTGGCTTTGAGTTTTCCCTCACCGCCAGTTTCGGGGTGGCTGAAGCGGCCATCTCCGGCTATAAACTGGAGCAGCTCATGCACGATGCCGACCAGGCAATGTACCTTGCCAAAATGCGCGGCCGTAACCGGGTATGCGATTACACGCCAGCGACCTGCACCACGCTGGAGCAAGCCACCCCTGCCAAATGGGGCTTATCCTAGGCAACAATGGCAAGCATTGCGGCGGCATCAAGGTTTCCAGGTTCAATCAAGCTCAAAGCCGCTAAAATCCAGCCTGTCTTCATCCGGTTCATCAAAACTCAGCTGTGGATTTTGCGACAGGAGCTGCGCCTGTTGCTGTTGTTGCTGCAGTTGCAGCTGCTTTAACAGCGCCAGCTGACGCCGCCGCTTGCGGGCCTTGCACAAACGAATCACATCCGCTTTGCGCGCATCGGAAAACTGTTGCCAGCCAAAACGTTCCTCACGGCTGCGAAAGCAGCCTTTGCAGTAGCCCCGTTCATCCGACTGGCAAATGCCAACGCAGGGGTTGGGTATTTCAAAAAACGCCAGCTGTTCCATAAATGACCCGCTATATCGTGGAGGCTGTCCCCGTGACAACGTCAAGCGTTGATGATAACCACCTGATGACAGGCGCTGTTTTCCCGTTGCACCTGGCAGATGTCCACTTGGCTTGACGATAAAACCGACAGTTAATTTTATGTGATTTTTATCACATTTCAACCGGTACGCTACGTGTGGTAAACGTAAATGAGTAAACTAGCGATTACTTACGCCCCAGGGCGTTTCAATATAATCATAAAGGTACCCACAAAATGATAGGCACTCCCCTGTGTGAAGGCGCCAAGCGCGCCATGTTGCTCGGCTGCGGTGAACTGGGCAAGGAAGTGGCGATTGAACTGCAACGCCTTGGCATTGAAGTGATTGGGGTTGATCGCTACCCCAATGCGCCGGCAATGCAGATTGCCCACAGATCCCACGTGATCAACATGCTGGATGGCGCGGCGCTGCGACAGATCATTGCCAAGGAACAGCCCCATCTTGTCATTCCGGAAATCGAGGCCATTGCCACCCAAACCCTGGTGGAACTGGAAGCCGAAGGCCTGCATGTGGTGCCCACCGCCAGAGCCACCCGCCTGACTATGGACAGGGAAGGGATCCGTCGTCTGGCAGCAGAAACCCTGGGGCTGCCCACCTCCCCTTATGTCTTTTGTGACACGCAAGATGAGTTTAACCAAGCCGTAGCCCATATCGGCATGCCGTGCGTGGTCAAACCCGTGATGAGTTCTTCCGGTAAAGGGCAAAGCGTTATCCGCGACGAGCAGCAGATCAGCCATGCCTGGGAATATGCCCAGCAAGGTGGCCGCGCCGGAGAAGGTCGGGTGATAGTGGAAGGCTTTGTTCCCTTTGATTATGAAATCACCCTGCTGACCATCAGCGCGGTAAACGGCATTCACTTCTGCGCCCCCATAGGCCATCGTCAGGAAGACGGCGATTACCGCGAAAGCTGGCAGCCACAGATGATGAGCGCTGCAGCGCTGGCCAAAGCCCAGGAGATTGGCCGCAAGGTGGTCAGCGAGCTGGGTGGCTATGGGCTGTTTGGCGTGGAGTTGTTTGTAAAAGGCGACGATGTGTATTTCTCCGAGGTGTCGCCCCGTCCTCATGATACCGGCATGGTCACGCTGATAAGCCAGGATTTGTCTGAATTTGCCCTGCATGTACGGGCGATTCTGGGTCTGCCCATCCCCAATATCCAGCAGCATGGGCCCAGTGCGTCAGCGGTGGTGCTCTGTGAAGGGGACTCCAGCAATATCCGTTATGACGGACTGGCAGAAGCGCTGACAGAGGCAGACACTCAGCTGCGCCTGTTTGGCAAACCGGAAATTCACGGCCGTCGCCGCTTGGGCGTAGCCCTGGCCCGGGCGCAGGATGTGGATGGTGCCATTCAAAAAGCGTTGCGGGCTGCAGCCTGTGTCAAGGTGACATGCTAACCGCCAGAAACCCGGCTTGCTGACGCTGCCAGCGCCTTCATCCAGCCATGCATGGCACATGGATTTCATGAAAAAACGCCCGGATATTTCCGGGCGTTTTTATGGGAAACGGCTCAATTTACCTGATGCTGGACGTTGCCATGCAAAAATGCGCTGACATTATCAATGGCAATATTCATCAGCTTTTGTCGGGCTTCGGTCGTCGCCCAGGCATTATGGGGGGTGATGCTGATATTGGGCGCGCCAAGCAGCGGATTATCCGTTTTGGGAGGCTCGCTTGACAGCACATCCACTCCCGCCCGCAGATGGCCGGCATGTAATGCTTCTGCCAGTGCCGCTTCATCCACCAGCCCACCTCTGGCGGTGTTGATTAAAATGCAGCCCGGTTTCATCAAGGCCAGGGTCTGACGATTGATCATGCCGGCAGTCGTCTCACTGAGGGGACAATGCAAGGAGATCACATCCGCTTGCTGATACAGGGTTTCCAGAGGGACTTGGGTAATGCCGTCAGGCAAGTCCGTGCGGGGCGTACGGGTGTGCAGCAGTACGTTCATGCCAAGTGCCAGCCCAATGCGCGCCACCTGTGAGCCGATATCGCCGTAACCCACCACCCCCAACTGCTTGCCGCTCAGGGATGTCAACGGTGCCAGGGTAAAGCAAAAATCAATGCTGCTGCTCCACTGCCCGGCAGCAACCGCCTCATGATGCTGCGCCACCCTCTGGGTATGATGCAAAATGTGGGCAAACACCATTTGCGCCACGGCATCCGGGCCATAGGCCGGCACATTGGTCACCACAATGCCCCGGGCCGCTGCGGCCTGTAAATCCACCACATTGTAACCGGTGGCCAGCACCCCGATATAACGCACATCCGGTAACTGGCGCAGCGTGTCGGCATCGAGCACGGTTTTGTTGGTCAGCAAAATCTGGGCGCCGCGGGCTCTTTCCAGTGTATCTTCCGCACCGGTGCGGTCGTACACCTGCAACTGTCCCAATTGCGCCAATGGCGCCCAGGAAAGATCGCCGGAATTGAGGGTGTAACCATCAAGTACCACTATCTTGACTGCTTCAGTCATCACATCCTTCTCCTCTGCTATAAAACCGTTATGCCATGCCCGTCAACTTGCCCGTGGCGATGAAGGCTCAGCGCATGCCCCGCGCCAGCTTGACCCGTTCATAAGCGGCCTGAATGTCCTGCGCCTTGCGTTTGGCGATTTCCATCATCTCCTGCGGCAACCCTTTTGCCACCAGTTTGTCTGGGTGGTATTCATTCATCAGTTTGCGGTAAGCCCGTTTCACGTCCTGATCGGAGGCGGCAGGGGTTATCCCCAGCACATGGTAGGCATCGTGTTCTGACGGGGCATTGCTGCTTGGCTGCTGGAAACGAAACTCCGCCTGCCAGCGTTTCAGCAAGGCATCCAGCTGGGACTGGCTAAAACCCAATTCGCTGGCGATGGTGCGTAAAATATTCAGCTCTTTGGGATGCAGTTCACCATCAGACAACGCCGTTTGAATTTGGATTTCCAAAAACATCTGCTGCACTTCCCGGCGTCCCAAGGTCAGGGTGCGGAAGCGGCGCAAGTAATACAACAGGTCGAAATCTGCCGATTTCCCGTCCCTGAAGGCTTGCTGCGCCTCTTTGCGGGCAAGGCTGTCCAGCCGCAAGGTGTCCATCAACATGGAGGCGATGCGGATATCGTTTTCAGTCACCCGTCCGGACGCTTTGGCAATATGTCCCATCACCGCAAAAGTGGTATTGAAGAACTGGGTCTGACGGGTTAGTGCGCTATTTTGCGCCATGCGTTTATCCAGTTGGTGCCCCAGCCAGATCCCGAGCAGAGCACCAAAAAAGCGGCCGAACATGAAACCAATCACACCGCCAAAAAACTTTCCCCAAATTTGCATTGTTTTTCCTGCTTCTCACCTAATGTGTTTATCCAGCCTCTGGCCCCTGCCAATACCCGTATCAGCGTTTGTCTGCCAGTCGCCGCTCCAATGTCTGCAACCGTGCCACAGTGCCCACATCGCACCAATAATCCTGCCAGTGCTCACCGCTCACCCGCCCTTGGCTGATGTATTGTCGCAGCACAGGCCCCAAGGCAAAGCGGGACGAGTCAATCCCGGCAAACAGCTGCGGATGATAAAGGCCCATGCCGGAAAATGTCAGTTTGCTCCCGGGCTTATCATCCGCCAGCAGTTGCTGCCCCTGCAATACAAAATCCCCCTCGGGATGGTGCGGCGGATTATCCACCAGCCACAGATGGGCCAGGCAATTATCGGCAAGTTGCGGCAACTCGGGTAGCCGGTCAATAAAAATATCGCCATTGATCACCAAAAAAGGGGCATCGCCCAATAACGGCAAGGCTTTCTTGATACCGCCGCCGGTTTCCAGCGCCTCGGGCTCTACGCTGTATTGCAACTTCACCCCGTAACGATGGCCATCCCCCAGTGTTTCCATCAGCAATGGTGCCAGCCAGGCACAATTGATCACCACCTCACGAAACCCCGCGGCGGCAAGGTGCTGCAGATGATAGGTGATAAGGGGTTGCCCACCCACCTCCACCAAGGGTTTGGGCACCGTATCGGTCAGGGGCCGCAGGCGCTCGCCCCGGCCCGCGGCCAGAATCATTGCACGCATCAGGCATTCTCTCCACATAAAGGCAATAACCGCTGCTGCACCCAACGGCCAAAATCATACAGTTCCGGATAAGCGGCGCTGACATCCGCCACATACTGCAGGGTAAGGGGAATATCCTTGATATAACCTGACTTCCCGTCACGGTGCAGCAGACGGGCAAAAATGCCTGCGGCTTTTAAGTGTCGCTGCAGCCCCATCAAGTCAAACCAGCGGTTAAACTGTGATTCGGTCACACGGGCATCCAACAAGGAATGAGCCAGGCATTGCCGGTAAAAGGCGCTGCGCAGTTGCGTCACCACCGCATCCGGCCAGCGGATGTAGCAATCCCGCAGCAATGACACCCCGTCATAGGTGATGGGGCCTTGCACCGCATCTTGAAAATCAATCACATACAGCTGCCCTTGATGCACCATCAAGTTACGGCTGTGAAAATCCCGGTGCATGCCAACCTGGGGCTGCGCCAAGGCATTGTCGGTTAACAGCGCAAATGCCTGTGCCAGCAGTTGCCGCTCGCGGTCTGTCAGCGCCAATTGCCAATGGTGCCCAAGCAGCCACTCAGGGAAAATATCCAGCTCCCGCTGCACAAAGGCGGCATCATATTGGGGCAAGGGCCCGTCAGCGCTATGGGTAACGGCCGCGATTTTAGGCAGCAGCCGTAATGCCTGCTGGTACCAGTGCACCGCATTATCCGCTGTCAGCTGTGATAATAGCGACTGGTCGCCCAAATCCTGCTGCAAAATAAAACCCTGTGTTGCATCCACTGCCATAATCTCGGGCGTGGCGATGCCCGCTTGCCGATAAGCGGATGCCAATGCCAAAAACGGCCGGTTGTCCACCAGCGCCGGCGATGAGTCCGCCACAATGTAATGCTGCATGGCCACCCTCACCCTGAAATAACGCCGGAAACTGGCATCACCGGAAATCAATTCAATATCAAAAGGCGCCTTAAAATGACACGCTAACCATTGCTGCAGTTGAAGAAATCTGGGATCAGACAAGCTCACCTCGTGGCTCTTGGGACAAAATTGCTTTATTATAGCGACGGAAAAAACAGGATACAGCCGGTGATGGCAGAGTTTTTCCCGGCTGACGTTGCAACCAGACGGATGCAACTATACTCTCCCAAACATAACTCCAGACAAAAAGATCCTATAAAGACCCAAGATGCGCAAGCGACTGATTCTGGCCATGAGCCTTGTCTCCCCGGTGGTATTTGCCGCCACTGACTCAGCAATGGATGAAACTGCCAGCCAGTGCGCCATTGTGCCCCCGGTGCCTTATGTTCCCGCTGGCCAAAAAGCCGCGGATAAAAAGGATCAACGGATTGAAATTTCGTCGGATTATTCTGAAGGCATTTTGGGTAAAAGTGCCGTTTTTGAAGGCAATGTGGCACTGTCGCAAGCAGAGCGAAAAATCAGTGCCGACAAAGCCGCCGTAGATCAGTTGCAGCAGCAATTTTCCGCAGACGGCAATCTGATATTCCAGGACTCCGTGGTCACCGTCACCGCCCAGTCCATGCAGGCACAACTGCGCTCCAACATGGCGTCACTGTCCGGCGCCCAGTATTGGCTGCACGGCCAGCAACTGCACGGTCAGGCCAAAGAGCTGCAAATCACGCCCGACAACAATCTCATCCTGCAAAACAGCAGCTTTACCACCTGTCCGCCGGAGCACGAATCCTGGGTGCTGGAAGCCAAACGCATCCATATTGATTCAGAAGATGAGTGGGGCGAAATCTGGGACGCCAAACTGCGTATCGGCGGCGTGCCGGTGTTTTACATGCCCTACATGACCGTTCCCATTACCGACAAGCGCAAAACCGGCTTTTTATTTCCCACATTAAGCTCCAGTACCACCAACGGCATTGAAGTGGCCACGCCCTTTTACTGGAACATTGCGCCGGAGTACGATCTCACCTTCACCCCGACCTACATGACCTCCCGCGGACTGTTTGCCAAAACCGAGTTCCGGTATCTGACAGATGAACAGCAACGGGGGCAGCTCAATCTGGAATATCTGGGCAATGACGGCAAACTGGAAAACAATCCGGACCGCTACATGGTGCACTGGCAACACCAGGGCGCCATCACGGATCACTGGCGGGTGCAGACCAACTTTACCGATGTGTCAGACAACAACTACTTCAACGATCTCAAATCCGACGTGAACCGCGCCACGGACAACCAGTTGAACCGCATCGGCGAACTGAATTACTACAGTGACAACTGGGATTTTGGCATCCGTTTGCAGGATATCAAGGTGCTCGGTGAAGACACCTCCCCCTATCAGGTGATGCCCCAACTGACCTATAACTTCCGCGCCCCCCACAACTGGCACGGACTGGATTTCAGGCTTTACTCAGAACTGACCAACTTCGAGCATCGCAGCGACAGCTCGCAAACCGCCGAGCGACTGCATATCGAGCCGACCATCACCTTGCCATTCCAGGGGCCGGCCGGCTCCTTAACCAGTGAAATCAAACTGCTGCAAACCAACTACTGGCAACATAAACGCCAGGATGACCCACTGGATAAAACCGTTAACCGCACCCTGCCACAACTGCGGGTGCATGGACAGGTCAATTTTGAGCGCCAGACCCGCTACTTTGCAGAAAACTACCGCCAGACACTGGAGCCACAGTTCCAGTATCTCTACGTGGGCTACAAGAATCAGGATGGCATCGGCATTTATGACAGTGCCGAGCTGCAGCAGGATTACTCCGGACTGTTCCGTGATCGCCTGTACTCCGGGCTTGATCGCATCGCCGATGCCAACCAGTTGACCTTGGGGTTAACCACCCGCCTGTTTGATGAGCATAATCTGGAACAGCTGAAATTCAGCTTGGGGCAAATCCTGTACTTTGACAACAGCAAGGTGAACCTCTATGCCGACCAGTTGCAACAGGACAGCTCGACGTCCGTATTGGCGGCAGAGCTGGACGCCCGCCTTTATAGTGACTGGTTTATCAGCAGCGCCATTCAGTATGACACCCGCAACAAAGACAATAAAAAAAGTGAAGTGACCCTGGATTACCGGCCGGGTCCCAACCAGCTGATGCAACTGAGTTACCGCTTTGTACCTGACTTGCTCAACCGTAATACCAACGACCGGGTGGATATTTCCCAGGCGGGCTTCAGAACCACCTGGCCGCTGAGCGACAACCTCTATTTTGTGGGCAACTGGTATTATGATCTCAATGAAGATCGCTCCGTGGAAACCTACACCGGATTTCAGTATGAATCCTGCTGCTGGGCGGTGCGCTTGGCCTACCACTACCACATTAAAACCAACTACGAAGACAACTATAACCCGGCCATTGATAACCGGGAATTATTCGAAACCGGCTTCTCCCTCAACTTTGTTATCAAGGGTTTGGGTGGCACCGGCCCCCTTGGTGTGAGCGACATGATGAACGAAGGCCTGTTCAATTACCGCAAACCACTTTATCTGAGGAATTAACGCAGATTTGTGGTAGATTGCTGAACCTCGGATAAAACTGACAGTCAAAACTGGACAACCGCGGCAGCGTTACTGCCGTTGATCCAATAAAAAATGTGGCAAGGATTTTGTTAATGACCCCCAGTAAAAGTTTAGTGTTTGCATTTTGTGCACTGGTACTGAGCCATTTGGCCATCGCCGCACCCCAACCGCTGGATAGCATTGCCGTACAGGTGAACAACGGCGTCATACTGGAAAGCGAAGTGCAGCAAATGCTGGCGCAGATTAAAGCCACTGCCCAGGAAAAAAATCAAAACCTCCCCTCTGACAACGCCCTGCGAACCCAGGTGATTGAACGGTTAATCCTCACCAAATTACAGCTGCAAACCGCTGACCGCATAGGCCTGCATGTGGGGGATCTGCAACTGGATCAAACCATTGCCAACATAGCCAAACAACAGAACATGACCGTGGCCCAGTTGCAGTCCAACGTCGAGGCTGACGGCCAGAGTTTCAGCCAGTACCGAGAACAACTGCGGGAAAACATCACGCTTGGTGAAATCCAGCGCATCCAGGTACAGCGCCGCATTCAGGTCTCCCCTCAGGAAGTGGCGCATCTGGTAAACCTGATCCAGGAGCAAGGGCTCAAGGATGTGGAGTTCCAGATTGGCCATATCCTGATTGAAACGCCGCAAAACCCCACCCCGGAACAGCTGGAGCAATCCCGCAAGCGCGCCGATGCGGTACTGACCCGGTTGAAGGACGGCGCGGATTTCAGGGAGATGGCCATTGCCTCATCTGCCGGCCCCAAGGCACTGGAAGGCGGAATATGGGATTACATGAACATCAACGAAATGCCCACCCTGTTTGCTGAAGTGGTCAACAATGCCAAAAAAGACGACATTATTGGCCCAATCAAAAGCAGCGCCGGTTTCCACATCATCAAGGTGATGGATGCCCGCGGACTGGAAACCAAGGAAGTGGAAGAAGTGAAGGCTCGTCACATTCTGATGAAACCCTCGCCCATCCTGTCTGAAGAGCGCGCCAAAGCCACCCTGAGCCAATTCATCCAGGACATAAAAAGCGGCAAGGCCAAGTTTGAGGATTTGGCCAGCAAGTATTCAGAAGACCCGGGCTCTGCCGCCAAGGGCGGTGAACTGGGCTGGGCTGAACCATCCGTCTATGTACCGGAGTTTGCCCAGGCACTGGCACAGCTTAAAACCGATGAAATCAGCGAACCTTTCCGCTCCTCTTTTGGCTGGCACATCATACAGCTCGAAGGCCGTCGCACTACCGACGCCACCAAGGAGTTCAATACCAACCGCGCCCATGAACTGATATTCCGTCGCAAATTCAATGAAGAATTACAGAACTGGCTGGACGAAATGCGGGCAAGCGCATACATTGAGATTTTCGATCCTCAATCCAACAGAGGTTAAGCAGTTTGAACATTAAACGTATTGCCATCACCGCCGGGGATCCTGCCGGAATTGGCCCGGAACTGGTAGTACAACTGGCACAGCGCAGTTGGCCGGCAGAGCTGGTGGTCTGCGCTGATCCGGCCTTATTGCAAACACGGGCCAAAATGCTCGGGCTAAGCCTGCAGCTGCGTCCCTACCAACCCTCCCAGCCTGCCAAGGCCCAGGAGGCCGGTACGCTTACCATCGTACCGTTTCAGATGGTGACAGAAGCCCGCTGCGGCGTACTGGATGAACAAAACAGCGCGTATGTGGTGGAAACCCTCACCTATGCCGGTGAAAAAAACATGAACGGCGAATTTGACGCCGTGGTCACAGGCCCGGTGCACAAGGGGATCATCAACCAGGCGGGGATCCCGTTTTCAGGCCATACCGAGTTTTTTGCCCATCAGGCAGGTTGCAAGGATGTGGTCATGATGCTGGCCTGCCCCGGCTTGCAAGTGGCATTGGTCACCACCCACATTCCGCTGGCCTATGTGGCCAAAGCCATTACCCGGGATCGCCTGCATCAGGTCATCAATATCCTGCATCACGATCTGGTACATCGTTTTGCCATCAACAATCCCAAAATCTACGTATGTGGCCTTAACCCCCATGCCGGTGAAAACGGCCATTTGGGACGGGAAGAGCTGGACACCATCATTCCGGCGCTGGATGAACTGCGCGAGCAAGGAATGAACATTGTAGGGCCATTACCTGCCGACACCCTGTTCCAGCCCAAATACCTGGAAGATGCCGACGTGGTGTTGTCCATGTACCATGACCAGGGCTTGCCGGTATTGAAATCCATGGGGTTCGGGAAATCCGTGAACATCACCCTGGGATTACCCTACATCCGCACATCCGTTGATCACGGTACCGCGCTGGAACTGGCGGGCACCGGCAAAGCCGATCTTGGCAGCTTTATCTGCGCACTGGAAAAAGCCATCGAACTGGCACCCAACAACTGATCCCAACTGAGCATTAATGAGTAATAAAGTACACTTGGGCCACACGGCCAGAAAACGTTTTGGTCAGAACTTTCTGACCGACAGCAACATCATCAACCGCATTGTGGGTGCCATTGCCCCGGATAACGACCATGTCATGGTGGAAATCGGCCCCGGGTTGGCAGCCCTTACCGAACCGGTAGCAGAAGGCATTGATAAACTCACGGTGATTGAACTGGACCGGGATTTGGTAGAACGTCTGCAGCAGCATCCGCTGTTAAAAGACAAGTTGGAAATCCACCAGGGAGACGCACTGCGGTTTGACTTCAATCAGCTGCTGCAAGAGGGCAAGAAACTGAAGGTATTCGGCAACCTGCCTTACAATATCTCCACCCCGCTCATGTTCCATCTGTTCACTTTTGCAGAGCATATTGCCAATATGCATTTCATGCTGCAAAAAGAGGTGGTGCTGCGTTTGTCCGCGGCCCCAGGCAGCAAGGCCTATGGCCGTTTGACCGTCATGGCCCAGTATTACTGCCAGGTTGTGCCCGTATTGGAAGTGCCGCCAGAAAGCTTTACCCCGCCGCCAAAAGTGGACTCTGCCGTGGTAAGATTGGTGCCTTACGCGCAAAAGCCATGGCAATGTCACGACATCAAGTTGCTGGAGCAGGTCACCTCCACGGCCTTTAACATGCGCCGCAAAACCCTGCGAAACAACCTCAAGCAGCTATTCAGTGATAATGATTTTGCCGCACTGGGCATAGACCCCACCTTGCGTCCGGAACAGATCAGCGTCAGCCAGTATGTGGCACTAGCAAACTGCCTTTATGGCAAACAGGGTTAAATGACAAAGACGCCACTTTCGGCGTCTTTTGCTTCCCCCGCGCATTCAAAATCAAAGGAAGGGAAATGGATCCGCAATATCCGGTGAAAATAGCCGTGCAAACCGAGTATCTCACCCATCAATCCGCACCGGATGATGAACGATATCTGTTCAGTTACACCATCACGATTACCAATTTGGGTGACCAGCGCATCACCTTAAAGAGCCGTCACTGGATTATTACGGATGCCAACGGTAAAAAGACCGAAGTACAGGGGGCTGGCGTGGTTGGAGAAACCCCCGCCATTGAGCCAAATACCGCCTATCAATACAGTAGTGGCACAGTGCTTGAAACCCCGCTTGGTTTTATGGAAGGCCAATATCTGATGGAAACGGCCCAGGGCCGGAGCTTTTACGCACCTATCGATGCTTTCCGCCTGGCTGTCCCCGGAATGCTCCATTAGAAGGAATTATCTGTGTCGAATTATTTTGTGGGTGACATTCACGGCTGTTTTCGTGAATTGAAAAAATTGTTGAACGAGGTGGATTTCAATCCATCCCGGGATGTGCTCTGGTCCGTGGGCGATCTGATTGCCCGAGGCCCTGAATCATTGGCCACCCTGCGCTTCTTTGAACGGCTGGACAATGCCGCCCGCGTGGTGCTGGGCAATCATGAGTTGAACCTGTTTGGCATCCATGCGGGGCTACGCAGCCCTCGCCCCTCTTGCCAACTCACCGAACTGTTGCAGTCGGATGATCTCCCGCGCCTGTTGCAATGGCTGCGACAACAACCCCTGCTGCAGGAAATGCCAGAGCAACAACTGCTGATGACCCATGCCGGCATTCCTCCCCAGTGGGACATTCACACCCTGCGCCAAGAGGCTCAACGGGTTTCTGAAGCGTTACAACGGCCTGATTATCTGCAAACCGTGATCAGCCATATGTACACCGACGCCCCCGAGGGCTGGCAGCCACAACAAGACGAACGCACACTGATCCGCTACTGCATCAACGCGTTAACCCGGATCCGCTTTTTGTATCTGGACGGGCGACTGGATTTTGCCTGCAAATTACCGCCGGATGACTGCAATGTGCCAAACCTGAAACCCTGGTTCCGCTTTCCTTCCCATACCGACAACTTCACCAAGGTGTTCGGTCACTGGGCCGCCCTGATGGGCGAAACCGGCAATCCGCACATTCGGGCGCTGGATACTGGCTGCTGCTGGGATCAGTACTTGACGTTGTGGCATCTTGAATCCGATCAAAAAGTTACCCAAAAGCGGCTCAAACGCAACTAAACCACCGGCTTAAGCCCGGTAATGGCATCAGGCTCCGTGCCTGATCATCATCGCCGGGCCAGCCAGCCCGGATTTCCAACGGCAATCGGGCATTGTGCGACGTGAGATAACCCGGCTTCTGGCAAAAAATGTCATAAAAGTTTCCATTAATTGCGAGAACATGAGGAGCAACCGAATTCCCCCTGGTGTTTTCATGTTTGCCATAAAATAATAACTAATTGAATAATATCTATTTTTTATTGCTTTCTGGGCAAATGGAACACTCGTATCAAATGGACTGGTGAAATTTGAAACTCCTCATTGCAGGATACGGGGATTTCGGTGTTATAATACGCGCCTTAAATTATGGGGTTCCGTCTGTCGCAGCAACGAACGAAGTGGCATACTCCGTCTCCTATTAACTAACTCATAATGAAGTTGAATCATGACTGACTTATCGAAATACAGAAATATCGGTATTTTCGCTCACGTTGACGCGGGCAAAACTACCACCACCGAGCGTATCCTGAAACTCACTGGTAAGATCCACAAACTGGGTGAAGTACATGATGGCGCTTCAACCATGGACTTCATGGATCAGGAAGCTGAACGTGGTATCACCATTCAGTCAGCTGCGACCACCTGCTTCTGGAAAGATCACCGTTTCAACGTTATTGACACCCCCGGGCACGTTGACTTCACCGTTGAAGTTTACCGTTCTTTGAAAGTACTGGACGGCGGTGTGGGTGTATTCTGTGGTAGCGGCGGTGTTGAACCTCAGTCCGAAACCAACTGGCGTTATGCGAACGAATCTGAAGTAGCCCGTCTGATCTTCGTGAACAAACTGGACCGCATGGGTGCAGACTTCCTGCGCGTAGTAGGTCAGATCAAACGCGTACTGGCAGCCACTCCATTGGTTATGACCCTGCCTATCGGCCGTGAAGATGAATTTGTCGGCGTAGTAGACGTACTGCACCGCAAGGCATATGTATGGGATGATTCTGGCCTGCCAGAAAACTTCACCGTTACCGACGTGCCTGCCGATATGGTTGATCAGGTAAACGAATACCATGAACAACTGGTAGAAACTGCCGTTGAACAGGACGACGACTTGATGGAAGCTTACATGGAAGGTGAAGAACCTTCTATTGAAGACCTGAAACGTTGTATCCGCAAAGGTACCATCAACCTGTCCTTCTTCCCCACTTTCTGTGGCTCTGCATTCAAGAACAAAGGGATGCAGTTGTTGCTGGATGCGGTTGTAGACTACCTGCCATCACCTACCGAAGTTGAACCTCAACCGCTGACTGACCCAGAAACCGGTGAAGAAACCGGTGAAGTGGCCACAGTTTCTGTAGATGAACCCCTGCGCGCCCTGGCGTTCAAGATCATGGATGACCGTTTCGGCGCCCTGACCTTTATCCGCATCTACTCCGGCGTAATGAAAAAAGGCGATACCATACTGAACAGCGCCACCGGCAAAACCGAGCGTATTGGCCGTATGGTAATGATGCACGCTAACGACCGTAGCGAAATCGACACTGCTCAGGCAGGTGACATCATCGCGGTTGTAGGCATGAAAAACGTGCAGACCGGTCACACCCTGTGTGATCCTAAGCATGAGTGCACACTGGAACCCATGATCTTCCCAGAACCAGTAATCTCCATTGCGGTAACACCAAAAGATAAAGCCGCGTCTGAAAAACTGGGTATCGCACTGGGTAAAATGGTGGCTGAAGACCCATCATTCCAGGTGGAAACCGACCAGGAAACCGGCGACACCATCCTCAAGGGCATGGGTGAACTGCACCTGGACATCAAAGTGGACATCCTGAAACGTACCTTCGGTGTTGAACTGAACGTAGGCGCCCCACAGGTGGCTTACCGTGAAACCATCACCAAAGCCGTTGAAGACAGCTACACCCACAAGAAACAGTCTGGTGGTTCTGGTCAGTTTGGTAAGATTGATTACCGCATCCGTCCAGGGGAAGCCAACTCTGGCTTCACGTTCACTTCAACTGTTGTGGGCGGTAACGTACCTCGTGAATTCTGGCCAGCCGTTGAGTCTGGTTTCGAATCCATGATGAAAGAAGGTCCGCTGGCAGGCTTCCCTGTACTGGACGTTGAAGTTGAACTGTTCGACGGTGGTTACCACGCAGTTGACTCCTCAGCCATCGCGTTCGAAATCGCTGCCAAAGCCGCTTTCCGTCAGTCCATGCCTAAAGCTGGTCCACAGCTGCTGGAACCCATCATGAAGGTTGACGTGTTCACACCTGAAGCCAACGTGGGTGACGTGATTGGTGACTTGAACCGTCGTCGCGGCATGATCAAGGATCAGGAAGCCGGTCTGACTGGCGTACGTGTTAAAGCTGACGTACCACTGGCCGAAATGTTCGGTTATATCGGTAACCTGCGTACTATGACCTCTGGTCGTGGCCAGTTCTCCATGGAGTTCTCCCACTATGCACCATGTCCTAACAACGTGGCAGAAAAAGTTATCGCTGACACCAAGGCTAAAAAAGCGGCTAAATAATCGCTTCATGCCTTAGTCACAAAAAACCCGCCATATTGGCGGGTTTTTTATTGCCTGCAGCCATGCGCCCGAGCCTTTGCGGTTACATATGCCCCACGCTGACAGCCGTACCATAGGCAAGTATTTCCGCCATTCCCTGAGATACGGTACTGGTGGTAAAACGCACATTCACAATGGCATTGGCACCCAACTCATCCGCAGACGCCACCATGCGCTGCACCGCCCGCTCCCGAGCCTCTGACAACATCTCTGAATATCCGGCAATTTCGCCGCCAATAATCGTTTTTAACCCGGCCATGATATCCCGTCCCAAATGCTTGGACTGCACGATATTGCCGCAAACCATTCCCTTGAACTCCGTGATGTCATAACCGGGGATGGTATCGGTAGTTGATAACAGCATTGTGGCTCCTTATGTGATTGCTTAACGGCTAAAGACGATAACCCTCATGATAGCCTTTGGCCAACATGGCGCGCCTTAAGTGGCAACAACACCATCCTGCCCCATTGATTGCCGTGATGCCACCTTGCGCCGCTGATGTCTGGCATATGCCAAAGGATAAATCCGCCAAAGAAAAAGAGCCCCTGTCGGTTGGCGCTGCAGATGTTCATCATATGCATTGCCGACAGGAGCCACTTTGATGCGTCCCCGAACAAAGCCGGGGACAGAGGTTGATGTATATACGGGCTTACTTGTAAGTGGCCTCGCGTTTTTTGGCTTCAGCATCCCATGCGGGCAGCACTTCTTTCTTGAACGCTTCCTTGTCTGCCACCAGTTTCTTCATGTTCAGCCCCACAGCCGCTTGCGCTTTGGCCTTGGTGGAGATATCCGGAATGGCAACAGGCTGCTTCACCCCTTTTTGTGCCAGTAACTGAGCCAGTTTCACCCGGGCATTGGCGGCATTATCCACGGCAGTGCCCAGTACGCGTAACGCTTCGGTTGGGTTGTGGGCATATACCCCGTGAGAGGCAATGGCATAATCCCAGCGCCATTGCGCATGGCGAATATCCATCAAAATCGGCTTCATTTCGGCTTCAGTGGCACCGGCAGACCAAGCGGCTCCCGCTTCAAAGTGGGCATGCACCAGTTGCTGCTCCGCCTTGGCTTTCAGCTCTTTCACTTTGGCCATACCGGCATCATATTGCCCCAGCATGAACTCTTTGCTCTGGCTGTGACAACGGGCGCAGGTTTCTTCAAAGCGATCAAAGGGATTGCCCACTTTGTGGTCGGTAAAGCGTTTGCCTTCGGCGTTGGTCACTTTTGGCATATGGCAGTCAACACAGGTCACATTATTCTGCCCGTGTACCCCTAATGACCAGGTTTCATAACCGGGATGCTGCGCCTTGAGCATGGGCGTTTTGGAGATTTTATGGGTCCAGTCGGCAAAATTCATCTTGTCGTAATAGACTTCCATTTGATCCACGGTCACGCCATCATCCCAGGGGAATTTCACAAAGCCCTTACGGCCATCCACTTTTTCAAAATAGTATTCCACATGGCACTGACCGCAGACCATGGATTGTTTGTCGGCGCGAGAGGCTTTATCAAAAGGCTTGCCCATGGTGTCAAAGGCGCGCTCGGCAAATGGCCGGCTGATGCGTAATTTTGGCGAGCCTTTTTCATGGCAGTCGGCGCAGCCAATGGTATTGGTGATTTCCGCACCGCCTTTAAACCATTTGCCGGAAAAGTAAGCCGCTTCGCCCTGCTCTTCAATCACCCGTGGTACATCCGGGCTCTTACAGCTCCAGCAAGCCATGGGCATGGGGCCGTCTTCAGCACTGCGCGGCGCACCAGTACGCAGAGTATTGCGCACATCCGTTACCGCATACATGTGCCCCCGGGGAGCATTGTAATCTTTGGCAAAGCCGTAACCCGCCCACAACACGACCAAATTAGGATCGGCCGCCAGCAGATCGGTATTCTCGGTACTTTTGGCTGTATCGTGCCAGCTGTTGTATTGTTTGCTGAATCTGTCTTTGTAGACATCGCTGCGCGGCTCAGTTTTGTCACTGGCGAACGCGCCTGCAGCAAAGGCTGAGGCCGCAACCAGGACACCAAGTGCAACAGATTTTTGATTAAATGTGTTCACCATATCATCTCCGAGTCATTGTATTTATAAGCTAAAGCTACGACATTTACAGGATGAAATTAGCTACAAAAGGCGTGCTAAAAAATACCTCAAAGGGGGTATCTGAAACCAAACATGCGCCAGATCAAAATGTAAACACGATTCAGGTCACATTTTAAGCTTTTGTTAAGTAACTTTATTCCATGCTAAAGCAGTCCTAGGTTATATAGCACCGATTATGGGGCTTTACCAATTGGCAGCACTGGGCTAATGACATAACATTCCCAATAAAATCATCATTTTTAACAAATCTGACTGGGAGTTGCGCCAATGAAACGCGGCAGCCTCACCGCTTCTATCTTTTGGTCAATGCTACTGCTCATTTTGTTATCCAGCAGTCTGGCGACCTTTGCCATTATCAGCCTCAGTTACAGTCTGGGTGATGCCAAGGCGATTAATGCGTCCGGCTCCCTGCGCATGCAAAGTTATCGCTTGTTGTTTTATGCCAATTCAGGAAGTGACAAAGCCAATGAAAAAATCCTGGAGTTTGAACAGACGTTGCACTCCGATGAATTGAAGCGCTCCATGGCCTGGTCATCGCCACGGGCGCTACAGCAGCAGTACCAGCTGGTGATCCACAAATGGCAGGTGATGAAAACCTATGTGCAGCAGGAAAACTCCCGGGACTATGCCGCGTCGGTGAAAGATTTTGTGGATACCATCGACATGCTGGTACTGGAAATGGAACATCACGCCGCATTCAAATTACGCCTGTTGGTGGTAATTCAGGTCATTGGCCTGGGACTGATGCTGGTGATTGCCCTGATTGCCGTGCGCTTCATGCGTAAAAAGGTGGCAGCACCTTTGCAACAAATGATGGAATCTGCCAATACCATTGCCAGCGGCGATTTCAACGTCAGCCTGCCCACCACCGATTATGTGGAGTTGAGTGCCCTGTCAGAAGCGCTGCGCTATACCGTCAAGGAGCTGGCGGCCCTGTATGGGGATCTGGAGTCCCAAGTACAGGAAAAAACCCTGGCACTTACCAAGGCCAACAATGAGCTGAGTTTTCTCTACGACAATCTGATCCTGCTTAACTCTGGCAAGTTAAATGTAGAGTTGCTGCGAAACTCACTGATACAACTACAAAATTACGAGCATCTGCAACATCTGCGACTGGTTATCCAGCAAGATGAACAAGAGATGGACATCATCGCCACCGATGACACCTGGCCCCAGCAGCATTCTGGCACCCGCGTTGAGCTAACCTTTGAAAACAAGCAACTTGGGTATCTGGAAGTCATTTGTGCCCAACCGTTGAATGCGCCGCTATTTGAAAATTTTGCCATCATGCTGGCGCGCTCCATCGTCATTCACAACGCCAGTGAAGAACGCCAACAACTGGCCCTGCTGGAAGAAAGGGCGGTGATTGCCAGAGAACTCCATGATTCGCTGGGGCAACTGCTGTCATTCCTGAAGATTCAGCTCAATCTGCTGCGAAAAAGCCTCAGTGGCAGTTGCCGCACCCAAGCGGTGGATCAACAGCTCAACGAACTGAACAAGGGCGTCAGCACCGCTTATGCGCAACTGCGTGAACTGCTGTCCAATTTCCGCTTAACGGTCAAAGAGCCCAATCTGCACAATGCCCTGGAAGTGATGCTTGAGCAATTGCGGGCCCAAACTGACAGCCGCATCACCTTGGATTACGCATTACCGCTGCACCTGCTGGGCGCCCACCAGCATATCCACATTTTGCAGCTCACCCGCGAAGCCACCCTCAATGCCATCAAACATGCCAAGGCCCAGCAAATCAAGGTTTCCTGTACAAAAAATGCTGATAACATGGTGGTGATTGAAATCAGTGATGACGGTATTGGCTTAGCGCACATTCAGGAGCGGGATCAACATTTCGGCATCGGCATCATGCATGAGCGTGCCAATCGCCTGGCAGGTACGGTAAGCTTTTCCGGCAATGCAGAAGGCGGCACTTGTGTCACCTTGATGTTTCCGCCCCAACAGGAGTCCAGCCATGACTAAAACCTATTCCGTACTGGTGGTTGACGATCATCCATTGTTGCGCCGTGGCATCTGTCAGCTGCTGCAGTCTGACGGCCACTTTACCCTGTTTGGTGAAGTGGGCAGCGGCCTGGATGCCTTATCGGCCACGGCAGAGCATGAGCCGGATATTGTGCTGCTGGATTTGAACATGAAAGGCATGTCAGGGCTGGATACCCTGAATGCCCTGCGCCAGGAAGGCATCACCTCCCGCATCGTGATCCTCACCGTATCAGATGCCAAGCAGGATGTGGTGCGCCTGTTAAAGGCCGGTGCTGACGGCTATCTGCTGAAAGATACCGAGCCGGATCTGCTTCTGGAGCAATTGCAAAAAATCATGTCCGGAGAGCGGGTTGTCAGCAGCCAAATCGCCGAATTCATGCTGGCGCTCAATAACGAAACAGAAGAGGACTGGATTGGAGCCCTTACCCCCCGTGAGCTGCAATTGCTGCAACATCTGGCCGAAGGGCTCAGTAACCGCGGTTTATCCGAAGTGCTGCACATCAGCGAAGGCACCGTGAAAGTGCATGTAAAAAACCTGCTGCGAAAGGCCAATGCCAAATCCAGAACCGAAATGGCCGTGCGCTACCTGAACCACTAACTGCATGCCCCCATTGCCAATGCTGCCTGGCGTTGTGGCCAAAAAAATGCGCCCAGAAAATGCAAAGCCCCCGGCATTAATGGCAATACCCGGGGGCTGGAACGTGTTTGGGAATGTAAGTCAGCGCTCTCCCACCCTGCCGTCACATCAAACATGATAGGCTGAAATATCAAGTGGTGGTTTGGTTTAATCTCTCCCCCCTTAGCCACCCTTTAGCCATGCAGGCCTTGCAGGCCTTGCAGGTAATCGCACCAGCTACTCAATACGGCCTGAAAATCTTCCAGACCACAGTCAGCGGCAGACTCGGCGTCATAAAGCGATAAACCTTCGGCGTTTGCCACCTCTGCTCCATCGGCAAAGCCCAGGGCATTGGCATAAAAGCGTACCTGTTCCCGATCCATCTCCAGCGTTAAATCATGACCAACCCAGCGCCACTCCTGAATGCGCCCTTGCTGCAAAGTGTCAATGGCGCTTTTGACCTGATCACATAAGGTCTGGTTATCGGCCAGCTCTTCAGAAAGCCAGCGGCCGATGGCTTCATGTTCCATACTGAAACTGGCCGATGGCAGGCCGGTAATGGGGTTGCACCGAAATTCATATTCCATGGCTATTCTCATCCAATCAATGCTTATTACTGATTTTAACCCAGCCAGCATGGGAATGCTGCCCAATCCTCCCATAGGTGGCTTCTTTTTCATGCCTGAGTGCGGTAGTTTTTCATTATCTAAAGTAAGCGGGAGTTTTCATGCCAGAAGGACTTATCAGCGGATTATTACTCAACGGTGCCAATGCGGGGCAAACCGTCACGCTGGCACAGGCAAAAAATTGGCAACCGCAGCAGGGGCTGCTGTGGCTGCATTTTGATTACAAGCATAAAAAGAGCGCTCATTGGCTTACACAACTGTGCCAGTTACCCAAGCTGGAAAGCGAGGCCCTGCTCATGCAAGACACCCGGCCACGGGTGGTGCGTGCAGGAACCGGCTGGCTACTGGCGCTGCGCGGCATCAATTTGAATCCCCAGGCGGCGCCGGAGGATATGGTGTCCATCAGGCTGTACATGGATGAGCAGCGGATTATCAGCACCTGCAGTCGCCAACTGTTCTCCATCCAGGCATTGCAACAAGCCATCATGGCCGGAGACGGCCCCCAAAGCAGTGGCGAGTTTTTGTTATCCCTGTGCGAACAGTTGACCAGCCGCCATATCGACTTTATCGACCAACTGGAAGATCGGCTGGCACAGCTGGAAGAGCAGTCTCTGTCCGCCCCCCGGGCAACACTGCAAAACAATGTGGCAGCGCTGCGGCGGCAATCCGTGAGTGTGCGCCGCTATCTGGCACCGCAGCGGGAAGCCTATATCAAGCTGTTAAGTGACGGATTCACACTGTTTGATGCCCCACAAAAACGGATTTTCAGCGAAGTCAGCAACACCCTCATCCGGGGCATTGAAGATTTGGATGCCATTCGGGACAGGGCGATGGTCACCCAGGAAGAGCTGTTAAACCGGCAAACAGAGGCGCTTAACCAACGGCTGTATTTTTTAGCGCTGATAAGCGCCATCTTCTTGCCGCTAAGTTTTCTCACCGGCCTGCTCGGTGTCAATATCACCGGCATTCCCGGTGCCGATAACCCCTGGGCCTTTGTGATTTTTTGCGGTTTCCTGTTATTGCTGGTGGGAGGGCAACTCTGGCTGTTTTACCGTTTTCGCTGGTTATGAGCCGTTTTATGGCACAAAAAAAGGATGCCTCGCGGCATCCTTTTTACACTTTGAAAAACGTGCCTATTTGCTGCTTTCTGCTTTGGCTTCATCCGCCGCTGGGGCATCTGCTGGCGTAACCCCCAACAGTTCCACCTCAAAAATCAGCGTGGAGTTGGCAGGGATGGTGCCCATGTCACGCTCGCCATAAGCCAGGTTGGAAGGGATAACAAAACGGTATTTGGCACCTACCGACATCAACTGAACCCCTTCGGTCCACCCCGGGATCACCCGGTTTAGCGGAAACTCAATGGGTTCACCGCCATGCTTTTCAGTGCTGTCAAATTCAGTACCGTCAATCAGGGTACCTTTGTATTTCACTTTAACGGTATCTTCCGCTTTGGGCTTGGGCCCGTTACCCGCTTGCAACACTTCATATTGCAGGCCGGATTCAGTGGTTTTCACCTCTGGCTTGCTCTTGTTTTGCTCAAGATATGCCTCACCGTCTTTCAGGCTTTTATCTGACACTTCCTTGGCTTTGGCTTGACGCTTGTCATTCACTTTCTTGTCCAGCGCTTCGAGGATTTTTTGCATCTCTTCGTCCTGAAGCTGAATTTTGCCCTCAAGCCCCTGTGTGAAACCGGTAACAATCAGCGTGCGATCCACTGGCAATCCCAAGGCTTCCTGCTCTTTGATATGACCAGCCATATAACGACCGATGGAAGCCCCAACACTGTATGCTTCTTTTTGTGCATCAGTATTGAGTTGAACATTGGTATCACTTGCCGCAGTTTTCTGTTCCTGGTTACAAGCCGCCAGCCCAAGCACCGCCAGCGCTACCAATGAAAATTTGTAAAATGGTTTCATGAAAAGCTTCCTCAGGATCTTCAGTTGGTTACAATTAACCTAAAATAATTGGAGCGACTCACTTTATACCAGTTGCCGATAACTTACAAAACACAGCAACAGTGATAATGAAGCGATGACAGCCTTTACGGAAAACAGACCATTAACCGCAGGACTAGTTCATGGATTTTTACCGTTTGTTGCAATTTTGCACTGCATGTTTGTCAGCCGCATTACTCAGTGGCTGCACCCCGGCCCCCCAGAGCAGCAAGGCACTGCTGGCAGAAGCCTGTTACAGCGCCAGTTTGTCGGATGACGGCCAATATGCGCTGGTAAGTAACCGCAACGGGGTGTTTTTCTGGGATGTCACCCAAGCGCAACCCCGTTATCACTGGCGCCAAACCAGCGGCAATAACAATGTCATCGCCACGGACATTTCCCCCAATAACCGTTACGCCCTGACCTTGAGCAAGGATGCCGTGGCCTTATGGAACACTGATGATGGTCAGGCACTGGGATGGTGGTCGTTGCCCGTGGCCGCCCAAAGCGCCGCCGTTGCCAATAACGGGCAATTCCTGGTGGGGCTCATTGATGGCAGTGTCATGGCCCTCAATCCCCGGCAACAGGTGCTGATAAAATTTCTGGGGCATCATGAAAAGGTCAACAGTGTGGCCATCTCTGCCGACGGCACACTGGCACTGAGCGGTGACAACAGCGCCCGCGTATTGTTGTGGCACACCGGCAGCGCCCAAATACAGCAGCATTGGCAACTGGACTCCAGGGTGCTGAAGGTAACCATGAGCCATGACGGCGCACTGCTGTTCATGTCGGACAGTACCGGCAATGCCTGGGTACGCCACGCCCGGGATGGCACCACATTGAGCAAGCTGAACATTCGTACCCGGCAGATGAACTTTTCCAGCGCCCGGTTCATCCAAGACAACAGATTGCTGCTGACCGGAACCCCGGCCCGCGCCCTGCAACTGTGGCAAGTGGCAACTGGCAAAAAAATCGCCACCTGGCAGGTTTCTTTACCCAAGCGGCCGCAACCACAGAGCGCTGTGGTTTACTCTGTGTCACAATGGCAGGGAAACAGCGTGCAAAGCCTTAGCAGCACCAGTCTGCTTGAGCGCTGGCCCATCCCGCAACAGAGGTGAAAAATGCAACAAATGGCGGACAGAATTGAAGAGCTGGAAACCAAACTGGCCTTTCAGGAAGAAACCGTGGAAGCGTTAAACCAAGAAGTGATTACCTTGAATAAACTCGTGGCTGAGCAACAATTCCAATTACAATTAATGCTTTCAAAACTCAAGGCGATTGAACCCAGCAATATCGCCACCCAGGGTGAGGAAACTCCGCCGCCCCATTATTAACCGCACAGGATGTAACGGGAAAGCCCCGAAGGAGGCATAACGGATGCTGACAATTTTAACCCACGGCCAGCCAACCTTAATGGCAACGGCCATGCCGGTGACACAGTTTGATGAAGCATTGCATGCCTTGGCGCAACAGATGTTGCATACCATGCAGCACGCCAATGGCGTAGGCATTGCGGCGCCACAGGTCAATCAGCGTCTGCAGCTGTTCATCATGGCTTCCAACCCCAATCCCCGTTACCCAGATGCACCGGTGATGGCCCCCCAAGTGGTCATAAACCCGCAAATCATCAGCCACTCAGCCACACTGCTGCTGGGGGATGAGGGCTGCCTGTCGTTGCCCGGCGAGCGCCGCCCCATTCTGCGGCATGAAACCATTGAGGTGCGTTATCAGGATTTGAGTGGCGAATGGTGCCAAGAGCGGCTCAGCGGATTCATTGCCAGAATTTTCCAGCACGAATACGATCACCTTCATGGCATTACCTTAAGAGAACGGCAAGCCATGCAACAGGAGACTTTATAGTGCGTTGCAGCTCACGTATCGGGGTCGTCTTTTTACTGTTGGGCCTGCTGCAAGGATGCGCCTATAACAGTGTATTATTGCCCTATCCGGCCCAATTGGCCCCGCTTAAAACCGCTCTAGACACGCCAACGCCTCAAGCGGCCATTAAACAGGTGGCAGAGGGTATTGAGAGCAAAGACGGATTACTCTACGCCAGTGAAGCCGGGCGTGCCGCCCAGATAGCGGGCGATTTCAACGCCAGCAAAAGCTATTACCAGGCTGCGGAAAAGGGCTACAGACAAGTGGATGAACAGGCCAGTGTCAGCCTGTCCGATATTGGAGCCAAAGGCAGCAGCCTGCTGGTGAACGACAACGTGATCCCCTACAGCGGCGCTGGCTACGAAAGAATTTTACTGCACCAGTACCAGGCGCTGAATTACCTGTTTGGCGGCGATCCCCAAGGGGCGCTGGTAGAAGTGCGCCGCAGCAATGAATTACAGCAACTTGAACAGCAACGCTATGAAGCCGGCAACAAAACCGTGCAACAGATGGCCAATGGCACAGTAAGCGCTGAAATGGCGCGATTGAGCCAACACACCGGCAATCTGGCCAGCTCCTTTCTCAACCCATACAGTTATTATGTCACCGGGCTGTTGCATGAATTGCTAAATGAGCCCAATGATGCTTTCATTGACTATCGAAAAGCCGCCCTGCTGGCACCGCAAAATCCTTATTTACAACAGGATTTAGTCCGCTTGGCAAAACAACTGCACATGCCCCAGCATGATGAATTTCGCCAGCGCTGGGGGGATGCGGTCATGCCGGATGCAGGTCAAGGACGCGTGGTATTCATTGTTGAGCAGGGGTTTGTGCCCTACAAAGACAGCTTCAGCGTTCCTTTCACCATTAACGGTAACTGGCAGGCCATTTCGCTGCCCACTTACCGGAACTATGAAATGCCCATGGGCGCTCAGGTAGAGGGATTGGGCACGCCATTGACAACAGCGCCGATTGCCAACATCGGCGCACTGGCCATTACCGCCCTGAAAGAACAGTTACCCTGGCTGCTGACCCGGCAGGTGGCAAGGGTTTATGCCAAGTCGGAACTGGCACACCAGATGGAAGGACGTAACGGCCCCAATGTAGGCAGTGTACTGGTGCAGATTTTCAACGTGGTCACCGAGCAAGCTGACCGCCGCAGTTGGCTGACACTGCCCGCCGAGGCGCAAATTGCCCATCGTTATCTCAACGCGGGGACGTATCCGGTAAAACTGTTGCACGGTACAACGCAGATTCAGGTACAACAAGGTAAAACCACGCTGGTGTGGGTAATCGACACTGGCAATGTCACGCGCTTTTATACTAAATTGATCTGACAACATGGAAATGGAACTGACTATGAAACACGCTAAGCTGCTTATGCTGATGGTAATGGCCATCGGACTCTCTGCCTGCCAATCAAAAGTGGAATATGGCGATGCCACCGAAGTGGAAACCGTCAATGAAAACTTCAGTTCCACCGATCTGCAGGCCATCACCAGTAAAATGGTCGACAGCATGATGACCTTCCCCCCGGTGGTTGCCATGACAGCCACCAGCCGCCCGATCATTTTCGTGGATTCCATTAAAAACAAAACCTCCGAACATATTGATACGGAGTCGGTTACCGATTCCATCAGCAACAAACTGCTGCGCTCCGGCAAGTTCCGCTTCATTGACATGACCAAGGTGGATGCGGTACGCAAACAGCTGGATTACCAAAACAGCGCCGGCATGGTGGACCCGTCCACCGCCATTAAATTCGGCCGCCAAATCGGCGCCCAGTACATGCTGTATGGCAACCTGTCCAGCATTGTGAAACAAAACGGTAGTACCAAGGATGTCTACTACAAAATGACCATGCGCCTGATGGATCTGGAAACCGGGTTGATTGAGTGGTCTGATGAAAAAGAGATCCGCAAAACCCGCAGCAAGTCTTTCCTGGGGCTGTAAGCAAACCCTGACACAATGGCCGCCTGCGGGCGGCTTTTTTGTGGCTGCCCGCTTGGGCATTCTGGGGAATTTGACGTAACGTATAGCCTTGGTCTTATCACCTGCAAACAACCATAACAAAACCGCAAGGAATCACCGTGACATCGCCTATGCCAACAATGCCATTGCCTCGCCTGTTTCGCAGTATTGCACTGGCCGCCTTCAGTAGCCTTCTCATTAGCGCCTGCAGTACCCAATCCACCCAGATTGCTCCCAGAGACGACTCCCCTTACCTGACCCAGGCGCAAGCCCAGGCACGGGCGGCGCGGGTCAGTGATGTCCGTTATCAGATGAACATGCAGCTGGACGGCAGTGAACGCTTTAGCAATCAAACCACCATAAGCTTCCAGCTGACCGACACCGAGCGGCCCCTGACACTGGACATCAGCCAGGCCCACATCCAGCGCCTGGAAATCAACGGCCACCTGTTATATCCCAACTACAACGGCCACTATCTCACGCTCAATCCCAAACTACTGCAAACCGGCAGCAATCTGATAAACATCAGTTTCAGCCGCCATCACTCCACCAATGGGGAGGGCTTGCACCGCTTTGTGGACCCTGTTGACGGCAAGGTGTATCTCTACTCCCATTTTGAGCCAGCCGCAGCTCAGCAGATGTTTGCGGTATTCGATCAGCCCGACATCAAGGCCAGCTACCAGCTCACCGTACAGGCCCCGGCAGACTGGCAAGTGATCAGCGCCATGAGAGAGAGCCGCATAGAGCAGCGGGACGGTCAGCGCATCTGGCATTTCCCGGCGAGCCCCAAATTGAGCCCCTATAACTTTTCACTGCACGCAGGCCCATACCATGTATGGCAGGACGACCGCGGCCCTTATCCCATGCGCTTGTTTGCCCGGCAGTCGGTGGCATCCCAAGTGACGCCTGATGACTGGTTTCGCTACACCGCCGCGGGTCTGGACTTTTTTGAACGCTATTTCCGCGTGAAATACCCGTTTCAAAAATATGATCAGGTACTGGTGCCGGAATTTCTGTACGGCGCCATGGAAAATGCCGCCGCCATTACCTTCTCCGAATCCCGTTTCCTCTATAACGCCAAAATGACCCAAGCCCAGCAGCAACAGCTTGCCGGGGTCATCATGCACGAAATGGCCCATCAGTGGTTTGGCGATCTGGTGACCATGAAATGGTGGAACGGCCTGTGGCTGAATGAAAGCTTTGCCTCATTCATGGGCACCCTGGCCACCGCCCATGCCACGGAGTTTGATGATACCTGGCGCAGGTTTTACGCCAGCGGCAAGCAGCAGGCCTACATCAAAGACAGCCTGGTCACCACCCATCCCATCGAAGTGCCGGTAGCCAGCACAGCCAACGCCTTTGATAACATTGATGCCATCACCTATTCCAAAGGGGCATCGGTGCTAAAACAGCTGCGCCATCTGCTGGGCAACGAGGTGTTTCGCCAGGGCGTGAGTGATTACCTGCACACCTTTGCCTGGCAAAATGCCACCCTGGATGACTTTATCAACAGTCTGTCCCGGGCCGCCGGACGGGACTTGAGCCAATGGACCAAGGCTTGGTTATATACGGCAGGCGTCAACCACTTGCAGGCTGACTTCCAGTGCCATAATGGCAGCATCAGCAGTTTCACGCTCACGCAATCTGCGGCAACAACCGGGCAAAGCATCCTGCGGGAACAAAAAGTGCAAATCGCCCTGCTACAACAAGACGGGCAGCAACTCAGCATCACCAAGGTGCTGCCGGTAACCTATCAGGGCGCCAGCACCACCGTCACCCCGCTGCTGGGCGAGCGCTGCCCGGATCTGGTTTACCCCAACTATGATGACTGGGGCTTTGTCAAAGTGGCGCTGGATAAACGCTCATTTACAACCGCCAGACAACAGCTGGCACGGGTAGAGGATCCGCTGCTGCGGGCCATGTTATGGCAGAGTTTGTGGGACAGTGTCATGAGTGGCCATCTGCCACTGAACGATTACCTTGATACGGTGTTTATCAATCTGCCCCAAGAACGGGATTACACGCTGACAGGACAGATACTGCAAACCCTGCACACCAGCAAACAGTGGCTGGAACAGATGGCGCCCTTGCATACCGACTACCGGGACAAGGCCATTCGCGCACTGGCGCAAATGAGCCTGCGCCTGACCATGGAGCATACCGCCGCGCCGGATCTGCAACGGCGCTGGTTCAATGCTTATGTGGACTTTGCCAGAGACATGGCATCCATGAACCATCTGGCCGAACTGCTGGCCGGACACAGCCGGCTACAAGGCATCACGCTGGATCAAGACAGCCGCTGGCATATCGTGCAGCAGCTCAACCGTTATGACTATCCCGCCAGCAAGCAACTGCTACAACAAGAGGCGGCAAAAGATCCCAGCGACAGCGGTCGCAAAGCGGCACTTGCAGCCATGGTCAGTCGCCCGGAAGCAGCCATCAAGCGTGACTGGCTTAACCGCATCCTCCATGAAGGCGCACCGTTTCCAGAGCAGCGTATCGCCATGACATACCTGTACCCGGCTGAGCAGCAGCACCTGAGTGCCGCCAGCGCCGAGGAGCGCCTAGAGGTGCTGCCCGCACTGGACAAAAAGCAATCACCCGTATTCATGCGCAGTTATGCACCGCAGCTCATCCCCGCTGCCTGCAACCATGCATCGGTCAACCGCCTGCAACAGACCATCAAGGATAATCCCCGATTATCGGTGACCACCATGCGACCACTGCAAGAGCGGTTACAAGAAGACCGGCGATGTGTGATGATATCGGAAAACATCACCTACTAAATGCTGGTGCCGGCAGCAGCCATGCTGACCGGCACCCAAGTGACAGGAGGCCCCATGGGCTTGATTATACTGTTGGCCATTATTGTCTTGGGTTATCTGCTGTTTGGTCAACTGCAGCAATCCCGCCATAGCCAGCAACAGGAGCAACAGCGAACAGCTGCGCTGCAGCAACAAGTGGATGAACTGAAACAGCGGGTGGCGGCACTGGAAACCATCGTAATTGACCGAGACGAGATGCTGCGGCAAAAGTTTCGCGATCTATAAACTGACGCCGATTGCCAAGCAACAAAAAGGGCACCTTAAGGCGCCCTTTCGTTTTCATCTTAAAACCGTTACAAAAACAGTTCGCGGATATTGTGCAAATCGCTTTTGCCTTCAGACAGCTCTTCAGGAGACAGCCCGGAAACCTCGTGTGGGAAAACCAGCCATTCGTCAGAGGCATGGATATAGTAATCGGGCTTCATCGGCACCATGGTGTTTTTCGGCTTGTAGTAAGGGCAAGCAATGCGAATGTCCCGTGGCAGATTCAGGCGCATCGCCTGAAACAGTTTTTCCTTGAGGGCAAACACGCTGCGGCCGGAATCAAACACATCATCCACAATCAGTACGCCATCGCCGGCATTGGCACGTTCCACGATATAATGCAGGCCATGCACTTTAATCTCTTTATTTTGCTTGTCGTTACCAATGCCGTAATAAGAAGAGGTACGCACGGCAATATGGTCAGTATCGACTTTCTTGAAATCAAAATATTCCTGCACGGCAATCCCGATAGGTGCGCCGCCACGCCAGATCCCCACAATGAATTGTGGCCTAAAACCACTGTTGTAGACCTGTGCTGCCAAGCGGAATGAATCCTCCAGCAACTCCTGTGCGGTGATATAACGTTTTTCGATCATTGCAACGACCCCATCTTGTAACATGCCAACTACCTGCCGCCGGAAGACTGTCAACCCGACGTTAACAGCACCGTTTCCTGCCCAAGCAAAAATACGGACTGCGGTTTTGGGCGCGCATTTTATACCAATTTTCCACTCGCTGCCTTGCTTTATGCAGATACTTTTGTGAAATGCCGCAAAACTCTTGCCATCTGCCATTGGCAAACCGGCACAGGTGAAATATTCACCGGATTGTGCATTGTAAAACCCGCTTAAGCTCGTAGAATGCTAGTCTCATCTCTAGTGTAATACAGGAAAATCAAATGACTGATTTAACAACAATTGTTAAGCGCCGCTACACTAGTAAGGCGCTGGATCCCCATAAAAAGATCCCGCAGGACAAGATTGAACAGCTCAAAACCCTGCTGCGCTTCGCCCCCTCTTCGGTAAACTCCCAACCTTGGCACTTCGTGATTGCCGCAACCGAGGAAGGCAAAGCCAAAATTGCCGAAGCCACTGCCAACTACGCCTTCAATACCCCCAAAATCCTTAACGCGTCCCATGTGGCAGTGCTGTGCACCCGCAATTACATTACTGATGATTACCTGCAGCAACTGCTGGCGCAGGAGCAACAGGACGGCCGCATTCCCGATGACACCGCCAAACAGGCATTGCAAACCGGCCGGCAATTTTTCGTCAATCTGCACCGCTATGAGCTTAAGGACTTGCAGCACTGGATGGAGAAACAGACCTATCTGGCACTGGGCACCCTGCTTTTGGGCGCCAGTGTGCTTGAGGTGAATGCCACCCCCATTGAAGGCTTTGATGCCGCCACCCTGAACCAGGTATTGGGGCTGCGGGAGAAAGGCTTCACCGCCAGCGTGATAGTGGCTCTTGGCTACAGCGATGAAACGGATTTTAATGCCACATTGCCAAAATCCCGGCTGCCCCAGCAGCAGGTAATAGAAGAAATCTGAACATTGGGGGAGCGGCACTACATCGCTCCCCTCCCTTGCAACCCATGTTAATTTCACCCTGCCGGGCGACTGTGGCATAGTGGCCATTACCGCCATTTCAAAAAGCATGAGGCCATGTCCCCCAGCCACTCCATCCTTGCCAATGCGCCCGAAAACGCCAGCCAAACCGGCGCCGCCGGCGAGCATGAATTGTGCCAGCATCAGGACAATCCCTTGATATGGCCGCTGCTAACACTGCTAAAGCAGTCGGTGCGAGGCTGGAAAGTGCATCACCTCGCCACAGAATTGCAGCAGCGCAACTTGATGCGCCAATTGGATGACAATCCGGACAAGGACCTGTTCAAACGGAACTTCTTGCTGATGAATGCACTGTATCAATTGCAGCAATTACTCTGGCCACAACAATGGTTACAGGTACAGGCCATGGATATCCGGCTTTATCGGGTACCGCCCGCGGACGGCCAACTGCAGCTGCAGCGGGATCAGGCACTGCGCCAGTATTATCTGGACTGGCAGAACTATGATACATGTGCCAATGTAGTCAAACAGATGCTGGCATCGTTTTGGCAGTCTTATCAAGCCTATATAGGCGTAAAACCCCAAGGTTTGGCTTACCGGCAAGCGCTGCAGGCGATGGAACTCGAACCAGGTTGCAGTGCCAGTGACATCCGTCGCCGCTGGCGCAAACTGGCGCTGCGCTGGCATCCGGATCGCCAAGGGGGCGATGCGGAGAAATTTCGGGAAGTGTGCGAAGCGTGGCAGATTTTACGGGAACCTTGAGGTTAAAGCTGACGTCATAGAAAGAACCGGATAAATTGCAGGCATTGCGATGCCAGCCACCGGCAAGTGTGCATCACCAATTAAGCGATAATTAAGCATTTCCACCTAAGCTCGGCAACAGCTGTTCTGATGGTACTCAACGAAAATAAGGAGTCTATTTTGCTAAAGCCCATTCTGGCTGCTGTGGTAATTTCCGTAGCATCTTTATCCGCCCAGGCAGCGGATTTTGTTGAAGGTAAACACTATACCCAAATTGCCAACAAAGGCAGTGACACCCCAAAAATCAGCGAGTTTTTCTCTTTTTACTGCCCCCACTGCTATCAGATGTCCCAGAAATACCTGCCTTTCATCAAAAGCAACCTCAAGCCCGAAGTGACATTTGAAAGCAAGCATGTGGACTTCATGAACAGTGCCCTAGGGACGGAGGTGATGAAATCACTGGCGGTAATGGAACAGCTGGGTTTGGAAAAACAGCTGGCAAACCCGATGTTTGCCGCGGTTCAGGGCGATGCGGATCACAGTCAGCCCGATCATCAGCACCAGTCCACCATTAACAGCCGTGATGACATCAAGGCCATTTTTGCCCAAGCCGGCGTGGATGCTGCCAAATATGATGAAGTGGCCGATGGGAATGAGGTAAACAGCACCATCAAGTTGTGGCGCCAGCAACAAAATGATTTTCGCATCGACAGTGTGCCAGCCTTTATCGTGAATGATAAATACTTGATTAACCTGTCAGAAATGCGCAGCGTAAAGGATTTGGTGGATATCACCAATTATCTGGCGACCGAAAAAGACGAGCCTCAGAAATCCTCCGGTGGCAGCCTGGGTTGGCTGTTTCTTGCCTTTGCCACGCTCACGGCCATCAGCCGCCGGCGGGCTTAAAGCCAATCGTAAAACTTGATGACCAAAAACACAAAGGGCCTTAACGGCCCTTTGTGTTTTGAGGTGTTTGCCCAGACGACGACCGGCTAATCACGAAACATGCGCTGCCACCAGGGAAGCGGCTCACCACAGTTGGCAGCCGGATGATAACTGCTGGCCAACGCCGGAGAGGCAACCACATTAGGGCAATCGGGTTGTTTGGCCGCACCGGTATCCCGGTCAAAATAGCCCTGCACAACGCCATTTACCGGCGGCAGCCGCAACGACAACGGCGCCCGGTGATTCAGAAAACTGCGGTAAATGGCCATGGCACCATTACTGCCATAAAGTCCGGTTTTACCGTTATCATCCCGTCCGACCCAAATGGCAGCCACATTACGCTCATCAAATCCTGCATACCAAGAGTCCCGCTGATCATTACTGGTGCCGGTTTTGCCGGCCAGTTCCACACCGGGGAAAGCACTGCCCAGCTTGCTTGCCGTACCTGACTGCACCACCTGCATCAGTGCGTACTGCACCAGATAATTCACCGCAGGGTCCAGTGCCTCCTGTTGCGACAGACCCGCGGCCGCCAACGGTTGGTTATCCTTATCCAGCACGGCAGTAACCGCATGCAGCGGCTGGTAGCGCCCGCGGTTGGCCAGCGTCTGATACACCTGGGCCACCATGAACGGTGAGCCGTTCAATGCGCCCAACAGCATGGAGGGATAAGCCGCAATGGCTTCATGCCAGCCGCTTTGCTCAAGGGTGGTCACCACGGCATCCAGCCCCACGGCCATGCCCAGATTGACCGTGGGCACGTTGATGGATTTGGTCAACGCCGTCATTAACGGCACCTGCCCACGGAATTGATGATCGTAATTTTGCGGTGACCAGCTCTGCCCCTGACCGTTTTCCAGCGTGATCGGCTGATCCTGCAGCGGCGTGCGCAAATGATAATGGCTCCCCTGTGCCAACGCCGTTGCATAAACAAAGGGTTTTACCAGTGAGCCGATGGGTCGCCGAATGGCCTGAGCCCGATCATAACCGTCATACGTAGGGTTACGATCGCCCACCATGGCCGCAATGCCGTAAGTATGGCGCTCCGTCACCACCATCCCGGCCTGTAATCCGCTGTTTTTCCCATCCAGTGACTGCACCACCTTGCTGACAGCGGTTTCTGCCGCTTCCTGGGCCAAGGGGTCAAGCGTGGTATACACCTTGATGCCATTTTGCTTTAGCAAGACATCGCCATAGCGCTCACGCAGCTCCTGCTTCACCCGGGCAAAAAATGCCGGCAGTTTCTGGTGCGATGGCCGCTTGGCATTACGCAGTCCCAAAGGTGAAGAGGCCGCCACCTTGTACTGTTCAACACTGATCTTGTTGCCTTCCATCATCAAGCGCAGCACCAAATCCCGGCGCTCTTGAGCCCGTTGCGGATAACGCCAGGGATTGTAATAAGAAGGCCCCTTGATTTCAGCCACCAACAGCGCTTGCTGCGCCAGCGTCAGCTCGCCGATGGGACGACCGAAATAGAACTGGGATGCCAGCCCCATACCGTGAATGGCCCGGCTGCGATCCTGCCCCATGTAAACCTCATTGAGGTAGGCTTCAAGGATCTCCTCCTTGCTGTAACGGGCATCAATAATCACCGCCATCAGGGCTTCTCGTGCTTTCCGGCTTAAAGAACGCTCACTGCTGAGAAAGAAATTCTTTGCCAGCTGCTGGGTTAAGGTGGAACCACCCTGCACCGTGCGACCCGCACTGATATTCACCATGGCGGCCCGCACAATGGCCAACGGATTGACCCCCAGGTGCTCGTAAAAGCTGCGATCCTCCGTCAGCAGCAAACCATCCACCACCGATGCAGGTATCGCCTTGGTAGGCACAAACAAACGGTCTTCACCATCATCTGCGATAATCCGGTCCAGCAACACCGGCTCCAGGTGGAATACGGCCAGTTGCCGCCGGTCGCTCATGCGCTCAACCCGGGTGACGCCATTGCTGTCAAAACTGATCATGGCCCGCTGCGCATCCTGCTGCCCCTGTGGATGCAAAAAGGGTCTGCGCCATAACTCCACCCGGCTGGATGATGCCGAAAACTCACCGATTTGCTTGGGGTTGGCCACTTTGCGATAGCCCAACAATTTCAGCTCATCAATCAATTGGGCATGGCTCACCGGCGCGCCGGGGTAGAGCGACATGGAACGGCTGAAAATCTGTGCCGGCAGATACCACTTTTGTCCTTCAAATTTACGGGCAATAATCTGATCCAGATAAATGCAGTAAATCGTCAGCGCCGCCACCGCCACCAGGCCGATTTTCCAGCCCAACGACCACAGTTTGCGCCACACGCTGGGAGCGGGATTTTTCTTGCCGCGAGGTTTCTGGCCAGCACGACGCTTAGGGCTGGCAGGTTTGCGGTTATTGTTAGCAGTTGTCATGGGGCTTCCACATCAAGACGACTTTGTCTCCGTTTTCAGACTATGTCACAGGTGCCACGAGATAATCGTCCCCGCAGCCAAGGGGGATGTTATAACAAATTAGCGGGTGCTGATGCCATAGCAGCCAGCTGAACCAAATCGATATTGCCGTAAAAACTGCCGAACAAACCGCGCTGCCAGCTTGTGGCTAGAACACATGACAACCTACCCACCAACAATGAACGTATTGACGGCCAATCACCATAAAAGGCTCAAGGAGTGCGCTGGCGCTGAAGCTTGTCTGCCACGAAAAAGCCGGGAGGCATGGCTCCCGGCTTTGAGGTTGTTGCTAAGCGGTTACGGATTAATCAAAGTGCCAGCTAAGCTGCAATGACCACATGGTCACATCATTTTGCTCGATGAAATAGTGATCCACCCGGGCGCCGACTTGCCATTGGCGGTTGAGGCGGTAATCCGCACTCACCCCCAAGTAGGGCGCCAGGCCATGTTCACTGCTGCGCAGGTGCTGCCCTTGATATTCACTGTCAAAGTCTGCTCGCCAGCGAAAGGCCCCCACCCGTGTCTGTAGCGCATAACGTTCACTTTGAGACAGGTTGTAAGCCATATCCAGCGCCACCCCATTGGCCAATACCGGGGTGACTTTGGCCACTTGGGCATGGTACTCGTCCGGCGCCATGTGGGGATCGGGCCGCAGGCTTGCATGGCCTTCACCCAAATCCAGATAGCGTGCGGTGGCGGCCCAGTCCGAAGATAGCTGGTAGCCCAGCCCCAGGGCCCAAGCGCGGTCCTGGTTATCGCTTTGCAGGCGCTGCGCTTCTGCCACTGACAATTGGCCATGAGCCTGGCTGAAACCTGCATCCGCCTGCAGATACCAGTGGGCCTGGCTGTTAAAGCTAAGCAACGCCAGCACCATGGCCGCCAGTTTGCCACCGTAACGGCGCAGTGCGCCCCACAGTCCCAAACATAACACCAGTAGCCCGTCCATACTCCCTCCTGCCCGGTTGTTGACATTGCCACCGGCCGACGGGGTCACATGCACGGTCACCTGGGCATGGGCCGTACCGCCGTTATTGTCGGTAACGCTGTAGTGGATGGTATCTATCCCCTGGAATTCATCGGCCGCCTGATAGGTGAGCATGCCGTTTTCCATGGAGACCTGACCAAAGTGGGCGCTGGCACTGACCAGTGTCAGCCGGTCGTTATCGTCGTCATGGTCGTTGGCCAGTACGTCAATTTGCAAGCTGCCGGCCACGGTTACATAGACTTCATCATTGACGGCTGCCGGCAGGGTATTGGCCGACACGGTGGCCACACCGCCCGGATCCACAATACGGCCGTTGGCCATGCCGTCATCATCGTTGGGCCCGCCATCTTCAATGGTGAGCTGTACGCACCAGTGGCCTTCGGTCAGGCCGGGACGCCAGGCGGCATCCCCCGGTGGTGGACAGTAGCCGCCTTCCCCTGCGGTGGAGGACACCAGGTTGTTGGCATCCTGCTGGAAGTCACTCCAGCCCGCCTGTCCACGGTATTTACGGTATACCGCACCGGCAGGAATGGGCAGCCGTTGGGGGAAGACCACCTGATAGGTCTGCCCGACAGTGGGCAAGCCATAGGCGACAAAGTCGAAGATCCCGCCGATGTTGGTGGCGCCAGCGTCCGCCGTTAACTCATGGTGCAGCAACTGGGCACCGCCGGTGGCGTTATTGGCTAACGTCACCCCTTTGCGCAGGCAGACGCCGGGCTCGCCCTCAACCAGATAACGCTGCGACTCCAGGGCTTGCTCCTGAATGACGTTGCATTCATCAATGGCATCCTGATAGTCCAGAATGCCGTCGTTATCACTGTCGCCAAGGCCTTCCTGATTGTCCGGGATCAAATCGCCGTCGCTGTCTTCATCTCCCAGTACGGTTAACTCGGCCACCACCTCGAAGTACACGTCGGTGGTGACGCTTGCGCCTTGGCTGTCGCTCACCGCCAGTTGCAGCTGATAGTTGCCTGGGGTTAATCCCTGCGGCGAAAAGACAAACTGTGCCTCCTGCTGGCTGATGTTGGCCAACTGGGGATTGTCGTTAATCCAGTGATACTGGTGGTCATCATTGGCATCGGGATCGCTCACCGTTGCCGTCAGTGTCACCAGTTGCTCGTTGTTGACGATCAGTGGCCGCAACTCGCCTTGCTGGGCAACCGACACACTCACTTCCGGTGCCACGTTGTCTTCGTACACCGTCAGGGTATATCGGGATTTACTCCCGAGGTTCAGCTGTTTGTCCAGCGTGATCTGCAAGGTTTCGGTGCCTTCAATCTGATCATCGGCCTGCAGGGTGAAGCTCAGGCTGCCCTCCGTGCCCTCATTGATCACCACTTCGCCATCGGTCAGGGAGTGATCGTCACCATCACTGCTGCCACTGACGGTATACGGAATGGTCAGCGGGTAACTGGGGGCTTCACCGTTCAGGAAGACTTTCACCGTATGGGTGGTGCCTTCAATGGTGGTGTCATCCTTGCTGATGGAGATCAGCGGATGCACAATCACTTCCTGACTGGCGCGGGCTTCCAGGCCATTTTCATCCTGGGTGTGCCAGTACACCGTATGGCGCCCGGGCGCAAAGAAGGTGTCACCATCCACTAGGGATACCGGCAACGGCCGGCCCTGACTGTCTTCTGCCACGGCCACGCCCAAATCCACTTTGGTAAACAAGGCGGTGGCATCCACTTCCACGGGCGATGGCGCCACAATGGTAGGCGCCAACGCATTATCTGAGGTGATCTGCACTTTGGCGTGTCCCATGGCGCTGGCGCCGTGGGGATCGGCGATGCCGTACTTGAGGTTGACCTTACCGATTGAGGCGGTTTCCAGCACGATGCTGGCGCCGTCAATGCTGGCTTGTCCCACATCCGTGGTCACCCACAACAAGTGCAACACATCCTGATCAATGTCGGTGTCATTGGCCAGCACATCCAGAACATAACGGCCCTGATCATTGGCGCTAAAGGCAAAATCATTATCATCGGTTGCCACGGGGGCATCGTTGATGCTGCTGACACTGACGCTCACGGTTTTGTCCACACTAAAACCGTTGCCATCGGTCAAGGTGATGACAAAGCTGTCCTCACCATGATAGTCCGCCACCGGGGTGTAGAGGATGTCGGTGCCGTCAATTTGCACGCTGCCATGGGCCGGGGCGGTTTTCTCGCTGGCCACCACCGTGTCGCCATCCACGTCATTGAAGCTGAAGCTCAAGGTGCTGTGGTTGTCTTCATCGGTGCTCAGGGTGGAGTCGATGGTGATGGTGGGCACATCATTGATGCTGCTGACACTGACGCTCACGGTTTTGTCCACACTAAAACCGTTGCTATCGGTCAAGGTGATGACAAAACTGTCCTCGCCATGATAGTCCGCCACCGGGGTGTACTGGATGTCGGTGCCGTTGATCAGCACGCTGCCATGGGCCGGGGCGGTTTTCTCGCTGGCCACCACCGTGTCGCCATCCACG
>NZ_JBKOUD010000017.1:0-57809 GCF_046765975.1 Shewanella mytili | reverse complement strand
TAACGCCGCATTCAGCGGCTTGTCCGCTGCAATGCTTTGTTAAAAGCCGTTTGCCTTCCGAAGTGCAAGAAGGTCACAGCCAACTATTGCTTCGAGATGTTCAGTTATTTTTTCTGCACTCCAATCCCACCAAGCCATCTCTAAGAGCTCATTAATTGTACTATCATCAAATCGATATTTAATGACTTTGGCAGGATTGCCACCAACAACGCTGTACGCCGGGACATCAGCTGTCACGATAGATTTACTCGCTATTATTGCTCCATCGCCAACTTTGACTCCCGGCATAATTGTAGCTTCATAGCCGATCCAAACATCATTCCCAATTTCTGTATCGCCTTTGTAGGGTAGCTCCCCCTCTTTAGGCATGACCTTCTCCCAGCCGTTACCAAATATTTGGAATGGGTATGTCGAAAAGCCAGAAATTTTATGATTAGCGCCATTCATTATGAATTTTACGTCTTTTGCGATAGCGCAAAATTTCCCTATTATGAGCTTATCTCCAATAAACGGAAAATGATAAAGTACATTGCTCTCAAATCGCTCAGGACCTTCAGGGTCATCGTAGTAGGTATAGTCACCAACGATGATATTTTCAGAAGATATGTAATTCTTCAAATAGCCTACTTGGGGAAACCCCTTCATAGGTTCTTTATCTTCAGGACTTGGACCTTTCAAAATGCCTCCGATGTGTCTGTGACTTTTAACGCCCCACTTAGGGGCAAATACCGCAGGCTAAAATTAAGGAGCGTAGCGACTGGGAGCCTGCGCGTATTTGTCCCAGTGCGCGCAGCGCACGACTACAGTGGCTTGTTATATGTACTTTCATCTAATTGATGTAACAATATTTTTACCATCAATAACTTTAAATGCTATTTTGGATGGCATACCTACATCAAGTTGGTCTAGGTGCGTTCTATTTACAGGGTTTGGTAATCCGTATTTGGCATAAGTTTCCGAATTTAAAACTAGGTATTCTTTGTTTTCGGAATCCGCAAACTTAAATAGCCATGGCTGGTTCGTTGTAAAACTCACATCCGTTACTCTAACTAGCACTAGAACTCCCTGTACATATAACGCTTTGCTTTGCGGCGCGCGTTAGCGCGTCCGGTGGAGGCCACGCTGTTTGTGGCCGTAACGAAAAACAGCAACTTGTTATATTTCATCGCGAACCCTAGCCAAAATTTTTCCTAGTTTATTTTGGCCAGTCCCATCTTGACCGCAACCCCAGTAATAATCACCCGGCGCATTCTCAACGATGTCTTGGGATCCTGTGGACTTAAGTAATTCGGCGAGCTTAGGATGGGTTTTGAATTTTTTCAGGACTGCTTCATACATAATGTTATCCTTAACCTGTTCCCAATCAGTTCTTATAGCTACTTTCCGGCTCCTGCCAAGTTCAGCAGCTATTTTGGGGGTATGGGCTGTTCTGATTCTTTCTTGATGCTCTTTATCCTCAAATTTTTGAGCCTGAAAGTAGTGTTCCACCGTGGGCCACCAAACCCCGTCCATCTCAACACCGAACTTTGAGAAGTTACTGAATTCGCCAAACTCATCTGTCTTTGTATAGAAAAAGATCGTCATGCTGACCTATGAAATATAACATTTTAATAATGAGAATGCTCATTTAGCACCTCTGACCAGTGTAAAGCGAGCATGTGAATTGCTTTAATAATTAACAAATTACGCCATTTTTTCCAGATAAATTTACGATGAAAATGAGCATACTTGTTATCTCCCTAGATGCCGCACACTATCTAGCGGTAACAAATCTTTAAACTGCTGATTTAAAAAATAATAATATTTTTACTGGTTGGATAACCGGACTGCTTATCAGATCAATTCTGACTTGAAATCGCCAAAATCTCGATAATACTGTGCGTATATACAGCACCTGAAGATTGCCATGAGTAAGAGTCCCTTTCTTCGCGCTGTCAGTGATGATATGCGTCTACGCGGATATAGCAATTATTATACGAAATAAGATGTCCAGCCTCGAACTTAAATTCAGTTGAAAATTAGTGACGTTCTTTTCCGGCTTACAAAATAACTATCGTAAAATCTTAACTCCTTTAGGAAGCTCACTCGGTATCCTATCCTTTAACCAATGATGAAGAACTTCAATGTTGTCCTTACATAAGGAGTTTTTCGGCCAAACAAGATAATAGCTATCTCCGGTCGCGACAGCTTCACGATAAGGGATATCGAGTAATCCGCTATTAATAGATTCTAGGCTCAACAGCAGATCACCAATCGAAACACCATGCCCACTCATCGCAGCCAAGTTCCCTTGTTCTAAAGTATCAAACACTTTCCCATAAGAAATATTAAGATCACTATGATGACCGGTTTTCTTTAACCATCTACGCCAATCACGTCTGTCTGGTGAAGGATGAATTAACTCAAATTCAGCAATATTGCTCAATACTTGATGGGTTAGCTTGGGAGAGCATATTGGTATCAGGAACTCATCAAAGAGTGCTAAGCAGTCGGTTTCTGGACCAAACTGCCCATGTCCTAACAAAATGGCACAATCATAGGGTTCATTGCTAAAATCAACCGTGTCCACATCCATCCATACACTGGTTATCCCGACCTTAGGTGTTGAGTATAACTCATTAAATGATTTCAATACTTCAAGAAGCCATCGCATGGTTAAAGTCGATGGTGCTTTTAAACGGAGTTCTCTGGAGTTGCTTTGTAATATATTACATGCGTGTTCTATACATCGAAAACCCTCTGCGAGTTGTTCAGCTAACACCTTGCCGACATTGGTTGATTCAACCTTAGGCCCTTTTCTTATAAAGAGCTTACATTCAAACCAGTCTTCTAACGTACAAATATGGTGACTGATAGCACTAGGACTTAGATTGAGGTAAGCGGCCGCTTTACTAAAGGAGCCAAAACGTTCTGCAGCTTCAAAAGCTCTTAAGGCATAGAGTGGTGGTAAAACCATCTTATTTCTCATTGTGATTTTTACTCACATTAAACTTGATTATTTTCCATTTTTCAATAGAGACCGATATATGAATGATGTCGTATATCAATAATTGACAAAAGGCAAATAGTCCGTGTGTGAATTAGTTATGAATGGTGATCTGGTCAAACAATCAGATTTGTTAATGCTTCAAAGGGACTTCTCAGATATCGAATCTCAGAGTGATTGGAGGCTCCAAAGTTTCCATGAAGTATCTTCACGCCTAAGTGATAGTAAATTCCCTTGTCTATTTGGTCGTCATGCATGGAAGCAGAACTCTCTACTGTTTACGTTCATAAGTGAAACAGAGCGAACAGACAACATGTTAAATAGTTTAATTAAATTCACTAACAGACCCCAGACATTACCTATAGAGCAGCGTCTTTATAGTCCATTATCAATGGTTTTTGAACAGGGCGGTTTTGTAGAACTGAAGGAAGCACAGGCGTTTTCTTGGAAATGCTTACAAGAAATCCATGATGGAGATCATGAAAATTGGCCCGATAGTATACCGATATCCCCTGAGGATAAATCATGGTCGTTCTGTTTTGGCGGAGTAGCGTTATTTATCAATATAAGCTGCCCCGGGCATCAAAAGATTAGAAGCCGAAACCTCGGAAACCGAGTCGTTTTTGTCATTAACCCAAGACAACATTTTGATGTACTCGCTAGCAGCAAGGACATAAAAGGGATCAAGGTTCGAGAGAAGATCAGAAATAGAGTGTCCAACGATAATCAAGGCTATGAGTCAAAAGAACTTGTATTTTATGGCGATGACAACAATTTGGAATGGAAACAATATCAATTGAATGAAGAAGGGAGTCTGAATTTAGACAAGTGTCCTTTGAAAATCAGCAAGGAGAGATAAAAATGAATTTTACTCTTTTAAGTGTATATGTTTCTTCTGTTCTTGTCTTACTGCTTACGCCAGGGCCAGTTGTAGCTCTGATCACTCATTCTTCTGTCAAATACGGATCGAGAAAAGCTTTTGCAACAGCATTAGGGACTAATTTTGCGTCTCTGTGTCTTATTTCGCTCGCAATTCTTATGTTACTAGGTATTGTGTCGTTACCCGACTTTTATCTTAATGTGTTCGGTGTTCTGGGCTCAGTTTACTTAGGCTGGATGGCTGCCTCTGGATTAGTTGATCTCTATAGACGTAACCACATAGATTCCACATTCTCAAATGAGATGCCAGGATTTAAAAAGGGGTTTTTAATAGGGATATCCAATCCCAAAGATATCCTTTTTTTCATTGCCTTTTTTCCTCAGTTTATCTCTATCAGTCAAACATTTTTCGTTAGCATCATGACATTATGTTTCATATGGATCATCCTTGATTTAACGATACTCTCTATTTACATATACATATTTAAGCAAAGTTTCATGAAAAAATTTAGTCGAGCTACTGAGTGTATATCCTTAACATTTCTTTTAATTATCGCTTTAATAAGCACCGCATACAATGTGATTGAAATGTTGACTTAACATAAGCGCCCCATGATCGCATGGGGCGTTTTAATGTGTTGGCGAAGATCCAGTCTTTTCGGCCAATAGGTATTGTAGTGGTACAGTAAATTTGGCCACTGGTAATCCACCAAAAATGCCAAACATGGTGAATCTGCCTTAAACACCGGTGAGGTGCATGGCTTATTGCTGAACCATTCAATTGCAGCCTGTCATTACAGAGCCAATCATTGAGTCGTTATTGGTGCGATCGAAAATGTAGTACGCATAGCAATTATTTGCGATTGAATCACCAGGCAAATAAATGAGCATGGCGTTACCTGGCTGGAAATTGACACCAACATCAGTGGGTGCTGTCGCATTGTGGAACTCCATGGCACAAAAGTCGCCACTATAATCACAGACTTTATCTCGATTACTCAACGTTTCATACTGAATATCCGCTTGAAGTAAATTACTCAGCCTGTCACCATCAAATAACCAAGGGTGTCCGTATATGGTCTGAATAAACTGACCATTTAAGAGAAATCCCCCTTGAGGGTTTGTATCAGTAGCGTTTAAATTACGGTCATTATCTTGAATGCCCAGAATGACTGACTTCAGGTAAACCTGTTGATCAAGTTCATGAATACCACTCGCGACATTTTTTATGACTGCCTGTTTAGCATCGCCTTTAAGGTTGATAAAATGCGGCAGCACAGTTACGGCAAGAATGGCCAGTAGCATAATGACCATCACTAACTCAATCAAGGTAAAGCCATGCAGTGATTTTAAAGATTGTGAATTAATAATTTTGAAATTAAAGCACTTAGGCATAACGATAAACTCGAAATAGGAGTGTTCATCCTGGCAGCGTTCAACCGTCCATATCCACTAATGTTAGCGATATACCGAAGGGTTTACCCAAACACCCTTTGACGTGGACCACCCATTGCGACAAGATCACAATCCAATGCTTAGAAACATCTGACGGCACAGCGTACAGCAGTGTCAGCATTTTTCAAGGCAGTTGTCATCATGTTGCTGGGGCAGTTCAAGCAAATAATCAATAACGCCTTGTTAAGGTGTGAGCAACGCAATACCGAAGTCCCCGCATACCACCTTAAACACTAAACGCAACGCATAGTAAAAATGCCACGCGTTGCGAATCACTCTTAAACAGTTTGTTTGTTATGCCGTTTGATTGTCATTGATGGCTCGTTGCAGTGCTCCTGTAAATTCTTTGATATCGCTAATTGCTTGCGTAAAATCTTGAGCACCTACACTAATCATACTGCCATCAACATTTCTGCCATTTCGATGAACAATATCGTGTCTTAACTTTGTGATTTTAACTACTTTAGATATATCAATATCAAGTTTAACACCTAAGACTTGCTCATACATTTCTACGACATTTGGGATATTGTGGTATAGGACGTCACTGACATATCGTAAAACTAGGGATTTAATATCTAAATCTGTTTCAACTACATCAGTTAGTTTAACGCTTTTAAGCACTTTGAATTTTCGTAATGCATTTTTTAAAAACTGTTCATCTTGAGAAATGAGAGCTCGTAAGGTATCACCTAAGTATGACTCAAGCAGTGTAACCGCGTATGCATATGACATTTTTACAACAATGTTTGTATGGAGTATAAAAGCCATTTTTTGAGGGTTATTGACGTTACTATCAAACATGGTTCTCAAAGCATCAAGTTCGCTAACAAATATGCTGTGAATGTTTGATGACCCATTATCTTTCAACCATCGCAACTCCGCCTGCCATTCAGCTTCTTCACGTAAATGTTCTTGGTAATTCGAATACTCTTCCGCTAACTCCTGATATTCCTCTGAGTCTTCATCAAGCGAGTCATCGCTCAATCTTTCTCTGATCCACTCATCAGCTTGTAGCTCTTGCATCTCGAATAAGTAATCTTTTGACGAACTCAATTCACGACCTCTACCACAATATTTCTAACGGCATAACACTAAACTAAGGGGCACAAACACGTAGGCTATAATGCGAAGCAGCCTGCGTGTTTGTGTCCCAGCAAGCCGCTCTAGCGGATTGCGCCTTAAGTACCTTGTTATGTGCATTAGCCATTTAAACCACCAAGCTACAGGTTATAAAGATAAAACCGAGAAATTGTATAGTGACGTCCAACCTGCGAATAGGCCCAGCGCTTTGTCTTAAAACTTTAAGAGATATGTTTTGAGTGAAAAGATTAGCCGGCACCAATCGAATACTTGAATAAGCCATACAAATAAAACCAAACGTCTGTAGCAGAGATTTGTACTCTTGGAATTTGAAAAATTCCATTAAACTCAAAATACCTACAACAATCCAAAATAAACTAGGCCAATGTATTGTAGATGTGTTTTCTTCCATAATTTAGTAACCTCCCTTATTGCACATAACATTTTATTAGTGCCCATGCGCATATATTTGGCAAAACGCGCACGCACATTGAATAAACCTGTTATCGCAGTTGCGTTTTTAGCAACCTTTTGATTAATAAGCACTCTATCAGAATGGTGCCGAGGAAACGAGCGCGGTTAAGCAACAAAGTACGCATTAAGCGGCCAGCAGGGAAACCCCTGCCGGCAGGTGCAAAGCGTCAGCCTTTGGCGGTAACGGGATGCTGCAAAGGCGCCAATGCCTGCTGGCACAGCTGGGTGATTTGAGCCCAGTCGCCCGCGTCCATGGCGGTTACCGGGGCAATCCAGCTGCCGCCGATGCAGTCCACATTGGGCAGTGCCAGATAATCCAGATAATTGTGCAAGGCAATGCCGCCGGTGGGGCAAAAACGCACATCCCCCAGCGGGCCGGCAAAAGCCTTAAGGGCCTTGACGCCGCCGGAAGCTTCGGCAGGAAAGAATTTGAAGTGGTGATAACCGTGACCTAACCCTGCCATGACCTCTGAGATGCTGGCAACGCCGGGGATTAACGGGATGCGCCCGGCTTTACCGGCGTTGAGCAAGGCTTCGGTGGCGCCGGGGGTGATGGCAAACTGCGCCCCGGCATCCTGAGCCTGCTGCAGCATGGTTTCATTTAAAATGGTGCCGGCCCCCACCACCGCCTCAGGCACCTGGGCGGCAATTTTTTCAATGGCAGCCAGTGCGCAAGTGGTTCTGAGGGTGACTTCCAGCACCCGAATGCCCCCGGACACCAAGGCCCGAGCCAATGGCACCGCGTGCGCAATGTCATTGATCACCATCACCGGGATCACGGGGCTGAGCGCAAACACCTCTGCCGGTTGCAACATCCAGTTGTTTTGTGTCATTTACCGCTCCTATGCCATGGGCTCCATTGACGGGTCAGGGGAAATGCATTCATCAATCGCGCTGGTGCAACGGGCACCGGTTTCGGCGCTGCCAAGACTGGCCCGCAGCACGGAAAACAGTTCCCGCCCCATGCCGTAACGGTTGGAGGCCAGATTGACCGGCTCTGCGGTGCGGCTTGCCAATTCGGCGTCATCCACCAGCAACGTTATTTCCCCCTTGAGGGCATCCACCCGAATGCGGTCACCGTTTTGCACTTTGGCAATCAAGCCGCCATCCAGTGCTTCCGGGGTAAGGTGAATGGCGGCCGGCACCTTGCCGGAAGCGCCAGACATGCGGCCGTCGGTAACCAGCGCCACGTGATAGCCTTTATCCTGCAACGTGCCCAGCAACGGAGTGAGTTTATGCAGTTCAGGCATGCCGTTGGCTTTGGGGCCCTGGCCTTTGACAACCACCACGCAGTCCCTGTCCAGTTGCCCGCTGCTGAACAAATCGTTGAGTTTCAGCTGGTCGTCAATCACCACCGCTTCGGCTTCAACCACCCGGTGGGCTTCGCCCACGGCGGAGATTTTCATCACCGCCCGTCCCAGATTGCCGCTCAGCAGCCGCAAGCCGCCGGTTTGCTGGAAAGGCTGCGCTACTGTGGCCAGTACCTCCAAGTCCAGGCTGGTGTGGGGGCCATCCACCCAGGTCAAGCCCTGTGGCAGCAGTTTGGGCTCTTGGGTGTAACGCTTGAGGCCAAAGCCTGCCACGGTATTCACCTGCTCGTGCAACAAGCCTGCATCCAGTAGCTGGCGGATCAAAAAGGCCATGCCGCCGGCGGCATGGAAGTGGTTCACGTCAGCCTGGCCATTGGGATACACCTTGGCCAGCAGCGGCACCACATCGGAAAGTTCGGCAAAATCATCCCAGTTGATGATGATGCCCGCCGCTCTGGCCACCGCCACCATGTGAATGGTGAGATTGGTGGAGCCACCGGTTGCCAACAAGGCCACCATGCCGTTGACAATCGCCTGCTCGCACACCAACTCGCCTACCGGCGTATATTGGGTGCCCAGGGCCGTCAGGCGGCACACCTGTTTGGCGGCGGCTTGGGTCAATGCCAGTCGCAGCGGTTCGTCCGGATTCACAAACGAGGAACCGGGCAGCTGCAGCCCCATCACTTCCAGCACCAGCTGGTTGCTGTTGGCGGTGCCATAAAAGGTGCAAGTGCCGGCACTGTGGTAAGACTTGGACTCGGCTTCCAGCAAGGCTTCGCGATCCACCAACCCCTGGGCGAATTTCTGGCGGATACGGGCCTTTTCCTTATTGGGAATGCCAGAGCGCATGGGGCCTGCCGGGACAAACAGCGCAGGCAGATGCCCAAAGCTCAGGGCGCCGATTAACAATCCGGGAACGATTTTGTCGCAAATGCCCAGTAACAGCGCCCCATCAAACATGTTATGGGACAAGCCCACCGCAGTTGCCATGGCAATCACTTCCCGGCTCAGGAGGCTAAGCTCCATGCCCGGCTGCCCCTGGGTAACACCATCGCACATGGCCGGAACCCCTGATGCCACCTGTGCCACACTGCCCACTTCATGGCAGGCCTGCCGCAAAATTTGCGGGTAGGATTCAAAGGGCTGATGGGCTGACAACATGTCGTTATAGGCGGTCACAATGCCGATATTGGCCTTGTTCAGTTGTTGCAGCGCTTGCTTGTCGTCACTTTGGCAGGCGGCAAAGCCGTGGGCCAGATTGCCACAGGCCAGACTTGCCCGGGAAACCCCGTCGGCCTTGGCACGATGAATGGCCGCCAAATAAGCGGCACGGCTGTGTTTACTGCGGGCGATTATCCTGTCGGTAACCGCCTGAACTGTAGGATTCATAACTGCTCCTTACGCGGCCCAGTACACATCCACGGGGATTTTGTGCTGGGAGAGAATGGCTCGCACCGGCATCTTGTTAATGTCATCGCCTGCCAGTGCCTGCTTGTATACCGCCAATTTTTGCTGCCCCACCAAATGCAGGTAGATTTGCCGACTGCCAAGAATGGCGCTGCGGCTCAACGTGATGCGGCCATGGGGCGCGCTGGTGGGGTGGGTGGCGTACAGCAGCCCATCGCCATGCAGCGCCTGTTGCAGCTCTTCTGCCGGCGCAGAGGGAAACCAGGAGCAGGTATGGCCGTCATTGCCCATACCCAACAGCACCACATCAAACGGCCTTGGAATGTTGGCCAGCTGCTCGGTGGTCATGGCCACGCCAGCTTCCGGGGTGGCATACATGTTTTTCAACCCGCGAAACTTGGCGCTGGCGGCACAATGCTGCAACAGGTGCTGGCGCACCAGATGCTCGTTGGAATCATCATTTTGAGGGTCAACCCAACGCTCATCCGCCAGCGTAATGAACACTTCGCTCCAGTCCAGCACTTTGCGGCTGAGCTTTTGAAACAAGCCGATGGGCGTGGAGCCGCCGGAGACCACCAGACTGGCTTTGCCACGGCTATCAATGGCTTGCTGCAAGGCAATGGCAATGCGTTCCGCCAATTGCTGCTCCAGCAGCTCGCTATCATCAAATGCCTTGAATACGGTTTCTTTGAGCATGATGCTTCCTTATTCGTCCCAGGAACGGCCGTCTTTGGTGATCAGTGCTACCGAGGCCACCGGCCCCCAGGTGCCTGCCGGATAGGATTTGGGTTTTTCGTTACTCTGCTCCCAAGACTGGATGATGCCGTCCACCCAAATCCAGGCCTGTTCCACTTCATCCCGGCGCACGAACAATGCCTGGTTGCCCAGCATGGCTTCCAGCAGCAAGCGTTCGTAAGCATCGGGAATGCGTTCGCCTTTAAAGGTATCGGAAAAGCTCAAATCCAGTTTGGTGGTTTGCAGGCGCTGTTTTTGCTCCAGCCCCGGCACCTTGTTCATCATCTGGATTTCCACCCCTTCATGAGGCTGCAAGCGAATGGTCAGCTTGTTGGGCGGCAGGTTGCGGTAACTGGAGCGATACAGGTTGTGAGGCGGATTCTTGAAATAGATGACGATTTCCGAACTTTTGAACGGCATGCGCTTGCCGCTGCGCAGATAAAACGGCACGCCCGCCCAGCGCCAGTTGTCAATGTCCACCCGCAAGGCCACAAAGGTTTCCGTATTGGAGGTCACATTGGCGCCCTCCTCTTCCAGATAGCCCGGCACCGGCGAGCCTTTGAGGAATCCGGCGGAATATTGCCCGCGCACGGTGTTTTCAAACACGTTGTCCATGGTGATGGGACGCAGCGACTTGAGCACTTTGACTTTTTCATCACGGATGCTGTCGGCATCCAGGTTCACCGGCGGATCCATGGCAATCAGGGTCAGTACCTGTAGCAGGTGGTTCTGGATCATGTCGCGCATCTGCCCGGCTTTGTCAAAATAGCCCCAGCGCCCTTCAATGCCCACCTCTTCGGCCACGGTGATCTGCACATGATCAATGGTGCGGTTATCCCACTTGGAGGCAAACAGCGAGTTGGCAAAACGCAGGGCAATCAGGTTTTGTACCGTTTCCTTGCCCAGATAGTGGTCGATGCGATACACCTGGCGCTCATCAAAGTAGGCCGATACCTGATCGTTAATCACTTTGGATGAGGCCAAATCTGAACCGATGGGTTTTTCCAGCACCACCCGGGTGTCGGCATTAATCAGCCCTTGCTCGTGCAGGCAGCGGCAAATGTCACCAAAAATGGCCGGCGGCGTGGCAAAGTAATTCACCATGACCCGGCTTTGGGTATCAAGGATTTCATGAAATGCCCCGTAGCCATCCACGTCGGTAAAATTGGTACCGATGTAATGACAGCGCCCCAAAAACCGTTGCAGGGTTTCTGCGCATACGCCCTCTTTTACAAAACGGTTGATGGATTGGGTTACACGGTCGATAAACTCTTCCTGAGTAAAGGCATCTTTGGCAACGCCGATGATGCGGGTATCCTGGTGTAGCAAATTGGCCTTGTCGAGCTGATACAGGGATGGCAACAATTTGCGCCGGGCGAGGTCTCCTTTGATGCCAAAGAGTACAAAATCACAGGCTTTGGTCTCGGATAATGTTTTGCCCATCGCTCCACTCTCTCCTCTGAATTGGGGTGGCATTCATGTTAAGCGTCAAGCTTATACCACACGTAAGGAAATCGATATACAATTCTGTTGTAATATAACAACAAAAACTAAAAACCTCATCTGTTATTTAGTCCGGTTTAACGCCTTTATCACTGGTCATACATTATCGGGATCTGTTATGCTCATCATGTTACAAACCCTATTGCTCCGGCATTAAGCTGACAAATAGCGTGGCAAGATGTTTCCATACTTGTTCACCCGTCGGATGAGTTTTATGCTTCGTTTAAGTTACATCAAAGAAACTAATAAAATTACATAATCATTTGGCCTGCGGACTTAATAACATATGAATACCTTAGAAAAGGTTCAAAAGAACCTGTCTCATTTCAGCAAATCTGAGCGTAAAGTTGCAGAGGTTATTCTCGCGTCCCCTCAAACTGCCATTCATTCCAGCATAGCCACTCTGGCAAAGATGGCGGATGTCAGTGAACCAACGGTTAACCGCTTTTGCCGCCGCCTTGATACCAAGGGTTTCCCCGATTTTAAACTGCATCTGGCCCAGAGTCTGGCTAATGGTACCCCTTATGTGAGCCGCCATGTAGAGGAAGATGACTCTCCCGACTCCTATACCAACAAGATTTTCGAATCTTCCATGGCCGCGCTGGATACCGCCCGCCAAAGTGTGGACCCTATTGCCATCAACCGCGCGGTTGATGTACTGACCCAAGCGAAAAAAATCTCTTTCTTCGGGCTGGGAGCCTCTGCCGCCGTGGCTCACGATGCGCAAAACAAGTTTTTCCGCTTTAATGTACCGGTTGTTTGTTTCGATGATGTGTTAATGCAGCGCATGAGTTGCATCAGTTGTGATGAAGGCGATGTGGTAGTGCTTATTTCCCATACCGGCCGCACCAAATCCCTGCTGGACATTGCCCGCCTGGCCAAGGAAAACGGCGCGGCAGTGATTGCCATTACCGCCCGCAATTCACCACTTTCCCGGGAGTGCACCCTGCCGGTGACCATGGAAGTGCCGGAAGATACCGACATGTATCTGCCCATGGCCTCAAGACTGGCGCAACTGGTGATTGTGGATGTGCTGGCCACCGGTTTTACCCTGCGCCGCGGCCCCCGTTTTCGCGAAAGCCTCAAGCGGGTCAAAGAGGTGCTCAAAGAATCCCGCGTCGAGAAAACCGACGTATTGTAATGCCTCCTGCGGCGGTTGCATTCCAGCAGCCGCCCGTTTACCGTTTTTTCCCGCTAACGTCACAATTTCTAAACATATTCACCATAGACTTTTGTTTGTAACTTTCCTACAAAACCACGGTAACTCTGTTAAGATATAAACGTTCATTTGCACACTCAATGGGGTATCAACACCATGTTTCGCAGAACAAAAATTGTCACCACACTGGGGCCTGCCACTGACCGTGACGACAATCTCAGGCGCATCATTGCCGCCGGTGCCAATGTGGTACGGCTTAATTTTTCCCACGGTTCCACGGAAGATCACATCAAACGCGCCACCCAAGCCCGGGAAATTGCCCGAGAGCTTGGCGTCCAGATAGCCATTCTTGGGGATCTCCAGGGGCCAAAAATCCGGGTTTCCACCTTTGAGGACAACAAGGTGATGTTGTCTCAGGGCCAGGCGTTCGTACTGGATGCCCAGTTGCCCCCTGGCGCCGGTAACCAGCATCAGGTTGGCATTGATTACAAAGAATTGCCCGATGATGTGGATGTGGGTGACATCCTGATGCTGGATGACGGCCGGGTGCAATTACAGGTGGACAGCGTGAGCGGACGGCAAGTCCATACCACGGTCACCGTGGCCGGGCCGTTGTCAAATAACAAGGGAATTAACAAACGCGGTGGCGGTTTGTCTGCCGCGGCGCTGACCGATAAAGACAAACGGGACATCATGACCGCCGCCCAGATTGAGGTGGATTATCTGGCGGTATCCTTTCCACGTTGCGGAGCCGATTTGGATTATGCCCGGCAGTTGGCTCAGGCCGCCGGCAGCCAAGCGCTGATGGTGGCCAAAGTGGAGCGCGCTGAAGCAGTGGCCTCCGATGCGGCCATTGACGACATTATCAATGCCGCCGATGTGGTTATGGTGGCCCGGGGCGATCTTGGCGTGGAAATTGGCGATCCGGCACTGGTGGCCGTGCAGAAAAAACTCATCAGCCGCGCCCGTCAGCTCAATAAAATCGTCATTACCGCCACCCAGATGATGGAGTCGATGATCAACAATCCGCTGCCCACGCGTGCAGAGGTGATGGATGTGGCCAATGCGGTGCTTGATGGCACAGATGCGGTCATGCTGTCGGCCGAAACCGCCGCTGGCAGTTACCCTGAAGAAACCGTTGCCGCCATGGCCAGGGTTTGCATTGGCGCGGAGGCGCATCCCAGCATCCGGGTGTCAAAGCACCGGATGGATCAGAATTTCAGCGGCGTGGAAGAAACCATTGCACTGGCCACCATGTATGCGGCCAATCACCTGCCAGCGGTAAAAGCCATTGTGGCGCTGACAGAATCGGGGGCGACCCCCAAATTGATGTCGCGCATCAGCTCCGCCCTGCCGATTATTGCCCTGACCCGTCATGTTCGCACCCTGTCGGCCATGGCGCTCTATCGCGGCGTGTATCCGGTGGCGTTTGACTCATCACTGCATGCCCCGGACTTTTTGGCCCAAGCAGCGCTGGAATGCTTGCGTGACAAGGGTTACATCCACAGTGGCGACATGGTGCTGATGACCAAGGGTGATGTAATGGAAACCATTGGCGGCACCAATACCTGCAAGGTGCTGATTGTGCCCTAGGCATGACCGTTGACCATGGCACGCCGCTGTTACGCTTTTTTGCCAGCGGTGCAAATAAAAACCCGGCATTGCGCCGGGTTTTTGATTAAGCAGGCAAATTCGCTGCCATGGACATTGACCAAGTGGGTTACTTGGCGTCCTTGCCGGTCCAGTGACCCATCCAGTCAAAGATTTTGGCATACCACTGCTGCAGGTTTTCCGGATTCAGAATCCAGTGGTTTTCATCAGGGAAAATCAGCAGCTCTGACGGAATGTTATTGCGCTGCATGTAGGAAAATGCCGCCAGTCCCTGACCATAAGGCACCCGGAAATCCTGCTGGCCGTGGATCACCAGCATGGGGGTTTTCCAGTTTTGCACGTAATTGGCAGGGTTGAATTTCTCGTAGCGCTCTTTGGCCTGTTCGTAAGTGCCGCCAAATTCATGTTCCGGGAACCACAACTCTTCGGTGACATGATACATGGAGCGCATGTCAAACAACCCGGCATGGTTGACCAGGCATTTGAAACCGTCAGGCCAGTTGCCCTGGATCCAGTTCATCATGTAGCCGCCGTATGACCCGCCCAGAGCGCAAGCATTGGAGGCGTCAATCCAAGGTTGCTGTTTGGCAACCGCCGCCAGGCCTTTTTGCAAGTCTTCCAGCGGTTTGCCACCCCAGTCCAGGCTGATGGCGTCGGTAAATGCCTGGCCATAACCGGTAGAGCCGTGGAAATCCACCATCACTACCGCATAACCGGCACCGGCCCACAGCTCAGGATTCCAGCGGGAGCTGAAAGCGTTGCCAAAGGAGCCTTGGGGGCCACCGTGCACCAAGAATGCCACCGGATATTTTTTGCCCTCTTCATAGTTGGCAGGTTTCAGCCAGTAGCCGTGCACCTCTTCGTTGTTCCAGCCCTTGAAACTGAACTGCTGGAAATCGCCAAACTTGATTTTGTCGAGCTTGGCACGGTTCACGTCGGTCAGGCGCTGCAAGTCCTGGCCGTCCATGTTCATGGACCATAAATCTCCCGGCTCCACCAGCGAGGCATGACGCATGATCAAGCGCTCGCCCGCCATGCCCACCAAGCTGTTGCTGCCATCGTTATACAGTGGCCGCACATCGCCAAACTGGGTGTTGACGGCAAAAACCGACACCTGTCCCACATCCTGGGCGGTAACATACAGGGTGTTGTTATCCTTGCCGAAACTCACGGAAGACGGGCTGCGATCCCATAATGGCGCCACCTCTTTGGTTTGGCCGGTGACGGTATCGCGCAGCATGATGCGGTAGCGATCCGCTTCAAAGCCCGGTTTTTTCATTGCCAGATAGGCCAGATAGCGGCCATCGGCGGAATACGCGGGCTGGGCGTCCCAGGCTTTGTTGTCTGCGGTAAGATTGACCGTATCCCCGCCGTTAACCGGCACCTGCCATAAATCGTAATTGGTGGTCCAGGCCTGATCCTTGGATGGGGCCTTGGCGCTGTACACCACATATTTGCCGTCCGGTGTGAAGGTCACTTCTTCCATGCCGGAAAAGGGTTTTGGCGGGGTTTCCGTATCCAGCCCCTTGGTGACATCCACCGTATCGCCCAACTGGCCGTTTTCAATGGGCGCCACAATCAGGTGGCTGCGGGCATGATCAAACCAGGTATCCCAGTGGCGTACCATCAACTGGCTGTATTCACGGCCACTGCTCTTACGGTTTTTTTCCGCCTCGAATTTCTCTTTGGAGCATGTCAGGGTGTCGCACTCTGGGAATACCCGAATGCTCATCACCACCTGCTTGCCGTCGGCAGACAGTTTATAACCGTCAATATCCAGGGGCAGATGGGACACTTGCTGGGCTTCGCCGCCAGTCAGCGGCAAACGGTACAACTGGCTGCTGCCGTCACGGGCGGCAATGAAATAGATGCTGTTATCATCGGCGCTGAAACTGACATCATGCTCGGTGCCCTTGGCCGAAGTCAGCTGCAAAGGCTTGGCGGCTTTGTCGTTCAAGTCCAGCAGGTACAGATCGGATTCGGCTTTGCCGTCTGCCGCCACGGTTTTAACACCGTACACCAGTTTGCTGCCATCATGGGATACCGCAGCAGAATGCAGTTTGTTGAGTGAAACCAAATCCTGCACCGTAAATGGCTTTTGCTCCGCGGCCATTGCCGGCATGGCGATACTGGTGGCCAACAGTGCCATACTCAAAGTGTTCATTTTCATTTGTTGATCTTCTTTGTTATTTTTCGATGGTTTGGGTGTTATACAAAAAGGGGCCATCACTGGCCCCTTAAGAAATGCATCCTCACGCCTTGCGCGCCGCTTGTATCTTCACTTTCCAGATAGCCGGGCCGGTTTCGTGGGCATTAACCCCTTGGGAGTCAACCGCTACAGTAACAGGCATGTCCTTAACTTCAAACTCATAAATCGCTTCCATGCCCAAATCTTCGAAAGCGATCACTCGCGCCTTTTTGATGGCCTTTGACACCAGGTAAGCAGCGCCGCCCACGGCCATCAGGTACACGGCTTTATGCTGTTTGATGGAGGCCACGGTAGCGGGGCCGCGCTCGGCCTTGCCAATCATCCCCATCAGGCCGGTTTTATCCAGCATCATGTCGGTGAATTTGTCCATGCGGGTGGAGGTTGTTGGGCCGGCAGGACCCACCACTTCATCGCCCACCGGATCGACCGGCCCCACGTAGTAGATGAATTTACCTTTGAAATCCACCCCGTCCGGCAACCCTTCGCCGCTTTCCAGCAAACTCTGAATGCGCTTGTGGGCCGCATCACGGCCGGTAAGCATTTTGCCTGACAACAATAAGGTGTCGCCGCTTTGCCAGGTTTCAATGTCGGCTTGGGTGACGGTATCCAGATTGACCCGGCGGGTATTGTCACCGGCAGCGCGGGTAATGGCCGGCCAGTCATCCAGTGACGGCGGGGTGAGCACTGCCGGGCCGGTGCCATCCAGATGGAAATGCACATGGCGGGTGGCGGCGCAGTTCGGGATCATCACCACCGGCTTGGACGCCGCATGGGTGGGCGCGGACTTGATTTTCACATCCAGCACGGTAGTAAGGCCACCAAGCCCCTGAGCGCCAATCCCCAAATCGTTGGCCCGGTTGAAAATATCCAGTCGCAATTTTTCTTCGGTGGTCTGGGCACCGCGGGCTTTCAGCTCATGAATGTCCACGCTTTCCATCAGGGCTTCTTTGGCCATTACCGCGGCCTTTTCGGCCGTGCCACCAATGCCAATCCCCAGCATGCCGGGAGGACACCAGCCGGCGCCCATGGTGGGCAGGGTTTTCTCCACCCAGGCGGCAATGTCATCGGAGGGGTTGAGCATGGCCATTTTGGATTTGTTTTCCGAACCACCACCTTTGGCCGCAATGGCCACGTCAATCTGATTGCCGGGCACAGACACGATATGCACCACTGCCGGGCTGTTATCCCGGGTGTTTTTGCGACTGCCGGCAGGGTCGGCCACAATGGAGGCCCGCAGGGTGTTGTCACTGTTGGTATAGGCGCGGCGGGTGCCTTCATCCACCATCTGCTGAAGAGTGAGATCGGTTTTATCCCACTGCACGCCCATGCCCACATACACAAAGCAGGTCACAATCCCGGTATCCTGGCACAATGGCCGGTGGCCCTCGGCAGACATGCGGGAGTTGATTAAAATCTGTGCAATGGCATCTTTTGCGGCCGGATTCTGTTCACGCTCATAGGCCTCGGCCATTGCGTCAATAAAATCCTTGGGATGATAATAAGAGATGTACTGCAGGGCATCTGCAATACTGTCGATGAAATCAGCTTGTTTGATGACTGACATGTTTGCGCTCCAATTGCTCGCCGTCCTTGCTGTAGCGTTCCTAGCTTGTGTTTTAAGGCTATCTTCGTCTACAGTGTCGATGCCCCCAATGCACCGCAGAAAAACCGTTACACCGCACGATTCCCCAAGATCAGGCTGTTCTGATAATTTTTGGTGGCTGTTATCATAACCGTTCATAGCTTTTTGGGCTACATCACATTTTTCGGATTAAAAAATTAGATGCAAACCTCAACCAGTCGCAAAATTGCACAATATTCACTGGATTGGGATGACTCCGTTTCCCAGTTGTTTTCTTACTTGTCTGCCCAGCCCTGGGCCGTTCTGCTGGATTCTGCCGACGCCGCCCATCCTGATGCCCGCTTTGACATCATCAGCGCCTGGCCGCGGGTCACCCTTTGCACCGAGGGCCGGCACACTGAGATTTGTCAGTGGCATGATGCAATCCCCGCCCACAGTCAGGTATCAGATAACGACCCTTTCCAGCTGTTATCAGCACAATTGACCGCCTGTTTCCCTGAAAAAAAGGCCAGTGACTTACCCTTTGCCGGCGGCGCCATTGGCTGCTTTGGTTATGATTTGGGGCGCCATATTGAAGCCCTGCCGCAAATTGCTGCCGATGATGTACCGTTTCCCCAAATGGCGGTGGGGCTTTACGACTGGGCACTCATTCATGACAAGCAGCAGCAATGCTGGCAGCTGGTGCATTATGCAGGTGAGCAGGCCCTGGCCAAAACGCTGTTGCAGCTGCAACAACTATTGCAACGCCCCGCTGCAAAAACGCCCGCCCCTTTCAGGCTTTGCGGCGAATGGCAGCTACAGCTTGGCAAATCCGAGTATCTGGCGCGCTTTGAGCGCATTCAGCATTATTTGCACAGCGGCGACTGTTACCAGATAAACCTGACCCAGCGCTTCAGCGCCGCATACCAAGGGGATGAATGGCAAGCCTATTGCGCGCTGCGCCGCGCCAATGGCGCGCCCTTCTCCGCTTTCATGCGCCTGCCGCAGGGGTGCGCCCTGTCCATTTCCCCCGAGCGCTTCATTGCAGTGGATGCTAACGGCCATATTGAAACCAAGCCCATCAAGGGCACGGCGCCGCGCCATGCAAACGCCCAGCAGGACCAACAGTTGGCAACCGAGCTGCAGCAGTCTGAAAAAAATCGCGCCGAGAACCTGATGATTGTGGATTTGCTACGCAATGACATTGGTAAAATTGCCAGCCCCGGCAGCGTGGCGGTGCCCTCATTGTTTGCGCTGGAGAGCTTCCCGGCGGTGCATCATCTGGTGAGCACCGTTACCGGTCAGTTGCCTGAGGGCGTGTCCCCCTTGACGCTGTTACGCTCGGCGTTCCCGGGCGGCTCCATCACCGGTGCCCCCAAAATCCGCGCCATGGAAATTATTGAAGAGCTGGAGCCCTCACGGCGCAGCTTATACTGTGGTGCAATTGCCTATCTCAGCCAACATGGTGTAATGGACAGCAATATTGCCATTCGCACGCTTATCGCTGCCAATGGCCAACTGCACTGCTGGGCCGGCGGCGGCATTGTGGCAGATTCCGAGGGCGAGAGTGAATATCAGGAAAGCTACGACAAGGTAAGCCGCATTTTGCCGGTACTGAGCCAATTCAGGGAGTGAAACCGTGGACATGACCGAACTGCGCTGGCGCTTTGAACTGGGCGTGACAGCGCCGCTGCGCCAACCGCCCTGGGTACCGCAAAAACTGCGCCCGGCAGCGGTACTGATGGCGTTTCAAGCCGGCCCCCGGGGGCTGGAAGTATTGCTGACCCAGCGGCCTGCCCATCTGAAGGCCCATCCGGGGCAAGTGAGCTTTCCCGGTGGCAAGCAGGAGCCACAAGATGACACCTTGCTGGATACCGCCCTTAGGGAAGCGCAAGAAGAGATAGGCCTGCCCCCTGACCATGTGCAGTTACTGGGCACCTTGCCGGAGCACCATACCATTACCGGCTTTAACATCACCCCGGTGGTGGGCATTGTGCAGCAGCCGTTTCGCCCGTGCCTAAATCCAGGGGAGGTCAGCGAGCTTTTCAGTTTGCCGCTGGCGTTTTTACTGCAGCCAGATTGCCGCCATGTGATTACCCTGCAGCGCCATCAACGCCGCCATCCTCTGACATTCATTCCCTACGAAGGGCGCTTGATCTGGGGTGCTACCGCCGCCATTATCGACACCTTTTGCGATGTCATCGGCGCTCATGACTACAGGATGACAAACCGCAGGTAAAGCCCGGCGGTCACGGAGCTTAAAAGCAGCAACGGAATGTTGAACCAGTAACCCATGCGGTAATGGCTGGCCAGATACCAGTTCAGGGCCATGCTGGTAAAACTGAGCCCGGCGCAAAGCCAGATGATATACTCCAGCTGCAAGGTTCCTTGCAGATCCCACTGCAAGCGCACCTGTGCCCCGCGGCTGAAAAAATAGCCCACGGCCCGATCCGGCCTTGCATCGTGAAACAATATCAGGGCGTACAGGGCCAATCCCCATCCGGCAATGGATAACACAGCTAAAACTATCTGTAATATACGCAGTTTTTTCATTTTGCTGGCACCTTGTTCACCCGGAAGACGGAGAATGGTTCCAGAATACCTTTTTCAACTTGAGAAAAGCCACCAGCAAGGTAATATAAACCTCCAATTTTTGGTACACAGCTGTGTTGGCCCATCCGGCCTGACGCACTATCGCCGTCACCGTGTCTGGACGGCAACACGTTTCACTGGAGAACAAAGCAATAATGAGCATTGCATCTGTCGCATCTGTATTTAAAGGCGAATATGCGGTCGGTTCTGAAGTTACCGTCCGTGGCTGGGTTCGTACCCGCCGGGATTCCAAAGCCGGGATTTCTTTTCTTGCTGTCTATGACGGCTCCTGTTTTGATCCAATCCAGGGGGTTGTGCCCAATAATCTGCCCAATTACAACGATGAAGTGCTCAAGCTGACCACCGGTTGTTCCGTGATTGTGACCGGTGAAGTGGTAGAAAGCCCAGGGGCTGGCCAGGATTACGAACTGCAGGTGACTCAGGTTGAAGTCTGTGGCTGGGTGGATGATCCGGACACTTACCCCATGGCCGCCAAACGCCACTCGGTGGAACACCTGCGGGAACTGGCCCATCTGCGCCCCCGGACCAACCTGATTGGCGCCGTGGCTCGCGTGCGTAACTGCCTGTCTCAGGCCATTCACCGTTTCTATCATGAAAACGGCTTTGTGTGGGTGTCCACCCCGCTGATCACCGCTTCCGATACCGAAGGCGCCGGTGAAATGTTCCGGGTGTCCACGCTGGACATGGAAAACCTGCCCCGTGGTGAAAACGGCAAGGTGGATTACGATAAAGACTTCTTCGGCAAAGAGGCCTTTTTGACCGTATCCGGCCAGCTGAACGGCGAAACCTACGCTTGTGCCCTGTCAAAGATTTATACTTTCGGCCCCACTTTCCGCGCTGAAAACTCCAATACCAGCCGTCACTTGGCCGAGTTCTGGATGGTGGAGCCCGAAGTGGCTTTTGCTGATCTTAACGATGTGGCCGCACTGGCTGAAGCCATGCTCAAATACGCCTTCAAGGCCGTATTGACCGAGCGCATGGATGACATGAAATTTTTCGCCCAGCGGGTGGATAAAACGGTTATTGAACGTCTGGAACGTTTTGTCAGCAGTGATTTTGCCCAGGTGGATTACACCGATGCGGTGGAAATTTTGCAAAACTGCGGCAAAAAATTCGACTTCCCGGTGGAATGGGGCACTGACTTGCAGTCAGAGCATGAACGCTATCTGGCAGAAGAACACTTCCATGCACCGGTTGTGGTCAAGAACTATCCAAAAGACATCAAGGCCTTCTACATGCGCCTCAATGAAGATGGCAAAACCGTGGCCGCCATGGATGTATTGGCTCCCGGTATTGGTGAAATCATTGGTGGTTCCCAGCGTGAAGAACGCTTGGATGTACTGGATCAGCGCATGGATGAAATGGGGCTGGCCAAGGAGGATTACTGGTGGTACCGGGATCTGCGCCGTTATGGCACCGTGCCCCATGCCGGTTTCGGCCTTGGCTTTGAACGTTTGGTGTCTTACGTGACCGGTGTATCCAACATCCGTGACGTGATCCCGTTCCCTCGCGCCCCCCGTTCCGCCAACTTCTAATCAAGCCGCATGCCACATGTTCACCCTGCCACCAGTGCAGGGTGATGTGTTGCTGGATGGTGCAGCCCCCATGGCTATTTGGCCCCCTGCATACTTATCCTTTTATGTAGCGTGCACTTGATGATGCAAACGCTGCACAGAATGCTAAGGCTTTGCCCTGTCTGCCAATGCCATCTTTCACGCCGGGAAATCCGCATTGGATCACGCCTGAGTGCAACATTGTGGGCTATTTCTAACAGATTAATGTATAAGAACATTCATCATACCGGCATCAGCTTATTGAGGTCACATCATGAGTAATGATGAAACTTTGCGTTTTACCGTTTCCCTGCCACAGTCATTATTTGAAGAGATAGAATCGGACATTGATGCCCGTGGTTATCAATCCCGCTCCGAATATATCCGCGATCTGTTTCGGGATCGCATTGTAGACAAACAGTGGAATAACAGCCTGGAAGATGTGGTGGGGGTACTGACCCTGATTTTTGATCACCACCAACGGGGGCTTTCTGAAAAACTGATTGAAATTCAGCACAACCATCTGGTGCATATTTTATGCAGCACCCATGTGCACATTGATCATCACCGTTGCCTGGAAACCATCATTCTCAAAGGCCAGGCCACTGAAGTGAACCAGTTGGTGAATAAAATCTCTGTACTCAAAGGGGTGAATCTGGCCCGTTTGAGCCGTGCCGGCATCGTGTAAGTTGCAAAAGCGGTAAAGGCTAAAAAAGCCGGGGTCATCATCGCCCGGCTCCCACCTGTTCCCCAGCAAGCCTGCTAACAGGCCGGCGGCAAGCGGATTTGTACCGCTAGCCCGCAAGGCGTACCCGGTTTGATGCTCAGCTGCCCTTTATGCAAGTTGATGATTTGCGCGCAAATGGACAATCCCAGCCCGGAACCCGGCACTTTTTCTTTCTCTACCCGGAAAAAACGCTCCGTCAGCTGCTGGCAGTGCGCTTCATCAAGCCCCGGGCCTGAATCAACCACCTGCAACATGACGTCGCCATTGTGCTGCGCTTGCCAGGCATGGATGCGAATGGGGCCTGCATCTCCCGAATATTTACAGGCATTTTCAATGATGTTCTTCAATACCAGTTTCAGATAAAAGGCGTCTGCACACACTTGCAGATGGGGGGGAAGCTCAAGTTGCCATTGGTAATCGGCAATCAGCGGCAGCATGTCGTTGAGCACCTGCTGCACCAGTTCACCCAAATCCACCGAGGTCACTTGCAGTTGCTCCAGGGACTCGATGCGCGACAGCAGCAACATCTGCTCCACCGTGTGGGCTATCTGTTCAATGCCTTTATCCAGCGCCTGATGATGCAGTAATATTTCGCCAGGTTCGGTAGCCTGCTGCAATCCCTGATGATGCAACTTGATCACCGCCAGCGGGGTTTTCAGCTCATGGGCCACATCGCCACTAAACTGCCGCTCGCGGGTAATGGCCGCCGTCACCCTGGCAATGTAGGCGTTAATGGCATCGCGCACCGTCATCAGCTCTGAGGGCAACTGCAGCTGCAAGGGCGTCAAATCATCCGGATGGCGCCGCTTTAACTTGTCTGCCAGCGTTTGCAACGGCTCCAACAGCCAGTAGGACAAAAACAGCATCAGCAATGCCACCAGCGGAAACACGATGGCCGGTGCAATCAGGCTGTTACCCACAATCTGCTGCACCAGCTCCTGGCGCACATCATCCCGCTGCCCCGCCATAATCCAGATGTCATCCCGGACAGAGTAGTAACAGTAGATATGCCACAGGCTGCCCTGAAACTGGTTGCGATGATACCCCTCGTTGAAATTCGCCATGGGAATGGCCGCTGAATTGGTGGAGCGCACCAACAAGTGGCCGTCAGGCTGCCAGATCTGGAACGCCAGCTTTTGCTCGTAGGCAAGATTCTTGGCACTGGCGTCCTCGTCAAAGGTTTCCACGTTGGCGGGAGTGATGGCCAGCAATAGCGGATGGGTCACCAGTGCTTGGCGGTGCTCTTCCGGCTGGGCGCCATAAAACATCTCCAGCATTTTGGCACTTTGCAGCATCTGGGCGTCAAACAGCTCTTCTATCTGCTGATGGGAGTCATGGGTACTGAGCCAGCTGGAAATCCCGATGGACAGGCTGATCCCCAGCAACATCACCCCCATCATTAACAGCCGTAATGACATGTATCACTCCACCTCTGCCAGGGTATAACCAATACCCCGCACGGTTTTAATCAGCTCCGGCGCGGTTTTGCGGCGCAGGTGATGAATGTGCACCTCAATGGAATTACTGCCCACCTCATCCCAGCCATAGGTGAGCTGCTCAAGCTGGGCCCGGGTCAGCACCCGGCCGCTGGACTGGGCCAGCTCCAGCAACAGTTGAAACTCCCGCCGGGACAGACTGACCGGCTGCCCGCGAAAACTCACTTCATGGGCATTCAAATCCATGTTGAGCGCCCCCACCACCAACAGGTTTTGATCCAGCCCGTGATGGCGCCGCACAATGGCCTTGAGGCGTGCCACCAGCTCACGCACATCAAACGGCTTGGCCAGATAGTCATCCGCACCTAAGTCCAGGCACGCCAGCTTGGTGTCAAAGTCCGTATTGGCGGTCAATACGATGGTGGGCGTGGTAATGCCCCGCTGGCGCCATTGCTGCAGCAACGTGCGGCCATTACCGTCCGGCAAGCCCAAATCCAGCACGATGGCACTGATGGCTTCATTATGAATGGCCGTTTCTGCCTGGCTGATGGTGGCAACATGATCCACCTGAAAGTCCAGTTTCTCCAGACTCAACACGATTCCCTGAGCCAACAGCTCGTTATCCTCAACTAAAAGTATGCGCATATTGATGTCAATTCTGTCGACCCGTGATGAGCCCGCCATAAAAGTTTGATGCAGTAGTGTGAGATAACCACGGGATCTTAAACTGCTTTTCCCGATAATAACGTTTCTTCCCCTGCCACTACCAGTGTTCTGACAGTATAGAAACCCTTTGCGTTTCCCTTCATGCCACCACCTGGCAATAACGGCGAATAATGCGCTTAGTTTTTGTGCGGTAATTTCAATTTATTGACCTAGATCAATTTTATGTGATTTTTATTGCGTACCATGTCTCAAATTTATTTATTTAATGACACTGGTCATACTTTTGTCATTTTCAAAAGACCACGCACAAAATCAACACAATGTGGCAGGTGCGGTGTTGGTGTGTGAACACCGCTCTTTCAGGTACAACATTAAGGCAAATCCATGGATACTCACTCAGCCCTTTATCAACAAGGACGGCAACGGCTTGATCAGCTAAAGCAGTTACCCCAACGTCAAGAACAAACACTGCAAGAGCGCTTGTTGGAATACGGCATCAGTCGCCGCGATTTCATGAAATGGACCGCGTCCGTTTCCGCATTGCTGGCACTGCCCCTGCCCTTCAGTAACTTGGTGGCGGAAGCTGCCGAACTGGCCGACCGGGTGCCGCTGGTATGGCTGCACATGGCAGAATGCACCGGTTGTTCAGAATCCCTCACCCGCGCCGACACCCCCGACCTTGACACCCTGATTTTTAACCATATTTCACTGGAGTACCACGAGACCCTGATGGCCGCTGCCGGTTGGCAGGCGGATGAAAATCTGGAGCACGCACTGGAGCACTACAAAGGCAACTATCTGCTGGCCATTGAAGGCGCCGTGCCTACCGCCAATAACGGCGCGTTTCTCACCGTGGGCTGTAAGGGCCAAACCGGCTTGCAGTCCGTGCGCACTGCCGCAGAAGGCGCCGCCGCCATCATTTCGGTTGGCACCTGTGCCTCTTTTGGTGGCGTGCAAGCCGCCGCCCCCAACCCTACGGGTGCCAAAGGGGTACATGAAGTCATCGACAAAACCGTCATCAACCTGGGGGGCTGTCCGCCCAGCGAGAAAAACATTGTGGGCACCTTGATGTATTTTGTCATGTTCGGCCGCCTGCCGGCACTGGACATGTATAACCGTCCCAAATGGGCTTATGGCGCCCGGGTGCATGACAACTGTGAACGCCGCGGCCATTTTGACTCCGGCGAGTTTGTGGAAGAGTTCAGCGATGACAGCGCCAAAAACGGTTATTGCCTGTACAAAATGGGCTGTAAAGGCCCTTACACCTACAACAACTGCCCCACTGAACGTTTCAACAGCCATGTGAGCTGGCCGGTATTGGCCGGTCATGGCTGCATCGGCTGCTCCGAACCCAACTTCTGGGATGACATGGCGGACTTTGAAAAACCGCTGGGTCGCCAGTTGCTCCATGGCCTGGATGCCACTGCCGACACCATCGGTGCGGTAATCCTCGGCGCTGCGGCGGTAGGTATTGGTGCCCATACGGTTGCCAGTCTGTTTATCGGTTCTGAGAAGGAGTAGTCCATGAACCAACGTGTTGTGATTGATCCCATCACCCGTATTGAAGGCCACCTGCGCATTGAAGTGGAAGTGGATGAACAAAATGTCATTCAAAAAGCTTGGGCATCTTCCACCTTATGGCGCGGCATTGAAGTGATCCTCAAAGGCCGTACTCCCATGGATGTGGGCCTGCTGGTACAGCGCATCTGTGGCGTATGCACCTTTTCCCATTATCGCTGCGGTACCGAAGCCGTGGAAAATGCGCTGGGCGTGAAAATTCCCCTCAACGCCCAATACCTGCGCTCGTTGATGATGACCGCGCTGCATTACCATGATCACATAGTGCATTTTTATCACCTGCATGCCCTGGACTGGGTGGACGTGCTCTCTGCCCTTAAGGCTGATCCTGCCAAGGCAGCGCAAGTGGCCATGAAGTACAGTGATGATCCCATGGCCGCCGGTGAAGGCGACTTGCACCATGTGCAGAAAAAGGTGCAGGGATTTGTGGATAAAGGACGGCTTGGCCCCTTTGCCAACGCCTACTGGGGCAATAAAACCTATCGTTTTTCACCCGAGCAGAACCTGATTGCCCTGTCGCATTACCTCAAAGCCCTCGAGATCCAACGGGTGGCGGCAGAGATGATGGCGATTTTCGGCGGCAAACAGCCACATCCCCAGTCCGTGGTGGTGGGCGGCATGACATCCGTGCGCGATCTGGTGAACCCGGCGCGGCTGCAGGAGTGGCAAACCAAGCACGATATCGTGGCGGAATTTGTTGAGCGCGCCTATAAGGCCGACATCCTCATGGCCGCCGATGCCTTTGGTGCCGAAGCCTCCGTACTGGGCGGGGTGAATGTACCCAACTTCATCTGTTGTGACGAGTTCATTGGCGCCGATGGCCAGTATGTCTTCCAGCAGGGGGTTATCCATAACCGGGATTTGAACAGTGTCACTGATGTGGACCCGGCGCTGATTGCGGAAGATGTCACCCACTCCTGGTACAAGGCGGATAAACCGCAGCACCCTTATGACGGCACCACCATTCCCGAATACACAGGCTTTGTAGAGCGCGACACGGTTTATGGCAAACTGCCCACCGTGGATGGTGACAACAAGTACAGCTGGGTGAAATCTCCCCGCTACAATGGCGAGCCCATGGAAGTGGGTCCCCTGGCCTGTCTGCTGGTGAACTATGCCAAGGGGAACCCCGTGGTCGTGGAAGCGGTGGACGAGCTGCTGCAACGCACTGGCCTGCCACTGGAAGCCCTTTACACCACCCTTGGACGCACCGCCGCCCGCATGGTGCAAACCTCCATTATCGCCAAGGAAAGCAACAAGATTTTCAACGCACTGGTGACCAACCTGAAAAGCGACGAATCCTTGTACCGTAAACCCCAGATTGACCCCAACAAGGAATACGTGGGCCATTCCATCATCGAAGCCCCTCGCGGCATGCTGAGCCACTGGGTACGGATTAAAGGCGGCGTGGTGGAAAACTATCAGGCGGTAGTGCCTACTACCTGGAATGCCGGCCCCATGGACGCCAACGGCAACATTGGCCCCTATGAAGCCTCACTGGTGGGCCTCAAACTGGAAGATCCCACCAAACCACTGGAAGTATTACGCATCATCCATTCCTTTGACCCCTGTATGGCATGTTCAGTACACATGATGGATTACAAAGGGCAATCTTTGGGTGAATTCCGTGTAGGCGCCAGTGCTTGCTAAGGAGAGTGGAAGATGAAAACCACAACGGTTTCCTATCAACAGGAAAAAGTGTTCAGCGGAGCCATCCGGGCATTTCACTGGTTACGGGCGCTGGCAATCGTATTGCTGGTTGCCACGGGGTTTTACATCTCGTGGCCCTACCTGGTGGGCGCGGATAGCACCGATGTGCTGGTGCAAGGCTGGATCCGAGTGGCGCACCTTATCTGCGGTTTTGCCCTTTGCGCCATCACCGCGGTGCGCGCCTACCTGTTCTTTTTCAGTAAAAGCGATATCGAGCGGCGCTCCTTCAAGGATGTGATGCGCCTTAGTAGCTGGATAGCCCAGATAAAATCCTATTTATGGATGGGCCACCTGAAAAAAGCCGGCGTCTATGGGCCGTTGCAGTTCATGACCTATTTTGTCATTTCACTGCTGGCAGCCTTCATGTGCGTTACCGGCTTGGTGTTATATGCCAACGTGTATCATGAAGGGCTTGGCGGCGCCTTGTGGAGTTCTGCCAGCTGGTTAACGGAAGCCATGGGCGGCCTGGCCATGGTGCGTATCTTGCACCATTATGTGACCTGGTGCTTTGTGGTGTTTCTGATTATCCATATCTACATGGCGGTATGGTTCGGGATCCGCTTCCGGCACAATGCGGTGGATGCCATTGTGTCAGGGTACGACTATCGCCCGCAACAACCCCATCCTTAAATCCTCCGTCAGGACGGGGCAAAGCGGCTGTTTTCCCCGTCCTGATGCCATAATGAACAAACACGGCATTATAAATGCGCAGATGCTATCCATATTGCTGATTTGTTATCGGTTTGTGTCACGAAAAAAAGCGATTTTCTTAACGCCAAACACAAATCTGCCGCAAATATCACAAAAAAAATTTTTAAGTGGCAGATAAAATACCTTAAAATCCGTCTGTTACGAGTCATTCGAGAGAAATGGACAATTTGTCCAAATGACGGATGCAATATTTGATCGCCATCATATTGTGAATAACTAATTAACTCTGGGCTCTCATCTTTTATAGAAAATTGATGCACCTCAAGATTTTACCGCGCCTATCCCCCTACACTAACGCTGTTAACTGTGTGAGCTTTAACGCAAATCGCCTTTTAAAAACAACATTAAGGTAAACCCATGGACACACATTCAGCCCTCTATGAACAGGGACGGAAACGGTTGGAGGAACTTCGCCAACTGCCCCCCCGTCAGGATAAATCACTGCAGGAACGCATGCTGGCGCACGGTATTACCCGTCGTGACTTCATGAAATGGAGCGCTTCGGTTACCGCCTTACTGGCACTGCCCCTGCCCTTCAGCAATCTGGTCGCAGAAGCCGCAGAACTGGCTGACCGGGTACCATTGATTTGGTTGCACTTAGCCGAGTGTACTGGTTGTTCCGAGTCTCTTGTTCGGGCCGATACTCCTAATCTCGATTCACTGATTTTTGATCATATCTCTCTGGAGTATCATGAAACCCTGATGGCCGCAGCTGGCTGGCAGGCAGAAGAAAATCTGGAACACGCACTGGAAGCCTACAAAGGCAAATACCTGCTGGCAGTTGAAGGGGCTGTGCCCACTGCCAATAATGGCGCGTTCCTGACGGTTGGCTGTAAGGGCCATACCGGTCTGGAAATCGTGAAAGAAGCTGCCGAAGGCGCTGCTGCCATTATTTCTGTTGGTACTTGTTCTTCTTTCGGTGGCATTCAGGCCGCTGCACCTAACCCTACTGGCGCCAAAGGCGTATATGAAGTGGTTGACAAAGCAGTGGTCAACTTGGGTGGTTGCCCACCAAGTGAAAAGAACATTGTCGGTACATTAATGTACTTCATCATGTTCGGTCGCTTACCCGCACTGGATATGTATAACCGGCCAAAATGGGCCTATGGCGCACGGGTACATGACAACTGTGAACGTCGTGGCCGTTTCGATGCCGGTGAATTTGTTGAGCAGTTTGGTGATGAAGGTGCCAAAGAAGGCTACTGCCTGTACAAGGTAGGCTGTAAAGGCCCTTACACTTACAACAACTGCCCTACTGAACGTTTTAACCACCATGTAAGCTGGCCCGTATTGGCAGGCCACGGCTGCATGGGTTGCTCTGAACCCAACTTCTGGGACGATATGGCTGACTTTGAAAAACCTCTTGGCCGTCAGTTGCTCCATGGTCTGGATGCCACAGCTGACACCATCGGTGCCGTCATTCTTGGTGCTACCGTCGTCGGTATCGGTGCCCACGCTGTCGCCAGTCTGTTTATCGGTTCCGAGGAGGACTAATCAATGAACCAACGTGTCGTTATCGATCCCATCACCCGTATTGAGGGTCACCTCCGCATTGAAGTGGAAGTGGATGAAAATAATGTGATTCAAAAAGCGTGGTCAGCATCTACGCTGTGGCGCGGTATTGAAGTGATCCTCAAAGGCCGTACCCCCATGGACGTTGGCCTGATTGTGCAACGTATCTGTGGTGTATGTACCTATTCTCACTACCGTTGCGGTACTGAAGCGGTAGAAGATGCACTGGGCATTAAAATCCCGCTGAACGCCCGTTACCTGCGTTCACTGATGCACACTTCCCTGTTCATGCATGACCACGTGGTGCATTTCTATCACCTGCACGGTCTGGACTGGGTGGATGTTGTCTCTGCACTGAGCGCTGACCCCGTGAAAGCCGCCCAGGTTGCATTGCAATACACCGACAAGCCTATTGCCGCTGGCGAAGGCGAACTGCGCGCCGTGCAGGAACGGGTAAAAGGCTTTGTTGAAACCGGTAAACTTGGCCCATTCGCCAATGCTTACTGGGGCAACGGAACTTACAAGTTCACCCCAGAACAAAACCTGATTGCCTTGTCTCACTACCTGAAAGCGCTGGAAGTGCAACGCATTGCAGCAGAAATGCTGGCCATCTTCGGTGGTAAGCAGCCCCATCCACAATCCCTGGTTGTCGGTGGTGTGACTTCTGTACGTGACATGCTGAGCCCTGCCCGCTTGCAAGAGTGGAAACAGAAACACGATATCGTGGCCGACTTTATTGAGCGCGCTTATAAAGCCGACGTTATCATGGCGGCTGAAGCCTTCGGCAAGGAACCTTCCGTGCTGGGCGGCGTGAAAATCCACAACTTCATGGCGACCAATGATTTCGTGACTGCGGACGGTGAATACATCTTCCAGCAGGGTGTGATCATGAACGGCGACCTGAGCAATGTCACCGACATCAATCCTAACCTGATTGCCGAAGACGTGACTCACGCTTGGTATAAAGCCGATGATGCCCAGCATCCTTATGACGGTACCACAGTGCCTGATTACACCGGTTTTGTTGAACGCGACACCGTATATGGCAAACTGCCTACCGTGGACGGCGACAACAAGTACAGCTGGGTGAAATCACCACGCTACAACGGCGAGCCTGTTGAAGTGGGTCCACTGTCCTGCCTGCTGGTGAACTATGCCAAAGGCAACCAGGTGGTGGTTGATGCGGTTAATGGCCTGCTGCAACGCACCGGTCTGCCAATCGAAGCCCTGTTCACCACATTGGGTCGTACTGCCGCCCGCATGCTGCAGACCTCCATTGTGGCCAAGGAAAGCATGAAGACCTTCAACGCCCTGCTGACCAACATGCTGAGCGATGAATCCACCTACGTGCAACCTGTGATTGACCCCAACAAAGAATACCGCGGTGTTGGCATGATTGAAGCCCCACGTGGCATGTTGAGTCACTGGATCCGCATCAAGGGCGGCTTGGTAGAAAACTATCAGGCAGTGGTACCTACCACCTGGAACGCAGGTCCTGTGGATGCCAATGGCAAAATCGGCCCCTATGAAGCATCTCTGGTGGGCTTGAAACTGGAAGATCCAACTAAACCGCTGGAAGTTATTCGTATTATCCACTCATTTGACCCATGTATGGCCTGTGCCGTGCATGTTATGGATTACAAAGGTCAGTCTATGGGTGAATTCCGCGTTGATCCCAACGGCCTGTAAGGAGGGAAAGTGTTATGGCAGCAAGTATTGCCTATAAACAGGTAAAAGTCTTTAGTGCCGCAATACGTATCTTTCACTGGCTGAGAGCGCTGGCGATTGCAATACTGGTGGCTACCGGTCTCTATATTTCGTGGCCTTACGTGGTGGGTGCTGATTCCACTGACGTATTGGTTCAGGGCTGGATCCGCTTTGCGCATCTGGTGTTTGGCTTCGTGTTGTGTGCCATCACCCTGGCTCGTGCTTATCTGTTTTTCTTCAGTAAAAGCGATATCGAGCGACGCTCCTTCAAGGACGTCATGTGCTTCAAAAGCTGGATTGCACAGATTAAGTCCTATCTGTGGATGGGCCATCTGAACAAGGCCGGGGTCTACGGACCTTTGCAGTTCATGACTTATTTTGCGATATCTGTCATGGCTGGATTGATCTGTATCACCGGGCTGGTATTGTATGCCAACGTTTACCACGACGGCTTGGGTGGCGCGATGTGGAGTTCTGCCGCATGGCTTACCGAAGCAATGGGTGGCCTGGCCATGGTGCGTATCTGGCACCATTACATGACCTGGGTGTTCATCATCTTCGTGGTAATCCACGTTTATATGGCTGTCTGGTATGGTCTGCGCTTCAAACACAATGCGGTAGACGCCATTGTGTCAGGATACGATTACCATCCAGAAAAACACTAGGAGCCCAATGTCCCCAATGAAATTACTATTATTGGGAATTGGCAATGTACTGTACGCCGATGAGGGTATCGGCGTACATTTTGTCAATTATATTCATGCAAACTACCGCTTCTCCCATCCAGAGCATGAGCTGGTGATGCTCGATGGCGGCACGCTGGCCCAGGGTCTCACCCCGATTATCAGTCAATACGATGCACTGATTGTGGTGGATACCATCAATGCGGCTGACTGCGGCCCCGGAGAAGTTTACTTTTTCGATTTTGATCAAGCCCCCCCAGAAGTTGACTGGCAAGGCAGCGCCCATGAAGTGGAGATGCTGCAAACCCTGACAATGATGGAAATGCTGGGCGATCGTCCCCATACCATGGTACTGGGCGTAACACCCACCGTTATTGAACCCATGACCTTAGGGTTAACCGAACGCATTGCAGCTGCGGTACCGGTTATGGAACGTACCCTTATCCATTACCTACAAAATCTTGGATGGCAATGTGAGCGCATTTCCCACACTGACATTGCAGATCTGATTCCGCAATCCTACAAACCCCGTCTGTCCATGGGCGACAGAAGCAGCGGCCAAGCCGCGTGCCGGCAGGAAACGCAGGACACCGATTAATAATGAAATTGCTGAGATTCGAGTTTGACTGTTCCAGACAGGTACCTTGGTATGGTTACTTATGCAATCAATACCTTAATTACCAACCGCTTAAATTAACGGTTGCACTGCAGGCCGTCCGCCATCAGGCCGACGCCCACCTGGAACAACAGAAAAAACCTGTGGTCACCTGGCGTTACATATTGGAAGCCGAAGGTGAGCAGGCCGCACTGGAACAGTTGGCAGACAGCATTGCCGCCGACTTTTTGCTGAGTGTCTACCTGCTGGACTCGCGCATGCTGTTGGCCACTGAGCGTGTGGGTGATGATCAACCCATTGCCGTTGCCAGCGCACAACTGCCCTTTTGCCAACATTGCCAGCCCCGCTTTGGCGATAACCAGCATGGCGAGTTTGCCAATCTGGGGCTGGCCTGCGATCACTGCCATGGTGATCAGGCCATCAGCCAGGCTGACAGCGTAGCCTCATTGCAGCGGACGGACTTGCAACAGCTGGCCGGCAAACTGCTGGAAGGCGAAACCCTGCAGCTTGACGACGTGACAGGCCCGTTGCAGCTTAGCCGTCATCCGCTGGGTCAGGGACGCCAACAACTGTTGATTTGTAATCCCAACACGCTTAACGGCTTGTTCCAGGTCAGCGACAACGAAGTATTGGCCCTCTCCTCCCTTGAGAAACCCCAGTTACTGCTGCGGCCCGTAGCCGATGCCGGTTTGTCAGCACCGCTCTACGAAGTGGGCTTTGCCGCCTCACGCCTGCAACTGGTACTGGCAGAGTTCTTGCGGGTAAAAGGCATTGATGCCATTTATTGCCGCCGGGCACAGCAGGCACTGCATGCCCATGCGTTGGGAATGGATGTGCCGGTAGCAGCCCCCAAGGTGCTGCTGACCAAAGCCCTGTTGGGGCAGTCACTGTCGGAAACCCTCCATGACAATGCCCGCTTTGCCCAGTACACCGCTACAGCCACTGGCAAACGGCAGCAACAGCAAATTGCCGTAACATACAATGCTGATGTTAATGTCTGGGATTCCACCTCAGGTAGCACGGCAGCCCAATGTGCCCTGTTGGGCGTTGGCGCAGAAGCCGGCAGTCAAAAAAACCTGGGATTGCTTTATTTCAGTGATGAGTATGTCAGTCAGCTACTGACCTCTGATAACGACGGCAAAATCAGCTGCTTTATGCAGGTGCCTGAGCTGCCAGCCACTGGCCGGGACATCATTGCCGCCATGGAGCAAAGCCCCCAGCAAGATGTGTTGGCAAAATTTGCCGAACGCTATCCGGCGCTGTATCAGCGTTTGCAACAGCTGGATCTCAGCCATTGCCCCAAACAGAGCCTGAAAACCCTGTGGATTGTGGCAGCGGTTATCATCGGCATTGAAGGGCAAGACACCGAACAACTGGCCGACGGTTTCGTGGCGGCCGCCATGAGCAACACCGGCGCCAATGCCCCGCGCATTGACTATCCGCTGGTATCCGGCGATAGTGCCAGCTTCAACTGGTGCAAGACACTGGGTACGTTAATCAGTTTCCGCCTGGCGGGGGCTGACAATGCCGCCAACCTGGCGTTTGCCATGAATGACTCACTGGCAGACTTCATTGCCAACTGGATTGAGAGGCTGGATCTGAATACGGCCATTCACCGGGTGTATCTGGCCGGCAGCAGTTTTGCCAATCAGGTACTGGGTCGACGCATTGCCCTGCGCCTTGGCAAAAACTTCCCGTTAGGGGTGAGCCAGATGCAGGATCTTGATGGTGCGTTACTGGCCACCGGCGCGCTTTACCTGCGTCAACGTCGGAGATAACACATGCCTGAAACTGTCACATCCCCATCGCCATGCATTGCCCACAGTGCATTGCAAGCCCGGTGTTACCATGTGACAGGTATTGTCCAGGGGGTGGGTTTCCGCCCCTGGATTTATCAACTGGCAAGCCGTTATCAATTATGCGGCCATGTGCTTAATAACGGCGAAGGCGTGACCATTGTGGTACAGGCGGATATGGCCTCACTGCAAGCCTTTGATGATGCCCTGCACCATGAACAGCCCCCCCTGGCCCGTATCGACAGTTTGCAATACGACACCGTTGAAGTAACGCCACAGCTGACAGACTTCACCATTCATCAAAGTACCGCCAGTGCCCAGGCATTTGTGGCTGTCGGTACGGACAAAAGCAGTTGCGAACAATGTTTGCAAGAAATTCGCGATCCGGCCAATCGCCATTATCGTTACCCCTTTACCAACTGCACCCACTGCGGCCCCCGTTACACCATCATCAATCACCTGCCTTATGATCGCCACAACACGTCCATGGCCACCTTTGCCATGTGTGACGAGTGCAAGGCAGCCTATGAAAACCCGTTGGACAGGCGCTATCACGCCCAACCGGTAAGCTGCCCCAAATGCGGGCCGCAGCTGCGTTATGTGGACATTGACGGCCAAGAGCTTGCCAACCGGGACAATGCCTTGAGCATGGCTGTAGCGGCTCTGAAAACGGGTAAAATCCTTGCCATCAAAGGATTAGGCGGTTTTCATCTGGTGTGCGATGCCAGCAACCATCAGGCGGTAAGCGCCTTAAGGCAACGCAAACAGCGCCCAGCTAAACCCCTGGCGGTCATGGTGGCAGATTTGGCCATGGCAAAGCGTTATGCCACGGCGTCTGCTGCCGAGTGGCAACTGCTTGTCAGTCAGGAACGCCCCATTGTCTTGCTGCAAAAAGCTGCCCCTGACACTGCCATGCCATTAAGTGATGCCGTGGCGCCGGGGATTGACCGCATCGGGCTGTTCATGCCCTATACCCCGCTGCATACACTGTTACTCGACGCCTTGCAAAAACCCCTGGTGGCCACCAGCGCCAATCTTTCCGGGGAACCCATCATTACCGAAGGCAGCGAGATTCTGGCACAACTGGCCAGCAGCCCCTTTAGCGTAATTGATGCCATGCTGGATCATAACCGCCCCATCCTGAACGGTTGCGATGATTCAGTGGTGCAAATGTGTGGCGATGAACTGCAGGTGCTCAGGCTCGCCAGAGGCTACGCACCGCTGAGTTTACCCAGCAAACAGCTGGCCGCTTGCAAGCTGCCGTCCGTTTTGGCCGTGGGTCCCCAGCAAAAAAACACCCTGGCGCTCAATATCGGCCACACCCTGTATCTTAGCCCGCACATTGGCGATCTTTTCAGCATGGGTGCAGAAGGTTATTTCCAGCGCACGCTGGCCAGTTTCAAGCGGATGTACCACTTTAATGCCGATGCCATAGTGCGCGACATGCACCCCCATTACGCTTCCAGCCGTTGGGCCATGGCCCAGTCCCGTCCGCTGATTACCGTGCAACACCACTATGCCCACGTGTTGGCCACCTTGGCAGCCAATGATTATCAAGGGCAAGTGCTGGGATTCAGCTTTGATGGCACCGGCCTTGGCGATGACGGCGAACTGTGGGGAGGAGAGTTGTTACTGGCAGATAACCGCCATTTTGAGCGCTTGGCCAGCATCAGCCCGTTTGCCCTGCTGGGCAATGAGCAAGCCATCAAATCACCGTTCAGGCTCACCCTGGCACTGCTACTGCAACGATTCGGTATTGACGATATCATCAATATGCAGCTGCCGGCATTTGCCCACTGCAGCCCGGCATTATTGCGCAATCTGGCAAAGATTTGTGCCACCGCCAAAATGCCGAAGTCTCACTCCATCGGCAGACTTTTTGATGCACTGGCGGTATTGTTAGGCCTGATGCAAGACACCCAGTACGAAGGTCAGGCCGGCATTTTGATTGAAACCCTGGCCCGCCGGGCGGAGACAGCAGGTAAAATGGCGCAAGCCAAGGCGTTGCAGCTGCAACTTCCCTTGCGCCCCCATCCCCAACTCTCCTTGGGACAATGGGATACGGCAGCCCTGTTTGCCCAACTGCTTGAGGCCCAGCAGCAACAGGTGGATAACGGCGTCATTGCCATCGCCTTCATGCAGGCCTTGGGCGATGCCATCTGCCACAGCGCCATGCTGGCGCGACAACAATTAAACAAGCACTTGCCGGTGGTACTCACTGGCGGTGTTTTTCAGAACAGATTTTTAACCGAGTACTGCTATCAAAAACTGAATCAACACCAGATCCCTCGCCTAGCGCAGCATCTGGTACCGGTGAATGATGGCGGTATTGCTTTGGGACAGTTGTGGTATGGTCTGCAACAGCACTGCCACACTGCCTGAAACCCAATTTAATGCGGCTGACGATGTCGTGTCAGCCCACAGTCAAACCGGAGTTTGCTATGTGTAAAGATTGCGGTTGTTCTATTGCAGGACATGATCACAGCCATGATCACCATCATCATGAGTTGTCTACCAACCCTCAGCTCAATGACAAGAAAACCTTGTCTGTCATCAATAAAATCCTTGATAAGAATGACGTGGAAGCCGCGCATAACCGTGAGCATTTTGAAGAACATGGGGTCATGGCATTCAACCTGATGAGCAGCCCTGGCTCAGGTAAAACCACCCTGCTGGAACACCTGGCCGAATACACCGGTAAAAAATACTGCGTGATTGAAGGGGATCTGGAAACCTCCCGTGATGCGGATCGCTTGAAAGCCAAAGGGATCAGCGCCGTGCAAATTCAAACCGGCAGCGCCTGTCATCTGGATGCCTTTATGGTACACGGCGCCTTGCATCAACAGCCTCTGGATAGCATGGACATCTGCTTTGTGGAAAACGTCGGCAACCTGGTGTGCCCTGCCAGTTACGATGTGGGTACCCATAAAAACGTGGTGCTGGTTTCCGTACCGGAAGGCGAAGACAAGATTGAAAAATATCCGGTGATGTTCCGCAAGGCCGATGTGGTGTTCATCACCAAATGCGACCTGCTGCCCTACTTTGACTTTGACACCGAAGTGGCCAAAAACCAGGTGCTGAAACTCAACCCAGAGGCCAAGGTCATCTGCGTTTCAGTAAAAGAGCCTGAAAGCATGCAAGAAGTGGCGCAGTGGTTCGAAACCGAACTTGCCGCCTTTCATTCACGTGTGGAGACTGCCTAATGTGTCTGTCAATTCCGTCCCAAGTGGTAGAACTGCACCCTGAAAGCCAGAGCGTTACCGTGGACACGCTGGGGGTAAAACGTACCGTTAGCTGTCACCTGATGGATGAGCCTCTGAACATCGGGGATTATGTACTGATCCATATCGGTTTCGTGATGAACAAAATCGATGCGGACGCCGCCGCCGAAAGTCTGGCGCTGTACAAGGAAATTGTGGAAAAAATGGAGGCCGCTGATGCCTGAGCTGCAACTCAAGCAGCTATACGACGGTTTTCGAGATCCCCGTACCGTTGCCGAGCTGGCTGAACAAATCAAGCAGTTGGCCCCCAAGCTGCAAGCACCGGTCAACGTGATGGAAGTGTGTGGCGGACACACTCACACCATCATGAAATACGGTCTCTTGCAGCTGCTGCCGGATAACATCGAATTTATTCACGGCCCAGGCTGCCCGGTTTGCATCATGCCCAAAGAACGCATTGACCAGGCTGCGGCCTTGGCCCAGCAACCCGATGTCATTCTGGTGACCCTGGGTGACATGATCCGGGTGCCCGGCTCACAAGGTTCACTGGCGCAATTTCGCGCCAAAGGCTGCGATATCCGTCCGATATACATGCCGCTGGACGCACTGAAAATCGCCCGGGAAAACCCGGACAAAACCGTGGTGTATTTCGCCATCGGTTTTGAAACCTCCACCCCCATGACCGCCGTACTGCTGGAGCAGGCAGAAAAACTGGGGATCAACAATTTGTTGTTCCACATCAACCATGTGCTGGTGCCACCAGCCATTGATGCGGTGATGGCCGATCCGGAAACACGGGTGAACGCCTTTATCGGCCCGTCGCATGTAAGCGTCATCACCGGCAGCCAGATTTATCAACCAACCGTGGATAAATACCACACCCCGGTAGTGGTGTCCGGCTTTGAACCCGTGGATGTGATGCAGTCGATTTTATCCATCGTCAAGCAGAAAGTGGAAAACCGCTGCGAACTGGAAAACCAGTATAACCGCGCCGTCAGCTACAAGGGCAACGAAGCGGCACAGCAAAAGGTGAACACCTATTTCACCATCCGCCCCAGCTTCCGCTGGCGAGGTCTGGGCCCCATTCCCAACTCGGCACTGATGCTGAAACCGGAATACCGCCATCGTGATGCCGAAATCAAATATGCAGCGCGGTTGCCCGTAAAAGAAATTGATGATCATAAAGCCTGTCAGTGCGGTGATATTCTGCGTGGCAAAGCCAAACCCCAAGACTGCAAGGTCTTTGGTCGCGGCTGCACTCCGCAAACACCACTTGGCAGCTGCATGGTAAGTTCCGAAGGGGCGTGCAACGCCTACTATCGTTACGCAGGAGTAAAATAACCATGTCAACCCCAAAACAAATCCAGCTCAGTCATGGCGGCGGTGGCCGCGAAATGGCGGAGCTGATTGGCAAACTGTTTTTTGAAGCGTTCGATAACCAGATCCTGCGTCAGGAAGAGGATGCTGCCAGCTTGAATGTGACTGGCCCCATTGCGTTTACCACTGACTCGTTTGTGGTATCGCCGCTGTTTTTCAAAGGCGGCAATATCGGCAAGCTGGCCATTGCCGGTACCGTTAACGATCTGGCAATGATGGGTGCCGTCCCACAGTACCTCAGCTGCGGCTTCATCATCGAAGAAGGCTTTGAAATTGCCAAGCTCAAAGAGATTGTGCACACCATGGCGGATGAACTGCACAAAAGCGGCGCCAAGATTGTGTGCGGCGATACCAAGGTTGTGCCCAAAGGCTGCGCCGATGGCGTATTCATCAACACCTCAGGGGTAGGCCGCATCATCAAACCCGGAATTTCGGTACATGCCGTGCGCCCGGGAGATGCCATCATTTTGTCCCGGGATATCGGCTGCCACGGCGCCACCGTACTGGCGGCCCGTGAGGGACTGGAGCTGGAAACCGAACTGGCCTCCGATTGCGCCACCCTGTGGCCCATGGTTGAACAGTTGATTGCGGCCAATCTTGACATTCACGCCATGCGTGATGCCACCCGTGGCGGCATTGCCGCAGTGCTTAACGAATGGGCCAAAGCGGCCGGTGTAGGCATTGAGCTTAACGAAGCGGCCATTCCGGTACGTGATGAAGTGCGCGGCGTGTGTGAGCTATACGGTTTTGAACCTTGGGATCTGGCAAACGAAGGCACTTTTGTCATCGCCCTGCCCCAGGAAATTGCCGCCAAGGCCATTGAGGTCATGCACCAGTTCTGCGATTGCAACCAGGCGCAGATTGTGGGCACGGTCACTGAAGATAACCAGGGCAAAGTGATTTTGCATTCCCCTTGGGGCAGCAAACGCTATCTGGAGTTGCCTGCCGGTGAACTGCTGCCGAGGATCTGCTGATGCACGAGTTTTCCATTGTCAGCGCCTTAATTGACCAGTGTGAAAAACTGGCCAAGCAACATCAGGCAAAGGGCATTGCCCGCGTGGCAGTCAAAATCGGCGCACTGAGCGGGGTGGAGCCACAACTGGTGAAAACCGCGTTTGACACCTTCCGTGAAGACGGCATGTGCCAAGGCGCCGAGCTGGAAATGGATGTGGCACCACTGGAGCTGGACTGCAAGGCCTGTGGTGCCCACTCGGTACCGGATGAAATTGCCTATCTGTGCCCTGTCTGTCACAGCCGCGACATCAAGGTCAGTGGCGGTGAAGAGATGCTGCTCATGCAATTAGAGCTGATTTACGATTAATCCCTCCGGGTCGCAGCCATGACTGCGGCCCGTCATTTTCCCTAACATCACCTGTCGCCTGTTGGCATTTCCTGCCCATATGCCGGCTTTGTCACTCATTCGATTGAGCGTGCATTTATCCATTCACAGACACGGCATTTCCCCCCTGAAAAACCCGTTAAAACTCCAGTTTGATATCTGCTAATATTGCTTTTGCAACTATTTCTTATTGTTTTTATTTATGTTTTTTTTGACAAAGCCCACAACCTTGCGTCTAAGATTAAGTGTAGGGACTCAATACCAAGTGCCTATATTTGAAAGTTTCAGGGGGTCAAGATGGGTATATTCGAGCATTATCAGCAGCGCTATGAGCAGAAACTCGAAGAGGAATTTACACTTCAGGAGTTTCTGGAACTTTGTCACAAAGATCGTACGGCATATGCATCTGCCGCAGAAAGGTTGTTGGTGGCAATCGGTGAGCCGGAAACCATCGACACCTCAAAAAATCCGGTATTAAGCCGCATTTTCTCCAATCGGGTCATCTCCCGTTATCCGGCATTCAAAGATTTTTACGGCATGGAAGAAGCCATCGAACAGATAGTTTCTTACCTGCGCCATTCTGCCCAAGGGCTGGAAGAGTCCAAACAGATCCTTTATTTGCTGGGGCCTGTGGGCGGTGGTAAATCCTCCCTGGCCGAAAAACTCAAGGCACTGATGCAGCAGGTGCCCATTTATGTGCTGACCGCCAACGGCGAACGCAGCCCGGTCAATGATCATCCGTTTTGCCTGTTTGATCCGGAAGAAGACGGCAAACTGTTGCAGCAGGAATACCAAATTCCGTTGCGTTACCTTAAAACCATCATGTCGCCCTGGGCGGTAAAACGCCTGCACGAATTTGGCGGTGACATCTCTCAATTCCGGGTGGTCAAAGTGTACCCGTCCGTACTGGATCAGGTGGCGATTGCCAAAACCGAACCCGGCGATGAAAACAACCAGGATATCTCCTCATTGGTGGGTAAAGTGGATATCCGCCAGCTGGAGCATTTTGCGCAAAATGACGCCGATGCCTATGCCTACTCTGGCGCCCTGTGCCGGGCCAATCAGGGGCTGATGGAATTTGTGGAGATGTTCAAGGCTCCCATCAAGGTGCTGCATCCGTTGCTGACCGCCACCCAGGAGGGCAACTACAACGGCACGGAAGGGCTTTCTGCACTGCCCTTCAATGGCATTATCCTGGCGCACTCTAACGAGTCGGAATGGAGCGCATTTCGCAATAACAAGAACAATGAGGCATTTCTCGATAGGGTTTACATCGTCAAGGTGCCTTATTGCCTGCGGGTATCCGAAGAAATCCGCATTTATGAAAAACTAATCGACAACTCGGAGCTGGCTCACGCCCCCTGCTCCCCCAGCACCTTGGAAACCCTGGCGCAATTCAGTGTGTTATCCAGGATAAAGGCACCGGAAAACTCCTCCATTTACTCCAAAATGCGGGTATATGATGGTGAAAGCCTGAAAGACACCGATCCCAAAGCCAAGTCCTATCAGGAATACCGGGATTATGCCGGCGTTGATGAAGGCATGCAGGGGCTCTCCACCCGCTTTGCCTTTAAAATCCTCTCCAAGGTGTTTAACTTTGACCGCACCGAAATAGCGGCCAACCCGGTGCACCTGTTTTACGTACTGGAAAAACAGATTGAACAGGAGCAATTCCCGTCAGATACGGCCGATCGCTATCTGGAATACCTCAAAGGATACCTTATTCCCAAATACGTGGAATTTATCGGAAAAGAGATCCAGACCGCCTATCTGGAGTCCTATTCTGAATACGGCCAGAACATCTTTGACCGTTACGTCACTTATGCGGACTTCTGGATCCAGGATCAAGAGTATCGGGATCCGGAAACCGGGCAATTGTTCGACCGCGCAGCCCTCAATGCGGAGCTTGAGAAAATCGAGAAACCCGCTGGCATCAGCAATCCCAAGGATTTTCGCAACGAAATCGTCAACTTTGTGTTGCGTGCCCGTGCCAACAATGATGGCAATAACCCCAACTGGACCAGCTATGAAAAACTGCGCACCGTGATAGAAAAGAAAATGTTTTCCAACACTGAGGATTTGTTGCCGGTCATCTCCTTTAACACCAAAACATCCACGGAAGATCAACGTAAGCACGACGACTTTGTCAGTCGCATGATGGAAAAGGGTTACACCCAAAAACAGGTCCGCCTGTTGTCTGAATGGTACCTGAGGGTAAGAAAGTCCTCGTAGTCCGACACGGGGTCGGTCATTGACCGCCCCGTTCCACACTTAGGGAGGCGCTTATGGCGAATTTCATCGACAGGCGGTTAAATGCCAAAGGTAAAAGTACCGTTAACCGCCAGCGTTTTATCGACCGCTATAAACAACAAATCAAAAAAGCGGTAAGTGATGCTGTCACCCGCCGCAGCGTGACGGATGTGGACAAGGGTGAAAAAATCAGCATCCCCACCCGGGACATTAGTGAACCCGTGTTCCACCAAGGTCAGGGCGGGATCCGTGAGCGGGTGCATCCCGGCAATGATCAGTTCAGCCGTGGCGACAAAATCGAACGTCCCCAGGGCGGCGGAGGTCGTGGCGGCAGTGGTAGCGGTGATGCTTCCGACAGTGGCGAAGGGCAGGATGACTTTGTATTCCAGATCTCCAAGGACGAATATCTGGAGCTGCTGTTTGAAGATTTGGAGTTGCCCAACCTGCAAAAAAACCGCCTGAACAAATTGGTGGAATATCAAACCTATCGCGCCGGTTACACCACTGATGGCGTACCCACCAATATCAATATTGTCAGGTCGTTGCGTTCTTCGCTGGCTCGGCGCACGGCCATGACCGCAGGCAAAAAACGTGAGTTGCAAGCACTGGAGCAAGAGCTCAACACCCTGGAAGATACGCCGGGAGCCAGTGCCGAGCGCATTCTCGCGTTGCAAAACCAGATAGCGGCATTACAACAAAAGATTACCAAGGTGCCTTTTATTGATACCTTCGATCTGCGTTTTAACAATTTTTCAAAACGGGAAATCCCCACCAGCCAGGCGGTGATGTTTTGTCTCATGGATGTGTCCGGTTCCATGGATCAGGCCACCAAAGACATGGCCAAACGTTTTTACATCCTGCTATACCTGTTTCTCACCCGGACGTATAAAAATCTGGAAGTGGTGTATATCCGCCACCATACCCAAGCAAAAGAAGTGAACGAGCACGACTTTTTTTATTCTCAGGAAACCGGCGGCACCATAGTGTCCAGCGCGTTAAAACTGATGCATGAAATCCAGCAGAAACGCTACCCGGCCGACGAATGGAATATTTACGCGGCCCAAGCCTCTGACGGTGATAACTGGGCGGATGATTCCCCCCTGTGCCATCAGTTGCTGGAAAAGCAAATCCTGCCTTGCGTGCGTTATTTTTCCTATATCGAAATCACCAACCGCGCCCACCAGACCTTATGGCGAGAGTACGAACAACTTACTGAAAAATTTGACAATATGGCAGTAAGAAATATTCGGCAAGTGGAAGACATTTATCCGGTATTTCGCGAACTGTTCAAGAAACAAGCGGTATGAAGGAGGCATTATGACACAGCAGATACGGCGTCAGCCCCTGAGTGACGGGCCAGAATGGAGCTTTGAGCTGCTTGAGGGCTATGAAAAAGAGATTGCCAGAGTTGCCGCCCATTATCGCCTTGACACCTATCCCAACCAAATAGAGATCATCACGGCCGAGCAGATGATGGATGCCTACGCCAGCGTTGGCATGCCCATAGGCTACACCCATTGGTCTTTTGGCAAACGCTTTATTGAAACCGAACAGGGCTATAAACGGGGGCAGATGGGACTGGCCTATGAAATCGTGATTAATTCAGACCCTTGCATTGCTTATCTGATGGAAGAAAACACCATTACCATGCAGGCGCTGGTAATGGCCCATGCCTGTTACGGGCATAACAGCTTCTTCAAAAACAACTACCTGTTCAAAACCTGGACCGATGCCAGCTCCATTATTGACTATCTGGTATTCGCCAAACAGTACATCAGCCATTGTGAGCGCAAATACGGCGTGGAAGAGGTTGAAACCATCCTGGACTCCTGTCATGCCCTCATGAACTACGGGGTGGATCGTTACAAGCGGCCCTCACAAATCTCCTTCAAAGAGGAACAGCAACGCCAGCAGCAGCGGGAAGCCTATCTGCAAAGCCAGGTAAACGATTTGTGGCGCACCGTGCCGCACAAGGCCGCGGAACAAAAGGCCCAGGCGGACAAACGCTTTCCCTCTGAACCCCAGGAAAACATTCTCTACTTCATTGAAAAAAAGGCGCCATTGCTGGCGTCTTGGCAGCGGGAGGTGATCCGCATCGTGCGTAAACTGGGGCAATACTTTTACCCGCAACGGCAAACCCAGGTGATGAATGAGGGCTGGGCGACCTTTTGGCATTACACCCTGCTTAACCATTTGTATGATGAAGGATTGTTGACCGACCGTTTCATGCTGGAGTTTTTGCAAAACCACACCAATGTGGTGGCCCAGCCCGCCTACAATAGCCCCTATTACAGTGGTATTAATCCTTACGCGTTGGGATTCAACATGTTTTGCGACATCCGCCGAATATGTGAAAGCCCCACCGAGGAGGACCGCCATTGGTTTCCGGACATTGCCGGCAGCAACTGGCTTGATACCCTGCATTTTGCCATGCAGAATTTCAAGGATGAGAGTTTCATAAGCCAGTATTTATCGCCCCATTTAATGCGCCAATTCAAGCTGTTCAGTGTCTTGGATGATGAGCGTCAGGAGCATCTGAGCATCTCGGCCATTCATGATGAACAGGGCTACCGGGATATCCGCCAAACCCTGTCCGCCCAATATAATCTCGCCAATAACGAACCCAATATCCAGGTGTATAACGTGAATCTGAATGGCGACCGGTCACTGACCTTGCGCTACATTCCCAATCAGGGGGTACCGCTGGCACACAATCATGGTGAAGTGCTCAAACACCTGCACAGGCTTTGGGGATTTGAGGTAAGACTGGAGCAACAGGATGATGACCATGTCAAAACCTTGGGGATCTGCCCAGACAAGGAAGCGGCGGCTTAAACGGCGGGGAAATGCATAAACAGACCGCCATGGCGGTCTGTTTATGGCAAGCATTACTGGTTATCCTGGGCAATCTCCAACGGCATGTCGTCACGCATCTTCTGCCACATGATGCCACTGTCTTTACCGTAGGTACGCATCAATTCCGGCACTTCGGCAAATCGGCCGCTGCGGGCCAGATGTTCCAGCGTGAGATAGAAATTAAGTGCCAACTTGCGGGCTTCCACATTGCTGAAGTAATAACGCCCCACCCGGCCGTAAAGTCCCTTAAAGCCATTGAGGATCAACACGTACAACGGATTACCGGATGAAAACGCCAGTGTATGGTGTAACATGTAATCAAAATCCGTGTAGGCTCCGGCTTCATCTTCCAGCTCATGGGCACCGGCCAGTGTATCAATGGCAATATTGGGGTTATTGCGCAAGGCGCCACGGAAATAAATGGTGCTGATGTTGGTACGGGCCGACAGCAATTGATCCACCAGTACCGGAAAACCTGCCGGATTCAAATCAGCAATGGTTTCCAAAATATTCAGCCCGGAAGTTTCCCAGAAATTATTCACTTTGGTGGGTTTGCCGTGCTGGATGGTCAGCCAGCCGTCCCGCGCCAGACGCTGCAGCACTTCCCGCAACGTGGTGCGGGTGACGCCGATGAGCTCCGACAACTCCCGCTCTGCCGGTAGAATGGAGCCTGGAGGAAATTTGTTTTCCCAAATCGAGCGAACTATGTATTTTTCTGCAAAACTTGCAGGCCCTTTGGCATTGATGATCATCAGCCCAATTTTCCAGTGGTAACAATAATTTTGACCACTGATCATACCAGAGACAAAAAAAATGGAAACCTTCAAACAATGGTCTACACTCTGCGGTCATCCGCGTTGAGCGTTAACAGGGAACTCTCAAAAAAAACCCGTACCTACATCTCACTTTTACTATCGGATAGTGAAATTTTAAGACTGTTTTCAGACTTCTCATGACAATAATCAAGGGTTTGGGCTAGACTGGCCATTCACACAAACCATGTGCTTTTTATAACGACATAACGACCTATAACAACTTACTTGAGAGAGGGAAACCATGCCAATGCCATTAAGTCAGGCCTTCATGGGTAACTTCTTGGGGAACTCGCCCAAGTGGTACAAGCTTGCAATTCTAAGTTTTTTAATTATTAATCCAATCGTATTCAGTATTCATCCCTTCCTTGCAGGTTGGTTGTTGGTTGCCGAATTTATTTTCACCCTGGCCATGGCACTTAAGTGTTATCCACTGCAGCCAGGGGGACTTTTGGCTATTGAGGCGGTCTTTATTGGCATGACCAGTCCAAGCCAGGTATTACATGAGTTGGAAGCTAACCTTGAAGTATTGCTGCTGTTGATTTTTATGGTGGCAGGCATCTACTTCATGAAACAGTTGCTGCTTTATGTGTTCACCAAAATGATCACTAAAGTACGCTCCAAAATTGCCGTGTCGCTGCTGTTTTGTTTGGCATCAGCCTTCCTTTCCGCATTTTTGGATGCCCTAACCGTTATTGCGGTCATCATTGCCGTTGCGGTGGGTTTTTACTCCATTTATCACAAAGTGGCCTCAGGCAAGGATTTTGCTGACAGCCATGATCACACCGATGATGAAGACGGACAGTTAAACGCTGAAGAGCTGGAAAACTTCCGTGGATTTTTGCGTAACCTGTTGATGCATGCCGGTGTGGGGACTGCACTGGGTGGCGTGTGCACCATGGTGGGTGAACCACAAAACCTGATTATTGCTGCCCAGGCCAATTGGCAGTTTGCCGAATTTGCCCTGCGCATGTCGCCAGTCACCGTGCCCGTGTTGCTCATGGGGGTACTTACCTGTCTGGTCGTGGAAAAATTCCACCTGTTTGGTTATGGCGCCAAGTTGCCGGATGCCGTGCATCGCATTCTGGTGGATTTTGCCAATCACGAAGATGAGCGCCGCACCACCAAAGACAAGATGAAACTGGTGATCCAGGCCATGGTAGGGATATGGCTGATTATCGGTCTGGCCTTCCACCTGGCCTCTGTAGGCCTGATTGGCTTGTCCGTGATTATTTTCACCACCGCATTTAACGGTGTTACTGACGAACACGCCTTGGGTAACGCCTTTAAGGAAGCCTTGCCGTTTACCGCATTGCTGGCAGTGTTCTTCTCCGTGGTAGGGGTGATTATTGACCAGCATCTGTTTGCCCCGGTGATCCACTGGGCCTTGAGTTACGAAGGCAACGTACAGCTGGTGATTTTCTATATTGCCAACGGCTTGCTGTCGATGGTCAGTGATAACGTGTTCGTGGGCACGGTTTATATTAACGAAGTGAAAGCCGCCCTGCTGGATGGCCAGATCACCCGCGATCAGTTTGACTTGCTGGCGGTTGCCATTAACACAGGTACCAACCTGCCTTCAGTGGCCACACCTAACGGTCAGGCCGCGTTCCTGTTCTTGCTGACCTCTGCACTGGCACCGTTAATCCGCTTGTCTTATGGCCGTATGGTATGGATGGCGCTGCCTTACACCATCGTACTGTCCATTGTGGGCGTACTGGCCATTGAAAGTGGTTTCCTGCAAGAAGCTACCCAATATTTTTATGATACGCACATGATCCTGCACCACAGCATGCGGGAAGTGATGCAAGGTGCTGCAGAAGCTGCTGGGCACTAATCATCATAAAACCATTGGCTGAACCAATTGGGTTCAGCCAGGTCTAAAAAACGCCCATGACACTATGGGCGTTTTTTATTGGGGGGAATGATTCTGAAATTTCTCAATACCTGGGCAATATCCCGGCGCAGCTGGTTGCTGTTGTTTCTGAGTGCGGCTGCGCTGGAACTGGCGGCATTATTTTTTCAATACGGCCTGCAGCTTAACCCTTGCGTGATGTGCATCTACCAACGAGTTGCCGTGGTGGGGCTGGCCATTGCCGGCATTATTGGAATGCTGGCTCCTGCATATCGGCCGTTACGAATAATGGCGGCGCTGATTTGGGGCGTTAGTGCCATTTGGGGCTTGAAGATAGCCATGGCGCTTAATGATTTACAACAGCATCCCTCGCCTTTTGCCACATGTTCCTTTACACCCGAGTTTCCTGCGTGGTTACCCCTGCATGAGTGGCTACCTGAAATGTTCATGCCCACAGGCATGTGCAGCGAAATTCCCTGGCGTTTTATGGGCATAACCATGGCGCAATGGATGATTGTGGCGTTTGCGGTTTACGTGCTGATGTTGGCGCTCTTTGCTACTGCCATCGTACGAAAAAAGGCATGATGACAAGCGATATTGCAGACGTGGATGAGCAGGCTCAGGCCTGCTCTGTTTTCCGATTAATCAATGTCCTGTAACGGCCAGATCACAATATAATCTTCCAGATCCTTGACCCGGGTTTCCTTGATGGTTTTACCTTTGATGGACATGCCTTTTTTATGCATCAGTTTTTTGTCACCCGTTAACAACGGATGCCAGCTGGGCAATGGCCGTCCCAGGTACAGCCGCCGATAAGCGCAGCTATCCGGCAACCAATCCAGGCTGGCAATATTTTGCGGCGTAATGGCCGTACACTCGGGTACAAACTCAAAACGTTGCGGGTAATGGAGGCATGACCCATCTTTGTCGGATAACAATTTACACGCAACGCAGGTGTAATACAGTTCATCGGTTTCATCATCAATCAGCTTATTGAGACAACACTTACCACAACCGTCACATAGCTGCTCCCATTCCGTTTGTGTCATCTCAGATAATGTTTTTGACAACCAGAAAGACATCTTCGGTTACCTACTTCTTGTTATTGGGCACCTTGTCATTGGCCATTGTTACTCAGTCTATCTGCTGTGCCTTGAGCTTTTCGGATAAATGCACCACAGCAAGTACCACATAGTCATCGTAAAGCAATTGCTTGAGTGCCCGGTAATTATCATAAATCAAGTAATGTCGGCCATTGGTACCGTCCGGCATTATCAATGATACCTGCATATCCTGACGCTTTGGCAGCGCACTGCCGTCAAAACGCGTTACACCCAGCGCCTGCCACTGGGCAAATGTTGCTTTGTGCTCCTCGCCCACCAATGCGCTATCCAGCGTGGCAGGCACCCGAACCTGACGTCCCCAGGTTTGACTCTGCTCCCATCCCAATACCTGCAAACAATGGGCAATGGAGGCAAACACATCCTCAGGGTCATCCCAAATATTGGCTTGTCCGTCACCATTGCCATCAGTGGCGCACTGTGCGTACAGCACCGGAGACAACCGCGCCTGTCCCAGCAGTCCATTACGGTCACTGCGCAATTGGTCAACGTTGTGTGTTCCTGAATCCAGTAGCGTTAACGCCGCCATAAAATTTTGTCGGTGTACTGCCACGTCCTGCTGCGCAAATGCCAAGGAAGCTGTCACAGACAATACCGGATAACGCGCCGGATGCTCGCCAAAATCCGAGGCCCCCCCCCACAAGGCCAACACGAATCGCGCGGGGATCTGGTATTGATTGGCCAGCGCGTCAAATGCCGCTTTATGGGCAAGGTAGTGCTTTTTCGCTGCCAGCACCCGCAGCTCGGTGGCGCTGGCAGGCAGGTATTGCTCAAGTGAACGGGGCCCGGATGGCGCGTCTGCCATTTCAGCGCGCCGGAAACGTTTTATCTGGGGGAATTCGGCATTAACGGTTGCCGGGGCAATACCGTCTTTCAGCGCCTGCTGCCGCAACAATGACAGATATTGGGAAAAATTTGTGATTTGGGCATGAACCACAAAACTTATGCCCAGCAGCAGAACAGCAAACAGCGCCCCCCAGTATTTCATATCAATGCCCTTTACTCTGTTGGAGACACTCCCTGCTCGGCAAGGAACTCTTTAAGTAAATTAACTTGCGGTGGTGGTAATTGCAGGTAATAACCGTTTTTTTCCAATTCCGCTTTTACCTTGTTAATATCCGCCATGCCCAGATGTTGCCGTTTTTCCAGCGGCAACAGCATCACCAATTCAGGCTGACCAAATACCTTCAGCAAAGGCTCTGGCACCACATCAAAATTATTTTTTTGTTTGATAAATAAGTAGGTATCAGCTTTGCGTCTGCTTTTATATACCGCACAGATCATAAGAACACCAAATTCCCCGGTTATGGCTTGCCACTAAAATTAGCGCATTATAACATGGTTGACCATTATACATTGTATGTTAATGAGCTTAATGCTCGGATGCCGGAGACTTCCGCCAGGATGCAAAAACCCGCACTGGAACTGAAATGTTCCTCTTTCATGTTGTCTGTTCTGCATATTAATTCTGCCGAATTGCCTCACCTGTTGCAGGAACTTGATAAAAAATTGGCCCAAGCGCCCCAGTTTTTTATCAACGCCCCACTGGTATTGAATTTTAGCGCCATTACCCATCAAGCAATTGATCTGTTAGCCTTAAAGGAGGCAATGGCCGAACGCCAACTTATTTTGGTAGGGATCACCGGTGCTGATGAAGCACAACAGCAACAAGCGGCCCAATTGGGGATTGCCCACTTGAAAATGGGCAAAGCCAATACGCTTCCACCTGCCCCGCCCAGAGAATGTAAAGTGCTCAAGCAAAACGTGCGTTCCGGGCAACAGATTTATGCACAAAACGGTGATTTGATAATTTTTGGCGCAGTGAGCAATGGCGCCGAGGTAATTGCCGATGGTAGCATTCACATATATGGCACTTTGCGTGGGAAAGCGATGGCGGGCGCCAAGGGTGACGCCAACGCCATTATCATTGCCCAGGCATTGGACGCCGAACTGGTTTCCATTGCCGGCCGTTACTGGCTGGCGGAAAACCTGCAACAACATGGAGCAAAACGCGGAAGCTGCTGTATCCGCTTAAACGATGAATCACTCACTGTCGAATCACTGCCCGACTAGACAGCTACAAGGGATATAACAACACATGGCACAAATCATTGTGGTCACTTCGGGGAAAGGAGGCGTGGGGAAAACCACCTCCAGCGCTGCGATTGCAACCGGTCTGGCACTTAAAGGCCATAAAACGGTCGTCATCGACTTTGATATTGGACTGCGCAATCTGGACTTGGTCATGGGTTGCGAGCGTCGCGTTGTCTATGACTTCGTTAATGTCATCAATGGTGACGCCAACCTGAACCAAGCCCTTATCAAAGACAAGCGTTGCGACAACTTGTTTGTATTGCCCGCATCCCAGACCCGGGATAAAGATGCATTAACCAAAGCCGGCGTTGAAAAGGTACTGGATGATTTAGCCAAAGACTTTGAATTTATCATCTGTGACTCACCAGCGGGCATTGAAACCGGCGCCATGATGGCGCTGTACTTTGCTGACACGGCAATTGTTACCACCAATCCTGAGGTCAGCTCCGTCAGGGATTCTGACCGTATTCTCGGTATGCTGCAAAGCCGTAGCCGCAGGGCGGAGCAAAACCTGGAACCCATCAAAGAATACCTGCTTCTTACCCGCTATTCTCCCGCGCGCGTAAAAACCGGGGAAATGCTCAGTGTGGAAGACGTGCAGGAAATTCTGGCCATCAAGTTGTTAGGCGTTATTCCTGAATCCCAATCAGTGCTGAAAGCCTCCAACTCAGGGGTGCCCGTGATCATTGACCAGGAGAGCGATGCAGGACAAGCCTATACTGATACGGTAGGCCGACTGCTTGGCGAAGAAATTCCCCTACGCTTCACTGTCGAAGAGAAGAAAGGATTCCTCAAACGAATATTTGGGTAGCTAAACTATGTCTTTACTTGACTATTTCAGAAGCAGCAAGAAAAGTAACACCGCCGCCACCGCCAAGGAGCGGTTGCAGATTATCGTCGCCCATCAGCGTTCAGAGCGGGATACGCCCGATTATCTGCCTTTGATGAAACAGGAAATTATTCAGGTTATCCGCAAATATGTGGCCATCTCTGAAGAGCAGGTTTCAGTGCAATTGGATCAGAATGACGATAACTTATCGGTGCTGGAACTTAACGTCACCCTTCCGGATCATTAATGCGGAAGCAATGCCATCCAGGGTAAGGTCATGCTGCCAAACAGCCTGTTAGGGCAAGCATGGCCGTGATGACTCGCGCCCACCTTAGCGGGGTGAAAGCGCAAAATGGCAGTTACTTGGGTGTTCAGCGGTTTCTACATAATAAAAAAGCGCCCTTAGGCGCTTTTTTATTGGCAGCTACGGATTAAGCGTAAACAAAATCCACATGCTCAATAACAGGCTTGAACGCGTGACGCTGCATTGCCTGTACACGTACTTTTACTTCTTCACCATCAAGGACAATGGTCAACTCGCTGGTATAGAAATCATCATTGGTCTGAACGTTAATGATATCTTTATGATCAAACATAATAGATACAGGAGCTTTAACACCATAGATAACGCCAGGCACTTTACCCTCACGACGCAGGCGGCGGCTCGAACCTTTCCCAATCTCTGTGCGGGTAGTGGCTTGAATTGTATAAGACATAACAATTACTCTCTCGTAAAAAATAATTGGTCGCCATTTTCGACCAATGGCGACCTCGTATAAAGCGGGCGGATATTACCACAGACGGCTAAAAGCAACAAGAGCCAACAATGACTTACCAGCTTCTGACCGGTCCACAATCAATATGCACAAAACCGGACTTTGGGTAATAGCCCACGCCGCCCAGCTTCAGCCCCTTAGCGGCATTCCGCACATGGGACAGTTTGACTCCCGGCATGGCAATATCCATGGCCATGCCGGACATATGGAAACTCTTTTTGGCAACGCCGCCACTATGGGCGCGTAACATTTCGTTGGTCTTGGGTGAGCGGTAACCGGAAATAACATGTATTTCCTTATCGGTGTTTAACTGTTGCTGTAACTGATAAAGATAATCAAATAGGCGCTTATCCATGGGCGCTTGCAAATTCTGGCGATGATCTCTCAGCAGATGGTTAAATGACGACAGCATGTCAGGATCATACTGCCCGTCAAGCCAGTAGATACCGTCTTCGCGCTCCCCTGTATGGATATTGTAAAAACTCAGTGACCGACGCCCCCTGGTAGAGCGACTCGCCATCGCCTGAGCGGGGATAAAAGACATTAACGCCACGCCCCCAAGTCCTTTTAATAACTGCCGGCGGGCAGGACATACAACTGACAATTTCATCACCTTTACTGTTGGAAACATTATTGTAACCGCACAAAAATTAACCGTTTTATATCTCGTGGTCAACTGTTGAATCAGTAATATGATGTAAAGACCAGATAAGATTTGGATGACGGGTAGACTATTTTTTACATGTTGGCAAATGGTTATCTTAATTCATCAGTTGTAGAAAATTTTTTATACACGTCATCACGAAACTGCGCTACACCCTGCCCGTCAATCCAGGATGTCCAATACACAATGTACACGGGCAGAGGCTGTTTTAAGGCAAACCACTGTGTGGTATGAAAATTATCCTGCATGTTGTCCCATTTGCGCACATCAGCCACCCGATGCTGTATCAGCCACTGGGCAAGCTCAAAAGATTTCTCCACCCGGACACATCCCGAAGACAGCGCCCGATCATGACGTGCAAATAACTGTTTGTCGGGCGTGTCATGCAGATAAACATCAAAGCTATTGAGAAAATGAAATTTAAAGCGGCCCAATGCGCTCAGGTTACCCGGTTGTTGAATAAGGCGGTAAGGAAAACGCTCATGGGCCAACTGCTGCCACTCTTCAGGAGATTTCTCAATTTGCTGGCCGGCGTAATCCACCACGGTAAATTCACGCTCCTGAAGATAATTACCGTCTTGACGAATTTTAGGCAGAATATCCCGTCGCAAAATACTGCGCGGTACATGCCAGCCGGGATTCAGTACCACGCTGGAAATAACGCTTTGTAACAATGGGGTTTTACGATAAGGGCGGCCAACGATGGCCTTGGACTGCAAAACCACTTGACCCGATTCAACCAGGCTTAGTTGATAGGCCGGAACATTGACCAAAATGTAGCTGTCAGATAATTTTTGGCGATAGACCGTTTCAGCGACAAAATCCCGTGCCAAGATACTGGCCCTTTGCAACGGCGATACATTCAGCCAACGCAAGGTTTGTGGCCCGATAACGGCATCCACCTTCAACCCGTGACGCGCCTGAAAATGACGCACCGCTTCGGCAATGTCCTCGGTATAGTCGTAACCGTTTTCAGGATAACGGGATAAATCCCCCAGCCATAACAAACGCTGGGTAATTTGTGGCATTAACGGATGATTATCCCCTGGACGCAACCAACCGCTGGGTTGCAATATCGGCCAGGCTTGTTGTTGCAACCATAGCAAATACTGGATGCGGTTCACTACCGCTTGGTATTGTGCCGCTTGCGGCTCCAAGGCAATGGCTCGCTGCAAGGGAGAGGAAGCCGGAGATAAAGCGCTATAGGGAATGTCCACCCCCTGTCGTTGCCAAAAATTGGCAATCTCCTCTTCAAGTGCCCGCTGGGTAACAACGCCCAAGGACTGGGCACTGTTTAACATAGACAATTGTTGGCGCAACAACGTTTGCTCCGGCAATAACGCCAACATTTGCACATGGGCAGTCAGTGTTTTCCAGGTGATGTCATTATTGCTGGCAGCAGCATTGGCGGTAAAAGACAACAATCCTGCCCACAAAATCAGCCATAACCGATAGCACGTCATAAACATTCTCCATTCGATACGGCTAAAGTATGGCAAAATTTATGCGTTTTGGTGCTGATGATCAGATACGACCAGCCATGCTGCAAACCTTATTATATTGAGTTAACAACAACATGAAACGCAACGCGGCATTGCGTGACACCAGCCCAGCAAAAACCGTCCAGTGCCAAAAGTCACTCTGCCTCATGCACTGGCAGGTATTGCTGATGAATGCCCACACTTAACATGTAACGCAATATTTAATGCGTAATCGGGTAAGCTCCACGCTTGCCCCGTCAGGCATGAAAACATGTGGAAATGAAGCAACACATGCCTTTTCAAGCCGTTGTGTTAATACGGCTTGCATCCCCATTCAAACAATGAAAACGTTAGCACTTCAAACCGTTTACAGGGAATGAAATGGCCGCAGGAGCGGCATCCGTCGCCTGTTGATATTGGACATAACAGGTACTAATCAAAGAACCCGTATCGGTAACCCCTGCAGAAAACACCGTTTGATTGGCCGCCACGGATTTTAAGGTAAACAACACTTTTGATGGCGAAACTGCATTGCCAAGCACAACCAAATAGGTCCAGTCATTCATATCGTCAATCAAATCGATAATCCCGCCGGAATCCGCCGCGATGGGGTATCCCCAGGCAAGATTGATTTGGCTACCATTAATGCTCAGACTGGCCCCGGTTGCTTGTTTGTCTTTCCCCTCTATCAGCGCTTTGGCATGACTGAGTTGCACGGTCCCCTTCAATGCCGCAGCGAAACCTTTAATGGACGCCTCCCGGGCATCACCTTGCAAATTTAAGAACTTAGGCGCTGCAACAACCGCTAAAATACCCAGAATAATAATCACGACGACAAGTTCGATTAACGTAAATCCATGTTGTTTCTTCATCATTCCCCCTCTGCCTTCGGGCACGATCATCCGTTTTGCAAGATAAAAATCCTGAGTTAATCATATACCGGCTTTGTTTCCTAAATCGACTCAGCGAACAAATCCATCATAATTGTTTAAAGATTATACTACACAGTGAGTTTCAGGCATGCCTAGCCCTGTGAGCTTGTTCAACGCCTTTATCATCGCGTAAGTTTCTCCTACCTGACCGTTATAATTTCGCAGGCTCAATCTGCCACCAAGTAGTTGCTTCACTCTGTACATTGCTGTTTCTGAGATTGACCGCCGATGATAACCATACCGTTTTTTCCACTGTTTATTTGAACCATGAAGCTGTTGCCAACTGACCGCTAAGTTACGCGGATGACCTTGTTCCCAGAGCGCGGCACCTTCCCTCGGTGGAATGAGTACCAAAGCCTGTTTTCTACGAACTGCATCGTGACAGGCTCTTGTGTCGTAAGCACCATCACCTGAGATATTGCGGATTTTGCGATGGGTTTGCTTGAGCAAATTCGGCATGACTTCAGCGTCTGTTACACCGGATAAACTCAGTTCTGCGGCGATGATTTCATGGCTATGCGT